>JAISMM010000068.1 GCA_031276725.1 Clostridiales bacterium | reverse complement strand
CCTACACGGCCAGTTACACTCTTTCCCTACACGACGCTCTTCCGATCTTTGCCGCACCCGGCATATCTCTTAAATTCCCCTCCGGGCTTGTTTGCCGCACTCGGCATATCCCTTGAATTCCCCTCCGGGCTTGTTTGCCGCACTCGGCATATCCCTTGAATTCCCCTCCGGGCTTGTTTGCCGCGCCCGGCATATCTCTTAAATTCCCCTCTATGGAGTGCCTCGCCTTATTGACGGGCTTAGCTCGCAAGTTCGCACGCCCTACAAACGGCAAAGCCGTTTGCAAGGGCGAGCACCAACCGGAGCACAGCCCGTTAAGAGGCGAGGCACTCCATAGAGGGGAATTTATAGGCGGACGGGGAACCACCCCGGCGACGGATAGTTAAAGCGCCCCGACACCTACGACACCGCCTTTTTTGGGGAATAGGTTCTTTTCATCGCCGAGGGAATTTTTTAGCGGTTAGTTTTATAGCCGAACCGCTACGGCAATAGTTCTTAATAAAAATAAACTCCCCATATTGCAAGGGAGTCCAACGTAGACACGAATGGTTACGTGCCACAAGCAATGTGCGCGTTTAACCGCGCGATCGCAGTATACGATATCGACGGCGGTTTGTCAATAGTTTTTGAAAGCTTTTTGAACTTTTTTATAAAAAATCTCCCCGAGAATATCGGGGAGCGTCCCGCTTTCGCGGTCTTAGCCCTCACGTTGCCGTGAGAATTGCAAGTTTTACCTTGCATTATTATTTATACGGCATTACGAAAGGTTTGTCGATAGTTTTTGGCAAAACGGTTCAAAAGCGGTTCAAAACTCCGGACACGCGGTTAGTTCCTACGGCGGGAGAAGGACATTAGGATTATTAGAAGGAAGCGCAGGAATTGAAGGAGGGACATAAGGAAGGCCGCGACGTATGTCAGGGCGGCGGCGCGGAGGACTTTTTTTGCGCCGGAAAGCTCGCGCTTTGTGTAGTTGCCGGAGGATGCGATCGCGTTTAGGGCGCGGCGCGAGGCGTCGAATTCGGTGGGCAGGGTTACGAGGGCGAACAGCGTGCTCATACCGAACAGCACGAGTCCGCAGACGACGAATATAAGCCCCACGCTTGTGGCTATGCTTAAAAAACCGAGTAGCATACCGATAATCATAAGCGGCATAAGCGTTCGGTTGGCTATATTGACGACGGGCACGAGCGCCAGCCGCACGCGCGAAAATACGAAGCCGCGCGCGTGCTGTACGGCGTGACCGGCCTCGTGGCAAGCTACGCCGACCGCGCCTATCGAGCTTGACGGATAGACCGAGTTCGACAGGCTTATTGTTTGGGTGCGCGGGTCGAAGTGATCGGTCAGCTCGCCCTCGACGCGGTGTATGGCGACGTTCGTTAAGCCGTTGCCGTCGAGCATATCGCGCGCGGCCTCGGCGGCGCGGACGCCGCAGGCGGTGGGCTCGGACGAATACTTGCGGAACGTGCGGCTAACCGAAACGCTCGCAAAAATTCCCAACAGGGTAATCGGGACGAACGCGATAATGACGGCTATATACAGCTTTTCCTCGAACGTGAACGTACTTAAAAAACTTAAAAGCTCCGACATAGGCGTTATTTAAGCTCGACGACCGCGCCGGCCTCCTCGAACTTCTTCTTGAACTCCTCGGCGGCGTCCTTGGGCATTTTTTCCTTGATGGTGCTGGGGGCGCCGTCGACCAACGCTTTCGCCTCACCCAGACCTAATCCGGTAGCCTCGCGGGCGACCTTGATGACGGCGATTTTGTTGCCGCCGACCTCTTTTAGAACGAGCGTGAACTCGGTCTTTTCCTCTTCGACGGCGGCGGCGGCCTCGCCGCCCGCGGCGGGCGCCGCGACCGACATAGCCGCGGCCGAAACGCCGAACTCGGTTTCGAGCAGCTTAACGAATTCGTTAAGCTCGACGACCGTCATAGACTTTACTTCTTCCAACATTTTGTTTAGATCCGACATTTTAATAATCTCCTGTTTAATTTTTTTTGTTATTTTTTTGATTTTTTTGTAATGTGTACGAATATCCGTGCGGGGCGGCAAAACGCGTGCGGTAGACGCGGATAGCGGGCGCCAAACCACCCCGCCGCTAACGCGGCACCCCTCCACAGAGGGGAATTTTTCGGCGGTTAGCCATCAAACGTTTTCGCCGGACGGCAAAGAGCGTGCGGTAGACGCGGATAGCGGGTGCCAAACCACCCCGCCGCTAACGCGGCACCCCTCCATAGAGGGGAATTTTTCGGCGGTTAGCCGTCAAACGTTTTCGCCGGACGGCAAAACGCGTGTGATAGACGCGGATAGCGGGCGCCAAACCACCCCGCCGCTAACGCGGCACCCCTCCACAGAGGGGAATTCCGAACACGTACGCCGGAGAGGGGAATTTTTCGGCGGTTAGCCGTCAAACGTTTTCGCCGGACGGCAAAACACGTGCGATAGACGCGGGTAGCGGGCGCCAAACCACCCCGCCGCTAACGCGGCACCCCTCCACAGAGGGGAATTTTCGGCGGCTAGCCGTCAAACGTTTTCGCCGGACGGTAAAACGTGTGCGATAGACGCGGGTAGCGGGCGCCAAACCACCCCGCCGCTAACGCGGCACCACTCCACAGAGGGGAATTTTTCGGCGGTTAGCCGTCAAACGTTTTCGCCTTTCGCCCGGGCTTAGGCTTTCTTTTTTGCGATCTCGCTAACCGCCACAGCCAGCGAACGCATAGGACTTGTGAGCATTCCGAGCAATTGCGCGACGAGTATCGGCTTTGCGGGTATTTTGGCGAACGCCTTAACCTCTTCGCCGCCGAGCTTTTTGCGCTCGATTATGCCGCCCTTGATGGTCATTTTGTTGTACTTTGCGACGGAGTCGGCAAGGATTTTGGCGGGCGCGACGGCGTCCCCGTAGCCGAACGCTATCGCGGTGGGGCCTTGCAGAATATCGTCGAAACCGGCAAATCCCGCGTCGTTTAGCGCGCGCAGCACAAGACGGTTTTTAAGCACCTTGTACTCGATGCCTTGGGCGCGGAGCGCGTTGCGCATTTCGGTATCCTGGGCGACCGTTAAGCCGCGGTAGTCGATAATCACGACGGAGCGGGCTTTTTCGACGCGCTCCCTTATGCTTTTGACTTCCTCGGCTTTTAGGGCTATACTTTGCTTTGACATTGTTTACCTCCTTTGATGATTTTTTGAAAAAGCCCCGAAAAATAAATTTCGAGGCTTCAAAACCGCGCGTATAAACGCGAATTTTTTACTACCTCGGCAAGCCCTTTCGGTTTAAGAATTTAATCGCTTGCTGTCTGTGGTTATTTAATTTGCCGATTGACATCTTCGCCGGGCAACAGCCCGCGACCACCCCGCCGCTAACGCGGCACCCCTCCACAGAGGGGAATTCCGAACACGTCCGCCACAGAGGGGAATTTTTCGGCGGTTAGCCGTCAAACGCTTCCGTCGGGCGGCAAAGCTTATGCCTTGTAGCCGATCTTAATCGACGGGCCCATAGTCGCCGCCGTATAAACGGACTTGACGTATATGCCCTTGGCGGCGGCGGGCTTGGCCTTTACTATCGCGTCCATAAGGGCGTTGAAGTTTTCGAGCAGCTTGTCGGCGCCGAACGACTTTTTGCCTATGGGGCAGTGGATTATGGCGGTTTTATCGACGCGGTATTCGACCTTGCCGGCCTTGGTGTCGCGGATCGCCTTGGCGATGTCCGTAGTAACGGTGCCGGATTTGGGGGACGGCATCAAGCCCTTGGGGCCGAGTATCTTTGCGACGCGCCCCATTTGACCCATCATATCGGGCGAGGTTATGCACACGTCGAACGCGAGGAAATTTTCGTTAAGGATTTTGGCGATAATGTCCTCGGCGCCCACGATGTCCGCGCCCTCTTTTAGCGCGATGTCGGCCTTTTCGCCCTTGGCGACGACTAGTACACGCACGTTGCGGCCCGTTCCGTTAGGCAGAACGACCGTTCCGCGCACCTGCTGATCGGCCTGACGCGGGTCTACGCCCAAGCGCACGTGAAGCTCGATCGTTTCGTCGAATTTGGCCTTTGCGGTTTCGACGACTCCCGCCATAGCCTCGGCGGGGTCGTAAACCTTGGCGGTATCGACCGCCTTTACGCTTTCGTTATATTTTTTGCCTCTTTTCATTTTTCGTTCCCTCCCCTAGTCCGCCACCGTAACGCCCATAGAGCGCGCGGTACCCGCGACCATACGCTCGGCGGCCTCTAAGCTCGCGGCGTTAAGATCGGGCATTTTGAGAGTCGCGATTTCTTTAATCTGCGCTTTTGTGATTTTGGCGACCTTGTCCTTGTTGGGCTTAGCCGAACCGCTTTCGATTCCGCACGCCTTTTTGATAAGGACCGCCGCGGGAGGCGTTTTTAGAACGAACGTAAACGAGCGGTCGGCATAAATGCTGATTACGACGGGGATTATAAGTCCCTCCTGCGCCTTCGTCCTTTCGTTAAACTCCTTGGTGAAGCCCGGAATGTTGATTCCGTGCGGCCCGAGCGAGCTGCCCACGGGCGGTCCCGGGGTAGCTTTTCCGGCGGGCAATTGAAGCTTGACCATCGCCTGAATTTTTTTTGCCATTTTTCTTTCTCCTTGTAAAGTATTTTTTTACAATCGCGGTAGTAGCGAGCTATTAACTCTCCCGTAATTATTTACTATCGGGGGCGGCGCAAACTATATTTGCGGCACTCCGCCTTTATACGACCTTTTCGATATAATGCAGCTCCAAGTCCACGGGCGTGTCGCGACCGAACATACTGACTATCACCTTGCACTTGGAATTTTTGGGGTTAGCGGCGTCGAGCGACAGCGATTCGATGGTTCCGACAAAGCCCTCCAACGGGCCTTGGGTAACCTTGACCTTTTGACCGACCGCCAAATCCGTTTCGATAATTTTTTCGAGGTGCATACGCTTAATTTCCTCGTCGGTGAGCGGCATCGGGCGGCCCTGCGGCCCTACGAAGCCCGTTACGCCGCGCGTGTTCGTTATCATATGCCACATAGAGTTGTCGTAGTCCATTTTGACGATAACGTAGCAAGGGAACATTCTGCGCTTTACGAGCTTGCTTTTGCCGTTCTTTTCCTCGGCGACCTCCTCCTCCGGAATGGTGATGTCGACGAGCCTGTCCGTCATATTATTCTTTTGAAAAACCGTTTCAAGGTTGACCTTGACCATATTCTCGTACCCCGAATACGTGTGAAGGACGTACCACTTTGCGTTTTCGATTCCCATAACGCCTCCTATAACGGCAACGCCGCAAGCGGCGAAAGCGCTCCCGCGCCCGCGGACAAAATTCCGCCGCGCGCGTTAAGGAGCGGCAAAACGGACGACTCGTTAAAGCCCGAAATCAGCAGATTGTAAAGCTGCCCCAGACCGAAATCCATAAGCATAAGCACGGCCAAAAAGAATACCGTAACCGCCAAAACAAGGCCCGTCTGCGAGACTACCTTTGAAAAGCCGGGCCAGCTTACTTTTTTTAGCTCGCCGAACAACGAACGCGTTTTTGCGCCGAGCTTCTTTTTTTCGGTGGGTTTTTCCGACATTTGAATAACTCCTTAACCGCCTACTTCGTTTCTTTGTGAAGCGTGTGCTTGCGACAAAAACGGCAGTACTTTTTTAATTCAAGCCTGTCCGGATCGTTTTTCTTGTTCTTGTAGTTGTCGTAGTTTCGTTGCTTGCATTCCGTACACGCAAGCGTTATGCGGGTATTCATAGGGGCCTCCTCGATTATAAAGCCTTGTCCGCGCTCCGCGCAATTTTTCCTTATTCAAGAAAAAATCGCAGCGCAAAGAAAAATTACCGCGCAAAGACACGGTGCCTTACTATATTACCAAAAATCCTTTGCAATGTCAAGCCATTTTAAGACAAATTTTTTTGAAATTTTTGCAAACGGAATTTTATTATGTTCGGTGTGTTATTTACGAGGTCGCGAGACTGAAATAGCCGCCGTATACCGCGTTAGACTCCGGATAGCCCGTTCCGTTAAGGATTTGAATGTTGGCCGCCCACACGCAAAACGGCGCTACGCTTACGCTTGCTTAACCCGATTTGGGCGGACTCAGATAAGGCAAAAAACAAAAAGAACGGAAGATCAAACCTCTTAACTCAAGACACCCGTAAT
>JAISMM010000022.1 GCA_031276725.1 Clostridiales bacterium | reverse complement strand
GTGGCGCCGTAGGAGCGGGGGTGGCTGCCCGTACGCGGCTCTCGGCGGTTCTCTTGAATTCCCCTCCGTGGAGGGGTGGCTCCGTAGGTGCCGGGGTGGTTGCCCGTCCGCCGCATTCGGCGCGTCCCCAAAATTACCCTCCGGGGAGGGGTGGCAACGGAGTTGCCGGGGTGGTCGCCATGCAAACGGCGAAACCGCTTGGCGGCTCGGACGAGTGTACCTTGACTTACTCGATTAAGGTGCCACGTTGCACCCAATAAGGTGCCGCGTCGCACTCAATAAGGTGCCGCGCCGCACCCAATAAGGTGCCACGCCGCACCAAAGGCCGCTATCAACGTGCGGTTTTGCCCGCGCCGAATTACGGTTTTTTGCTCGACGAGATTATGTTCGTCAATACGCCGATAATCAAATCGGGGTCGTATTTGGAGTTTATCATTAAATGCGCCGTGCCGCCGATATAGAACGAAAGCGTTACGGCGCGCTCCGGCGAATCGTCGTTCGACGTGTAGATCGATTTTAGGCGTTCCTCGATTTTAGAGACCAAAATATTTATTCTTCCGCCGAACAGTAAGTCCACCGTATTTTTATGGACCGCGACCGCCGAAAAAAGCCCGGTAACAAAGCCCTGCGGATCGGTGAACAGCGAGTTTATATTCTCGGCATTGTCGATTATGGCGGATACGATGCCGTTTTCGAGCTCGTCCGAAAGCTCGTAGACGTCCAGATAGTGCTTATAAAAAGTCGCCTTGTTTATGAGCGCGATATTGCAAAGCTCCGTTATCTTGATTTTTTCGAGGGGGTTTTTCTTGCGCAGTTTTAAAAAGGCGTCTTTTATGACGTTTTTGGTTTTTACGATTCTTAAATCCATAAAGTATTCTCCTTTGCCGATAAAATAATAATCAATTTTAGACGATAGTCGCTTAAACAATTTTAATCGAATATTGTTGCCTTTTAACGCTTGTTTTTTTGCGACTATGGTCGTATACTATACTATAGTATATTTTTTGTGGTTTGTCAAGAATAATTTGCCGTACAAATTGCCGTATAAGCGGCAAACGGGCCCGTATAAGCGTCAAAACGCATAAATTATACTAAAAAATATTTTATTCGGAGCCTTGAATTGAAAAAAGTATCGGAATTTATTGTAAATCACAGAAAGATTTTTATGATTGTCTTTCTTGCCGTTACGTTTGCCGCGGCGATTCTTTCGGCGGGCGTAAAAATTAATTACGACCAGTCGGTCTATTTGCCGGAGGACTCCGACACGTTCCAAGGCCTTAAAATTATGGAGGAGGACTTCGGGGTTACGGGCTCGATGTCGGTTATGGTCAAGGACGTTTCGCTCGTGGAGGCGTCCGAATTAAGAAAGGAGATCGACGACGTCGAAAACGTGGACAGCGCGCTGTTTTTGGACGTTATGCTCCTTAGTATGAAAACGGACGACGAGCAAACCGACGACGAATATATCGATTCTATGTTCGATATGCTCAATATGGTGTACAAAATGCAGGCCGACTACTTCCCCGACAGGAGTCTTGGCTACGTGTTCCAAAAAATGCTGGATATGTCGGACGAATTGGGGAACGCCTTGCCCAAGCTGCCGACCTTTGCGACGGATAACGGCGTAATCGCGGGCGGCGAGCTCGCGGGCATTTTGGCGGAATTCGACGACGGCGGTCAAAGCGAGTCCGAAATCGACGCGAGCAGTCTGGATATGCTGGAAGGCTATTACAAGCAAAAAAACGCGCTGCTGTCGATTACCTTTAAGTACGGCGATTTTGCCGCCGAAACGTTCGACGCGATCGAGGAAATTTTAGATACCGTGCCGTCGTACGGCGAAGCGCACTACACGGGGCAGGCGGCGAACGCGTATTTTAATCAAAAGGATTCGGGGCGCGAAATGATTATAATCGCCGCGTTCGCCGCCGTGATAATAATGCTTATACTCTTTTTGACCACCTCGTCGTATGTCGAGCCTCTGCTGTACGCAATAGTTATAGTTTCGGCGATTCTGCTCAATATGGGCACTAACCTGATATTCGGAACAATATCAAGTATGTCGAATATGGTGGCGGCGCTTTTGCAGCTCGCGCTTTCGATGGACTATTCCATATTCCTTTTGCACAGCTACGCGGCGGAAAAAAAGACGGCGCCCGACAGAGTGAGCGCTATGAAAACCGCGCTCGCAAAGTCCTTATCGCCCGTATCGGCAAGCTCGCTCACGACCATAGCCGGCTTTGTCGCGCTTATGTTTATGACCTTCCGTATAGGCTTCGATTTTGGAATGGTGCTGTCTAAGGGCATAATATTCAGTCTGCTGAGCGTATTTTTGCTTATGCCGGGGCTGACGCTCGGGCTGGATAAGGCGCTCGAAAAAACAAAGCACAAAAGTTTGATTGAATTTTTTAAAGGCGTCGGCGAAAAAAGAAGAGCGCGTAAAAACGCTTCCGCCGCCGCCGACGCGGACGCGAAAGTCGGTTCCGTTACCGCCGTCGCCGCCGCGGACGCGAAAATCGGTTCCGTTACCGTCGCCGCCGGTTTCGCGCAAAGTACGGACACCGATTCCGCCAAAGGCGGTTCCGTTACCGCCGCCGCCGGTTCCGCGCAAAGTATGGACGCGGACGCGAAAGTCGGTTCCGTTCCCGCCGCCGCCGGTTCCGCGCAAAGTACGGACGCGGACGCCAAAGTCGGTTCCGCTACGGGCGGCAAGGAGCGAACCAAGGCGAAAGGGCCGCCGGTTTTACACAGGTACAGTGACTTTTTGTTTAAGATAAAGAGTTTTGTGCCGATATTCTTTATTATTTTGATGATTCCGATGTATTTTTTTCAGGCGGGCAACGACTTCTTTTTCGGCGAATTCCCCGAAGGCGCGGTTACCTCGACGTATCTGCGGGACACCGCCGAAATCGACGACGTTTTCGGCCGTCAGAATACGGGCGTCATACTGCTGTCTAACGACCTGCTCGACAAGGAGGAGGAGCTTTGCGAGAGCCTTGAAGATTTCAGCTTTGTAAAGTCGGTTACGAGCTATTCGCTTTTAACCGAAACGATGGACGAGGACGATATTCCCGCCGAGATGACCGACCAATTCCGAGGCAACAATTATTCGCGCGTTATAGTAACCTTCGATTTTCCCGACGAAAGCCACATAAGCTTCGACGGGATAGAAAGGGTGGAGGAACTGCTCGTCAAGGTTTTGGGCAAGGATTCGGATTACATTCTTATGGGAACGACCAAAAGCGTGTACGAAATCAAGGACTATTCGCTGTCCGACAGCAACCTCATAAGCCTGTTGACCCTGCTGTTCATTCTGGTTATTTTGGGCTTTACGTTCAAGTCCGTCGGCATAGTTATGATATTGGGCCTCATCATTCAGGGCGCGACGTGGATCAATATGGCCGTGCCGTACCTTAGCGGACAGCTTATGTCGTTTATCGGCTACATTATAATAAGCGGAATTCAGATGGGCGCGACTATCGACTACGGCATACTGCTTACAAACAATTATATGGCCGAGCGGCGAACGCTGGGCCGAAAGGAGGCTATGCGCAACGCGCTGTCAAAATCTTTCAGCGCGATCCTGGTTTCCGGCTCGATTCTTACGGTGGTCGGGCTGTCGCTGGGCGTAGTGTCCACAAACATATCTACGATAATGCTCGGAATGGCGCTCGGGCGCGGCGCGTTTATCTCGACCGTATGTATGATATTCGTACTGCCGCAGGCGCTTATGCTGTTGGATAAATTTGTGCGGGGAACGACTGTCGGCGGCAGGAAGGATATGATAGACGAAAAAGCCGCCGCCAAAATTCCGAAGCAAAGCGGAGAGCTTGCCGAAATTCCGATCGGGAACGCCGCCGTCCCCGCCGAAATTCCGAAGCAAAACGGAGAACCCGCTAAAATTCCGATCGGGAACGCCGCCGCACCCGCTAAAATTCCGAAAATTATATGTTTGTCCGCACCGACAAAAAAAGGAGAATAACTATGATTGCAAAAAACAAAAAGATATTGACCGCGCTTATAGCCGTACTGCTCATAGCGTTTATGGCGCCCGCGCGGATTTTCGCCCTCGCGCCGCTGTTCGGCGCCGCCGACGACGACCCGGACGAAAACGTCTATTTGGTATGGAAGGAAAGCGACTTTAAGACGGACGAAGATTACGTCTTAAAGGAGCACGGGAGCGAGTACACCTACTCGTTCGAGGTTACCGCCGACACAAGGCTGTTGGCTTACTATATAGAGTACGAGGAAACCAAGTATTACCCCAACGACGACGGCGCGGTGGAGCTCGAAAAAGGCACGTACAAAATATACTTTAATCCCGACTACGCTTATACGACCGAATACGGCTCGCGCAATACCAAGGTCGAAGAAATCAAGCGGTATTATTTAATGTGCCCCGACAATTTTTATTTAGAAAACGACTATTACGCGCTCGAACTCGACGAGAGCAACACGGATTTTGACGAGTACGAGTTTACCGTAAACTTTACCCAACCGACGACCTACGTCTATTATATCGAGGACGTGGTCGACGACGTTCGGTATTACTCCAACGCGGAGCATTACGAGGAAATAACGGCGGCGGGCAATTACGTTATAAGCTTTGCGCCGCCGCCGCAAACCCCGTACCCGGGCGGCTTTTATACCCAAATAACCAAGGCCGACGATGAAATATATTACTTGCTGTACCGCGGCAACGATTTTAAGCTGAACGCCTACTATATTTTAGAGGTCGACGAGGACAGTCCCGCGCCTTTCGACGAGTATATTTTTGAAATTTCCTTTTTTGAGGAAACGGATTTCGCGTATTACGTTTACGCGTCCAAGGAAGGCACAAGGTATTATCCCAACGCCGACGGCTTTATCAGAATCGACGACGAGGGCGACTACGACATAAAATTCTCACCGGAGAATGTTTACTATACCGACGCGGGCGGGAACGACTATTATACGACGGTCGTCGAGGACGAGGACTATTACCCCGACGCCGACTATTATTTGATGTCGGCGGCAAACGGCTACACGGCGGATCCAAGCTCGCAGCTGAGCCTTAACGAAGACAATACCCGCTTTGACGAGTACACGCTGAGTCTTACGGTAACCGCGCCCGTAAAGTACGTTTATTATATCTACGAATTAGAGACGGACGGCGACGAAAGCGCGCATTACTATCCCAACAAGACGGGCGTTATAAGGCTGAAAAGCGCGGGGGAGTACGTCGTTAAATTTTCAAGAGAGCATACCTATTTGACGGAGGACGGCGTAGGATACTTTACGACGATACAAAAGGTCGGCGAAAACCCGGTATATTACCTTATGTGCGCGCAAAACGACTTTAAGACGAACGGCGATTTCGTCTTGCAACTCGACGCGGAAAACGACGCCTTCGACGAGTATATATGCCATTTCGATACCGACAAGACCGACACGTATTTCGCCTACTATATCCTCGATTTCGTTTCGGGCGGCAAGCATTACCCGAACAAGGACGGCGTAGTCTATTTGAGCCAAATCGATTCCTATACCGTCCGATTTTCGCCGGCAAACAGCTATTACGAGGACGAGGACGACGACGACAAGGAATACTTTACCCGCGTCGACCTAAAAGAGCAGGCTTACGGCGGCTATTATATTCTGGGCAACTTTAACGGTTACCGCTACCAAAACACCGCGGAGTTTCGCGGCGACTACGGGCTGACCCCTATTCCGATCGGCGACTCTCAGGAGGGCTACGATTACAAAATAGAGTTCGACGTAACCGCCGATATGATCGACGAATACGAAACGGTTCAATACTTTATTTCGGACGGCGAAACGCGCTATCGTGGCGCGAACGACAAAAACTTCGTAATAAGCGAGCCGGGCGAATACGCGATCTATTTTGCCGAGGCGGAGGGCGACGACGCCGCCACCGTCTATCATTACGCCGTTAAAAAATACGACGCGATCGACGCCGTAACCGAGCTCGTGTTTTTGGACGAGGACGATAATTACGTCTATATCGAGGCGCCGGGCTTAACCAGCGATATGAAGGCTAAGGTCGTTACGCGCGGCAAATACAGCTATATCGAAATCGAGCGGAACGGCGAATCCGTAAAATTCGACGACGTTAAGGTAACGTATTATATCGGCAAAAACGCCGACAAGTACGCCGTAAGCCTGTACGCCGCCAAGACCCTGACCCAAACCGACGCGGAATATTCCGGGCAATTTATCTCGTTTAGGCTTTCGGACGGGACGGGCTTCGTCATCGCGGAAAAGGATACGGGGCTGTCGGCTATTGTTCTTTCTATCATCATATCCGTCGCCGCCTTGGTTGTGCTGATTACGGTTATTTCGGTCGTCGGCGGCATAAAAAAGAAAAGGCGCAAAAAGGGCGCGGCTTAATGCCGCTTAAACTTGTCCGGAGTTTTCGATTGAGGGGAGGAGCGGTAAAGCCGCCGGTTATTCACGATAAAATCACGAAAACAACACGGAAAACTCACATAATTTCATTGACAAGAGCGGGATAAAGGGGATAGAATAGAGCCGGAGAAATTAGGGGAGGAATAGTGTGAAAAATAAGGAAAGAATCGCTAAAAAATTCGGTTCGCGCAAGG
>JAISMM010000048.1 GCA_031276725.1 Clostridiales bacterium | reverse complement strand
ACTCCGTTATACTCCTACACAGAAATAGTCTTGCCGTTTAAGTACGCGAGCGGCTCATTTAAGCCGTTAAAGACGATTTTTACGGCGCGGAGCTGCTGACAGCGGTATGGAAACTTTTTTAGAATTTCGCGCGGGCAGTATTTGCCGTCGCCGAGTACGGGGTGGCCGATAGCGGCGAGGTGGGCGCGTATTTGGTGCGTTCTGCCCGTAACGAGCTCGACGCTTAAACGGCAGTAGCCGCCGAGCTCCTCCTCGACGGCGTAGCGTGTAACGACGGGCAAATAGCCGTCCCTTTTGACGGACGAAATAAGGCTGGTATTCGTATTTTTATCGCGCCCCAAATACGCCCTAAGCTCGCCCGCCTTCGGGTCGGGAACGCCGTAGACGAGCGCCGAATAATACTTGTTAAGGAGCCGCTCCTTAAACGCGCGCAAAAGCTCGGCTTCGGCGGGCGGGTTTCTTGCGAACAGCACAAGCCCTTCGGTGTTGCGGTCGAGTCTGTGAACCGGCTCGATATAGCCGTATTTTGCGCGTAAAAGATTCGCGAGGTGATTTTCGACGTCGGTCAAAACGGGCTTGACGGCGGCGACGATATTGCCGTCGGCGTACGCGATTTCAACGGCGGGATTGAGCGCGGACTCCATATTTTGCGGCAAAAAAATTCTTACCGCGTCGCCCGCTTTGAGCGTCATATTACTGTCGGCGCGGACTCCGTTGACGGCGATTTCGCGCTTTTTAAGCTGCGATTTTAACGCGCCGAGCGAAAGCCCCGGCAGGGCGTCCGACAAAAATTCCAACAGCGCGGCGCCGTCCTTCGAGTTTGTAAATTCGCGTTTCATTCGCCCGCGCTCCCCTTTTTATGCGGACAGTCCGCGCAAAGATACGGGCACGACGCGCCGCGTTTTAGCGCCCGAACGGCGACGGTCGCCGTAAACAGCGCGACAGCGCCGAAAATTATTGCGCCTATAAAAAGCCCCGGGCTTGCCGAAAAGGCTCTGCACGCGCCGTAAAAAACGGCCGCGGCGGCGTACGCCGTACACGATTGAAGCGAAAGCGAAAGTAGCATCCACTTGGTACCCGCCTCGCGCTTTACGGCGGCGAGCGTCGCCACACAGGGCGTGTAGAGGAGCGTAAAGATCATAAACGACAGCGCCGCCTCCTTTGCGTGGACGCCGGTAAAGACCGCCGCCGCGCCGCCCAGCGACTCTATCGAGGTTATGACGACCTCCTTTGCGATAAGCCCGCCCATAAGCGCCGTTACCGCCCGCCACGAGCCGAACCCCAGCGGCGAAAAAAGCGGCGCTAAAAACGCTCCGAGCGTCTCGAAAATACTCTTGTAGTCCGTGCCGCACACGTAGCCGCGCGTAAACGAAAAGTTCGACAGAACCCAAACTATGACGTTAAGCGCGAATATTACGGTCGCGACGCGGATCAAAAACGTTTTGACGTTTTGCCAAACTAGCGCGCCGACGCGCCCCGCGCCCGGCAATCTATAAGGCGGCAGTTCCATTATGAACGACTGCTTGCCGCTTTTTAAGCGTTTGAAACATTTTTCAAAAAGCGCGGCAAACGCGATTGCCGCCGCCGCTCCCAAGAGGTAAAGCCCGAATATTATAAGGACGCTTCCGCTTGCGAAAAACGCCGCGCAGATGACGGAGTAGACGGGAAGTCTTGCGCTGCACGACATAAACGGAGTCAACAGCACCGTCTTTTTGCGCATAGTTTCGTCCTCGAGTCCGCGCGCCGTCATAACCGCCGTCGCCGCGCAGCCGAGTCCCATCAAAATTGTGAAGCACGAGCGGCCCGACAGCCCCACGCGCCGGAAAAGGCCGTCCGTCATATAGGCGACGCGGCTGACGTAGCCGCTGTCCTCTAAAAACGACAGGCACAAAAACAGGAGCGCGATTTGCGGCAAAAAGGTGAGGATGCCGCCCACGCCCAATATTACGCCGTCGCATAAAAGCGCGCGAATCCACAGGGGAACGCCCGCCGCCGTAAGCCCGTTAAGGATCGGGTCGTAGAGCGCGTTTTGCATCAAGATGCGCAAAAGCCGCGAGCTCAGCGAGCCGACTAAGCCGAATGTGAGCGCGAACACCGCCGCCATAACGAGCAGGAATATCGGGAGGGCCAGATATTTATTAAGCACTATTCTATCGAGAGCGGACAAATAGCGGGGTTGATACGGGCTACGCTTGACTCGCCTCCTCGGTTGCGTACGCGAAGTACGCGCCCGTCGTCGGCAAGTCAACTGTTGCCCGTCTGAACCCCACTCTTTGCCGCTCGCCAAAACCGCATTTTGTCCGCTTTCTATTCTCTCGGGAGCGGACAAATAGCGGGGTTGATACGGGCTACACTTGCCCGCCGACTTTTCAAACTTTTCCGCGTCGGTTATAACGCCATCCGTGATAGCGTCGATATACGAAAAACGCGCCGCCGCGACGGCGTGCCGCGTGTCGCCGAGGGCGTCGATTTCGTTCAAAACCGCCGCGCTAAGGTTAAGCGACCCTATAATAAAGCCGTCCCCCTCCAAAACCTTGATAGCGGCGAATTCGGGATTAAGACCCGCTTTTGCGGCGGCGGCGGCCGTGAGCGCCGCGACGCGTTTTAAGGGGAGCGCGTCGAGGTAAGGCAGTCGGTAAGCGCGGGCGCGGGCCGCTCCCCCGCTCTTTTGGCGGGCGGGGCGCTTGCTCAAATATTCGGCGGCCGCCTTAATCATAGCGTCGGATTCGGGCTTATTTTTGGCGCTCATCGCAAACACCGGAACCCCGAGCGCCCGCGACAGTCTTTCGGCGTTAAATTTTTTGCCGCGCTTAGTAAGCTCGTCGATCATATTGACGGCGACAAAAACGTCCGCGCCGAGCTCCATAAGCTGCAACGTCAAATAGAGATTGCGCGAAAGATTGTTGACCTCGCAGACGTTTATAACCAAACCGTCGCGGCGGGATAGCAGCCTGTCGCGCGAGACCTCCTCGTCGGGGCTGTAAACCGTGAGCGAATAAAGCCCAGGCAAATCCACCACGTCGAAAACGCCGCCCGCTATCGCCGCGCGCTTACTTTTCATTTCGACGGTAACGCCGTGCCAATTGCTGACCTTTTCGTTCGAGCGCGTAACGCGGTTAAAAACGGACGTTTTGCCCGCGTTGGGGTTGCCCGTCAAAACCAAGGTTTTATTTGCGCCGCCGTCCGTTCGAGCGGCTTTGTGAGCGCCGCGCGCGCAAAAATTCCCCGCCGGGGCCGTCGTACCGCTCATACCGCCCCCAACTCTATCGTCGCCGCCGCGTCCGCCCTCAGCGCTATCAGCGAGCCGCGGAGCGAAACCAAAACCGCCCCGCAAAACGGCGCGCGGCCCGCGACGAATATCCTGCTTTTTTTGACGAACCCCATATCCAAAAGCCGCCGACGCGCAAAGCCCTCGCCCGCGATCGAGCGTATTACGTAATGAGTTTGCGGCGCCGCGTCCAAAAGTGTCAATTCTAATCGTCCTTTATCATTTTTTCAAAGCCGTTGATGAAGTCTATGAACGTAGTTACGTCGCGGAATTGGCGGTAAACCGACGCAAACCGTATGTACGCAACCTGATCGAGCTCCTTTAAGCCCTTCATAACGAGCTCCCCGAGCCTTGCCGAGGGAATCTCCTGCTCCAAGCTGTTTAAGACGTATTTTTCGATGCCGTTTACAAGCTTGTCGATTTCGCTCATCGGAACGGGACGCTTTTCGCACGCCTTGATTATGCCCGTCTTGATTTTCATCGGGTCGAACGGCTGACGCGTTCCGTCGTTCTTTATAACCAAAATCGGCGCGGTCTCGATAACCTCGTAGGTCGTAAAGCGCCTGCCGCAGTTAAGACATTCGCGGCGGCGGCGTATGCTGTTGCCCTCGCCCACCGTGCGCGAATCGAGCACCTTACTTTCGATATGACCGCAATAAACACATTTCATCTTATGCCTCTCCGTAAATTTTTTCCGAAAAAACTCCGTTAGGATTCCGCGTGAGCGCGGCAAACCGTCCGCGCCACGGAAAACTCCGGACAGAAAACTCCGGACAAGCGCGGCGGCTTTAAAGCGGCGGATTTTAGCAAAAAAGACGCGTCTTAAAGCCGGCTAAGCTTGCGGAGAGCTTCCCTTAATATAATTATATTTTATTTTTACGTTTTAGTCCACCGATTTAGACCTCTTTTCGCAAAAAATGTTGTGCGCTAGTCAATCGCGCTTCCAGCCGACGGCAAGGAGCGGCGTTCGGACGCGCGCAACGGGCTCCGCTTTGCTAAAATGAACGCGCATTGACCTACTCGATTGAAGCAAACGGGAACACGCGGCCCGTCGGGGCGCCGCTATGCGCCGTCAGTGAATTTTCCAGCGGTAAGCGCAATCAAACAGCATACACTTTTCGCATTTGCGGTCGCATTTAAGTCCGCGCGGCTCGCCGTCCTTATCCTTGACGCACCGCCCGTCCTTGTGCGCGTGTCCGTCGCTATGTCCGTCATTGCACTCCTCGCGGCAACCGTCGTCGTGTCCGTCGCGGCACTCTTCGCGGCAATCGTCGTCGCGGCGCTCCCCGTGCCCGTCGCGCGGATCGTAGCGGCCGTAGCCGTAACCGTGCTTGCCCTTTTTGCGGCCGCCCACTATAATGTCCGACAGCGAAACCAAAATAACGTCCTCGCCTATCTTAGTTACGCACCGCCACGGAATAAAAATCTCGTGGCCGCGGCTAAAAAATACGCGCCGGATTTCCGGAACGATAACGCCGCTTATCTCGCCCTTGGGGCCGCCGAAAACGACGTCGACGATGCGCCCGAGCCGCCGCCCGTCGGACACGTTCACAACCTCCTTGGCCCTAAGCTCACAATATGAAAGCTCGTAAAATTCGCTCATTTAGGTATCCCCGCCGCTCCTTAAACCCTATTAGCCCTAACGCTTCTTGCCCGTAACGCTTCAAAATTTCGTCCGTTCCTTAACTTCCGTTTATTCCTTAACTATATATATGCCGCCGTTCGACAAAAATTGCTCCGAGTTTTCGCCTTAGGGGAATAAAAACGGCTCGCGGGGCGAAAATTAATCTTACATAGAAGACTCTAACAAGTTTATTCAAAGGAGAACCTATGAACGGCCGGGTAGAAATCTGCGGAATCAACACCTCGACGCTGCCAAAACTGTCGCATAAGGAAACGATTGCGCTGATAGAACGCGCCCAAAGCGGCGACGAACAAGCCAAGGACGAGTTTTTAACGGCGAATTTGCGCCTTGTTCTAAGCATTATCCGCCGCTTTTACGGCAAAAAAGAGAGCGTAGACGACATTTTTCAGGTCGGCTGTATAGGTCTTATAAAGGCTATGAAAAACTTCGACACCTCGCTTAACCTACGGTTTTCAACCTACGCCGTGCCGATGATTTGCGGCGAGGTTCGGCGCTTTTTGCGCGATTCGTCCAGCATTCGCGTGTCGCGTTCCATTCGCGATAACGCCTACAAAATTCTGCGCGCGCGTCAAGAACTCGAAGCCGCCAACAACGCCGAGGCGTCGCTCGAAGAGGTCGCCGCCGCCCTCAATATGCCGCTTGCGGACGCCGCATACGCTATGGACGCAATATCGAACCCCGTCTCGCTTTTCGACCCCGTGTATCACGACGGCGGCGAAACGGCTATGATTATGGACCAAATCTCCGACGAAAAAAATTGCGACGAAAATTGGATTACCGGCGTATCCATATCCGAGGCTATGGGCAAGCTCTCCGAACGCGAAAAGCAAATCCTGCTCCTGCGCTTTTACGAGGGCAAAACCCAAATCGAGGTTTCCTCCGAAATCGGCATTTCCCAAGCCCAAGTTTCCCGCCTCGAAAAAAACGCCGTTTCCACTCTAAAAAAGAATATCGATTAACCCCCCCCGCGCCAAAAACTATGCGGGCTACGCCCATAACCGTCCCGACGATAATCATAATAACGGGCGCCGCGAATGAGATCGTATTGTTATTATGGCGCATATAAGAAAATTTGTAAAGCGCAACGCCTACGGCAATCCGCGGCAATTCACAATTCGCAATTTTCGATATTTAATCGGCGATATTTTTAGGAACGTAAATTCTGAAATGCGACATAGCCGCGTAAGGATCCGATATTTGGGCGGTCGGCGCTAACGACACGTTAAAGCCCTTATAGCGGTGTTCGGCGCTATTCCACCACTCGTCGGTAATTACGGTAAAGGGCGCCGTAACGTTATTCGGCCGCGTCGTATAGGTTTTTGCCTCCGTCCACCAAACGGGTCTGTACTGATACCCGCCGTCCACGATGAGTACTGAGCCGACGGGCAATTCGTCCCTTGTAAAGATCTTCGTCGCTACGAATTGCGGGCTGAGCGCGGCGTTCGTATTGATGATATCAAATCCCTCAGGCTTGTTATAAAAGCCGAATATGGGCATTAAGTCCATTCTGTCGAAATCGGACACGTCCAAACTTTGGGCGGCGAACGCGGCCGAATCGTCTGTCGACGGCGGGTCGTAAGCCGACGGCGCGGTGTTCGGAACGTATATTTTTAACGCGTCGCGGGCTAAAACGTATTCGGAATTCGTATCAAGCGCGGAGTTGTCCGTTTTGGAAACGTTGAAGGCGCGCAACGTAAACGAACCCCACCACAAATCGGTAACGCGCGTTACGGACTTGCCCGTTAAGCCGGGCCTGGACGCGGGCTCGTTTTTAGCGTCGCCCACCCATCCCTCGGCGCGGTATTGCCAGCCGCTTTGCAATATTATGTACGAGTCGGACGGCAATTGTTCCTTTGTAAATCTTATGAACGAGGCGACAAAACTTTTTGAATTCGCCGCTTGCGTAATCAATTTATCGTAGTTATCGTCGGCAGACTGCCAATACGCGCCGCCGAAGGGCAGCCAATCTATTTGCCTGTGCTCCGATAAATCCGGCATTATGACGGGCGGGGCTTCGGTAAAGGTTGATTGCGTTACGGCGTACGGCGTTTTGAGCGCCGATTCGACGGCGTCCGTCAAAGCGTTCAGCGAATACGCGTCGATTTCCAAGGTCGGCGGAAACGTTTTAACGGCGCCGACATCCCAACCGGTAACGGCCTTAACCCACGTAAGGGCGGCCAAATAGCGGCCTAAATCGTTAAGATGGTAGCCGTCGCGCGTTAAATTGTCCCCAATAAATCCCGAACGCGCGTTTTGAACGGCGGTTCCGGCGGGTATAATCAATTCAAAATTCTCTTTCGGCGCTACTTTTTCGCGTACCGTACCGGTTATCGCGCCGTACATTTCGGTCTGGTTCGAATGATATTTGCTAAACTCCGCGTGAGTGCTGTTTTGCGCGTACGCCCACGTCATATTCCACGCGACGACGGTCTTTTGCGGTTTAATAGAACATATGTATTCCAAAAGATAATTCAAATCCGCGCCGTAGGTGTCGGGCATACCGCTCGAACCGCTCGCCTGCTGCAACGTTATGACGTCCCAATTATCCGATTCGACGGCGGTTTTTATAGAGATTTTGCCGTCGGTGCGCCACACGCCGTCCGTGTTTTTTTCGTAATCGTAATTCGGCAAATCGTTTTCGGCGTTAGACTTATGCAGAGCAAGACTGCAACCGCCTATGTACAAATTGACGAGCGTAACGTTTTGCGCGCCCAAATCCTTGGCTATGTCGTAAACATAGCGTAAGCTGTCCTGCGAAAAGCTGTTGCCCACGGCAAGTATCTTCAAATTTTCCTTACCTCTAACCACGCTTACCTCGTATTGCGTCTTAATCTTCGGGTCGCTTTTAAGCGCGACCGTTATTTTGTACGTACCGGGTCTTCGCGAATGAAACCCGCCCAAATCCACGGTGAACGCGCCGGGCGCGGCGGCGGCGGACGTTCCGTCTTCGTAAACGATTCCGACGTTAAGCTCCGACGCGTCGAACTCCTCCGAAAATCCGTATACCGTTTTCGCGTCTACAACTTCGACAGAAACCGCCGTTTTTGCGGGCGGAGCTTTTTCTTCTCCCCCCCCGGAAATTTTGTGTCGGACGAACTCCGTTGCGTACAGCCGAAAACGCCGAACACAGCGATAAAACAGATTACGGTTCTAAAAATTCTTTTGCCCATATTCGATATCCTCCCGCGGCCGCGTTTTTTCGGCGACGCCTCTATCGTAAACTATTATAGCATACAGCGTGCTGTCGGGAGGATAAAAATACGTTGAAATAATCGATAAAAAATTATACCGCCGTTACGGAAAACTCAAAAAAACTCCGGATAGGCGCGCGCGAATTTTGCGGCGCGGCTAAACCGCGTACTTAATTTTCGTCGCGCGGCGCGGACAAAACGCTCAAAACCGACCTTGCAAGCTCGCGCGGCGACGCGGTTCCGAAAATGCCGCGCAAACGGCGCACGCGGTATTTTACGGCCGCCTCCGACAAGTAATTTTCGAGTCCGATCCGCACGTAATTTTTGCCCTCCGAAATTCCTTTTAGGATTCCGATATCCGCGCTGTCGCAGGCCGACAGCAGTTTTTCTAACCGAAAAACCGATTCGACCGCCGTGTCGCCGTAAAAAGCGTTTTGCGCGCCGCAACCGCCGCCGGCTATATTGTCGCCGCCGATTCTTTTTTTATCGCGGACAAGCGCCGCGACCTCGCAAAGATTGCCGCTTTTTTGTAAAAACGCCGCGAGCTTTACGGCTTCGGCGCCGATTTGAAAGCAATCGAATTTTTCGGTTATGACGCTTTTAGGAAAGAATTCCGCCAGCGCCGTGCTTGCCAACGTTCCGAATCTTAGCCTTACGCCGTTTTGCCCGCTCTTGTTTTTTAGGAACCGCATAAAGTTGAACGCCACGACGTCGTTAACGAACGCGGCGGCGTCGTAGTCGCCTAGCCGCTCGAAAAACGCCTCGAAGGTTTGCGCCAAGCCCGCGTCGTTATAAAAAATATGCCCGTCGGCGCAACCGCCGTAATAGTCGGAAACGGCGAGTATTTTTACGTCGTCGTTAAAGGAGGTTTTTAACGCGCCGATAAGCGCGGCGCGGGGCGCGCCCTCCTTTTTGAACAGCGCGAGCATATCCTTGTAAACGTTGTAAAAATCGAGCGCAATCGTCGAACAGCCGCGCAAATTGACCGGGGTCAGCGCGAGCGGCACGCAGTCTTTTTGCAAGACCGCGCCGACGGCGGCCGCCGTCCAATCTTTTGAAACGCCGTTTATAATAACGGCGCACCCCTCGCACGAAACGCCGTCGGGAGCGTCGAAACGTACGGCGTCGAGCTTCAACCGCGCGGCTTCGCGCTTTATTCCTTTTAGATACAGCTCGGCCCAATACTTGCCTTCGAGCATCGGCTCCGTAATATGATAAACCTTATGCATTTAGCTACTCCGTAAAAACGCGTCTTAACACCGCCCAAACTTGTTTTTGGGCTTTATCGCGGGCGCATATCGGCGAACGGTAAGGGTTGGCCGCCGAGGATATGAATGTGCAGATGAAAGACGGTTTGACCCGCGTCGGCGCCTTGATTAACGATAAGGCGGTAGCCGTTTTTAAGACCCAATTCCGGGGCGAGGGCGGAGATTTTTTTGAGAATGCGCCCCAATGCTTCGCCGCCGTCGGGCATATCGGAAAGTAGGGCGTAGTGAATTTTAGGCACCGCCAAATAGTGGACGGCGGCCTTTGGCTCTATGTCGGCAAAGACGATAAAGTCGTCGTCCTCATAGAATTTTTCGGCGGGGATTTTGCCCCCGACAATCGAACAGAAAACACAATTATTCATAATGACCTTTTACTCCTTCTTTATAAATTTCGTTTAGCTTGTGCGGCGTCATACTTTTTAGCGGCGCACGGGTGTATACCTTTATGTAGTTGGACGTGTAGCCGGTGTTGAAAGCGCCGCCGTTCTCCTCGACGTAAACGTCCTTGACCTTGCCTAATTGCGACGTCAAAAATTCGCGCTTGTGCCGCTCCGTAAGCTCCGACACAATTTTTGCCCGTTCGCGCCGGACGCTTTTCGGCAGCTGCGGCATTTTGGCGGCCGCGGTTCCGTCGCGCTCGGAATAGACAAAAACGTGGACGCCGCCGAACCGTATTTGTTCGAGCGTTTGAAGAGTTTCGTTAAATTCCGCGTCGGTTTCGCCGGGAAAGCCGCATATTATGTCTGACATAATACCGCAATCGGGCATAAAATCGCGTATTTGTTGGGTTTTTCGGATGAATTCCGCGGCGGTATAGCGGCGGTTCATACGCCTTAAAACGCCGTCGCTGCCGCTCTGCATAGACAAATGCAGATGGTCGCAAAACCCCGAATCGGTAAGCGCGCGCAAAAAATCGCCGTCGATAACGCCGCATTCGAGCGACCCGAGGCGCTTGCGGACGTCCGCCGCGCCCAACGCGCGTACGAGCGTTATAAGCCCCTCGCCCCGCTCGCGGCCGAAAGCGGATATGTCTATACCCGTAAAGACGATTTCCTTTGTGGTTTTGGCAAGCTCCTTCGCCTCGGCGACGATTTCGGCGACGGGCCGCGAACGGCTGCGTCCGCGCAAATGCGGCACTATGCAGTAGGAACAAAATTT
>JAISMM010000088.1 GCA_031276725.1 Clostridiales bacterium | reverse complement strand
AAAAAAAACCGCTATGGGTTTGGAAAGCGTACTGCCGAACAACCGGACAACTTATTGACCGGGAATCCGGAGATAGAACAAGCGCAACATTCCAAGAAATGCCGAATAGACTGCGGACGCTCAATGTGAAAATATACTATGCCGACTTTTATGAAGTATACGCTAAGCTGATATCGGAGAATATACTTTGGCAAACAAAAAAACATACTTGGGGAATAGAGAATAACAACGGCAGATAGCGACATTGGTTTGCACGATTTAGAAGAAGAACCTGTGTCGTGTCCGGAAGCGTTAAAATGGTAGATCTTACGATGATCCTTTTTGCTAACCTTAATGTCAATAATCCTAAACATAAACTCTTCGACTTGTTTCACTCATCATAACTTTTGTAACAATATAGCGGGAGGCGAACGTAGTCCGTATCGATGCCCCTGTTGGCCCACTTTTGCCCTTGCTTTTCGTTTGACAAAACACCCCGTTATAGGATATAATAACGGAATACACTGAAAAAATTAAGAGGTGAACTTTATGAAATTAAGAGGCGCGGACATAATCGTCGAATGTTTAATCGAACAGGGGGTCGAATATGTTTTCGGCTATCCAGGCGGACAAATTATAGACACGTTCGACGCGCTGTTCCAACGAAAAGACAGAATCAAGCAGATTTTGACGGCGCACGAGCAAGGGGCGACGCACGCGGCGGACGGCTACGCGCGGGTTACGGGCAGAACGGGCGTGGTTATGGCGACGTCCGGTCCGGGGGCGACCAACACGGTTACGGGAATCGCGAACGCGTATATGGACAGCGTGCCTATGGTGGTTATAACGGGCAACGTTTCGGTTTCGCTGTTGGGGCGCGACAGCTTTCAGGAGGTCGACATTGCCGGAATAACTATGCCGGTTACAAAGCATAACTATATCGTAAAAGACGTCAACGCGCTTGCGGGAACGATTCGCGAGGCGTTCAAAATAGCGCAAAGCGGGCGGCCGGGGCCCGTTCTTATAGACGTACCCAAGGACGTTCAGCAGGCGCAATGCGAGTACGAGCCGGTTATCCCCGCCCCCGCCGCGCATAAATTCACCGCCGATCCCGAGAGCGTCAAGCGGGCTGTCAAAATAATCGAGGACGCCAAAAAACCGCTCCTCTACATAGGCGGCGGCTGCATAATTTCGGACGCGTCGAAGGAGCTTAAAGAGTTCTGCGAGCTTATAGACGCGCCGCTCGCGTCCTCGATGATGGGGTTGGGCGCGCTGCCCGCCTCGCACAGGCTGTACCTCGGTATGATAGGAATGCACGGCTACGCGGGCGTCGCGCGGGCGTTGAAGGAGTGCGACACGGTTATCGCGGTGGGCGCGAGGTTTTCGGATCGCGTGGCGAGTAACCGCGACAAGTTCGCCAGGCACGCCGCCATAGTCCATATCGATATAGACAACGCCGAAATCGACAAGAACGTCGCGTCGCACGCGCACATTATGGGCGACGTAAAGCAGGTTTTAGCCCATCTTATGCCTCTTCTGACGCAAAAAAAACGCGACGCGTGGGTCAAAGAGTGCCGCGGCTACGTGGACGCCTTTCCGCTTAAACGCTGCGGGACGAGGCTGTGCGCGAGGTATCTTTTGGAACGCTTAAACGCACTCACGCCGCCCGGGCAAATAATAGTTACGGACGTAGGTCAGCACCAAATGTGGACGGCGCAAAGCTACCGCTTCGAGCGGCCGCGCACCTTTATAACGAGCGGCGGCTTGGGGACTATGGGCTTCGGACTCGGGGCGGCGATCGGCGCGGCGTTCGCCTCAAAGAGGCGCGTGTGCCTAATATCCGGCGACGGCTCGTTCCATATGAACCTTAACGAGCTTGCGACTGCCGTCAAATTCAACCTTCCCGTCGTGATTTTTGTTATGAATAACCGCACGCTCGGAATGGTTCGCCAGTGGCAAACGCTCTTTTACGGCCGCCGCTACTCCTCCACCTCGCTCGACCTTAAAACGGACTACGTTAAGCTCGCGGAGGCGTTCGGCGCAAAGGGTTTCGTTCTAGACGCGGACGGCGACGTTGACGCCGTTATCGGCGCCGCGCTCAAAGAAAACGGTCCCGTTTTAATCGAGTGCCGCATAAACACGGACGAGTTCGTTTTGCCGATGGTGCCGCCGGGCAAGTCTACGGACGAGATTATAACCGATTTAGAATGAAAGAACGCTAATCGCCGCACACGGACTACGCTCGCCTCGCCGCCTTGGTTACGCGCGCGAAGTACGCGCCCGGCGGCGGCCCCTCGTCCGCGTATGCGCGCTTTGCCCGCAAGCCCGCGCGCCCTGCAAACGGCACGCCGTTCGGCGGCCGGGCGGCGACCGTTGTCCGGCGGCGGCGCGACCGTTCTTTCATCGCTTGCGAACACAAACGGAAACCCCTCAAAATAAGGAGAATAATTATGAAAAAACATCTAATAACGGCGTTAGTAAAGAATCAAAGCGGAGTTTTGACGCGCATATCGGGACTGTTCGCGCGGCGGTGCTTCAACATAGATTCGTTGGCGGTTTGCAACACCGAGGACGAAAGATTTTCGCGTATGACCATCGTGTCGACGGGCGACGACGCGACGATAAACCAGGTTATAAAGCAACTCGATAAGCTCGTCGACGTTATAAAGGTCAGCGAATTAGACGTAAATTCGTCGGTCTTGCGCGAGCTTCTGCTTGTCAAAATCAACGTCGCCGCCCCCCAGCGGCCCGAAATCGAAATGACGTGCAAGGTCTATAAGGCCAAAATTATCGACCTGTCGCCCGAATCCATCGTCGCCGAAATCACTGGCGAGCCGGGCAAAATCGACGGCTTTCTAAAAGTAATCAAGCCCTACGGCATAATCGAAATGGCGCGCACCGGTCTCACCGCCTTAGAGCGCGGCGCCGTAAGCATCAACGACCTGACCGACTATAACGAACTAGTGTAAAGGGGGCTACAATCCCGTTTCTCGGTTGCCCTTACACTAAGTGAATTCCGTCAAAATCACTTTACGCAAAAGAAAAGTCCGACGGTGTTGCGGCCGCTGTGAACGGCGCAGTTGCAGGAGCCGGGATTAAAGAGAACTCTTTCAAATTGACGGTGCTTGGCGACCTCGGCGAGCAGAAAACTATTGGTGGTTTCGTCGTCGCAAAAGTGCATTATGTACAGCAAGGATGGGTCGGCGTCGGGGTATTTTTGAAAGGTGTTTTCGATATATTTGGCGATTGCGCGGCGGTAATTGCCGCGCAGTTTTTCGCGGATTCGCATTTTGCCGTCCGAATCCATAGCGATTACGGGCCGTATCTTTAACAGATTTGCGCCGAACAGCTGCATTCCGCTGCAACGGCCGCCCTTATAAAGATAATCGAGCGTTTCGATAATGAACATAGCCTTGACCTTTTCGCGCTTGGCGAGGCATTGAACGTAAATTTTTTCGGCGTCCGTTTCGCCGTTTGCGATGAGCGCGGCGGCGAA
Organism: Clostridiales bacterium; assembly: GCA_031276725.1. GTDB lineage: Bacteria > Bacillota > Clostridia > Christensenellales > Pumilibacteraceae > RACS-047. The sequence continues at coordinate 16,944 of JAISMM010000088.1, read as the reverse complement.
CGAAACGAGCAGGGCGATGCCGTTACTTAACGTAAGAGTGTCCACTACAAAGACGCGCCCCAGCTTTTGCGCCGCGATTTGAGCGTTCGAGCATATGGCGGAAATGCCGCCGGAGGCCGCGAAGTGAATCACCGTGTCGCCGTTTTTTGTGAATTGCTCAAAAAACTCGCAGTATTGCTCGGGGCTTTTGGCGGCGGTTTTGGCAAGCTCGCGGCGCCGTTCAAATTGGCGGAACACGTCCTCGGGAAAAACGTCGTCTAAATCCGAAAAGCTTTGACCCGCCATATTGATATAGCAGGATATTGTGCTTACGCCCATATTTTGCAATTCGGTTTTGGGTAAATCGATCATCCTGTCAGCCGTTAATTTTATAGCCATTTGTAATCTCCTAAATAATTTTGTGCTGTAACCGCTTGAAAAACTAGTATTTTTTAATAACTCAATTATATCACCCCCCCCCGGCTTGTCCAGCGTTTTGACCCGCTTTTCGGAAAATCTTTTCACAATTTTTCGTCCCCGCCCCGGCGGCGAAGGCGGCGCGAGCCGAGCCGCCAAACGGCGAAGCCGTTTGTAGGGCATGCGAGCTTGCGAGCTAAGCCCGTCAATAAGGCGAGGCACTCCATAGAGGGGAATTTTAGGGAATAGTCGGGTGCGGCAAGCGGGCAACCGCCCCGGCGCCGTGCGGGCAATTTTAACCTAAACGGCTTGTCGGTCGTTCTCGGTGCGTTTCCGAAATTCCCCTCCGGGGAGGGGTGGCAACGGAGTTGACGGGGTGGTTGGGTGTCGGACGCACTGCGGTTTACATACGCTATCTACAAAGACCCTACCACCCCGGCGTCGTGCGATAACCCGCAACCACCCCGGCGGCATTCGCCGCCACCCCTCCCCGGAGGGGAATTTTAGGGAATAGTCGAGTGCGGCAGGCGGGGAATTTTAGGGATATGCCATATGCGGCAAGCGGGGAATTTTAGGGAATAGTCGAGTGCGGCAGGCGGGGACTTTTAGGGATATGCCATGTGCGGCAGGCGGGGTTCCGGATTCGTTCGCTATCAACGGCGTTTTCACCGCCCTACGAGAGTTTGAGCTCGACGGAGGTATCCCTCGCCTCCGCCTCAAACACCTTGTCGCCGCCGCCCGAGTATTTGTAGCCGCTACGGTAGCGCTCGCCGCCGAACTTGAATACGGCGTCGGAGCCGCGCGCCTCGATAGATTTGAAGTCGGCTTTATCGGCGCGGATGCCGATTTTTAACGAGCCGTCGGAGCAATTGATTTTGAACGTGCCGACGTCGAGATTTTCGGTTATTACGGACGCGTCCGAGACGTTGCCGACGACGGACGAAAACGCGCAGGAGTAGAGCTTTACCGAGCCGTTATCGGCGTTAAAGTGAAACGTTCCGGGGCTTGTAACGTTTTCGGCAAGAAGCGAGGCGTTGTTGCCGTGGAATTGCAACGAGCCAAATTCGCAGCCGTTAAGTTTTAGACTTCCGTTATGCAGCCGGAGCACGGCGCCGCCCGCGACGGACGTACCGTCGGTCTTTACGGAGCCGTTACCCGTTTGGACGTCGAGCGAGCCGAATTCGCAGCCGTCGAGTTTTAGACCGCCGTTTTTGCCGCGTATGTTCACCTCGCCCGCTTTGACGTTGTTCAGCTTGACCGACCCGTCGCCGCTCTCGATTTTAAGGCTGCCGAACACCGCGTCGGACGCCTCGATCGGGGAATTGTCGTTTTCGAGCGTCAGGTCGGTTCCGGCCGGAACCGTAAAGACGTAGGCGCGCCGCAGCCGGCCGATCCCGTTGAACCAGTCGAGGTTGAACGCGAATTTTACCCAATCCTCCTTGGCGGTAACGCTGACCTTGCCGCTTGCGGCGTCGTAGCCGCAGACGACCTCCACACCCTCCGTCGTATAATAGTCGAGCCTAAAAGCGTCGCCGTTTTGGATTCGGATGGTCCAATTGCCGATATCCGCGTCGATTTTAACCGGCGCGGCGGGGTCGGTTATTCCCAAATCCGTAGCCGTGAGAGTTTGCGCCGTGTAGACGCGCGTGTCGAGCGCGAACACGTCCCAACCGAGCGCGGCGAACGAAAACGCCGCCGCGATGCCGCCGCCTATAAACATTAACACGCCGAGTATTATAAGGTTATTGCGCAGAATCTTTTTCATTTTTTTCGCCTCCGGTTTTTTCATTTTTTTTGCCTCCGAGAAGTTTTTTTGTAAGAATAACACAGCCTTTCGCCATAGCGTCCCCGGCGAGCACGAGGAGTATCCCTAAGCCCGCCGCCGCGACTCCCATTCCGATTTTGACGAACCCGATCGCGCCCTTGCCGAGCTCCGTAACGCCCGCGATAAGCTCACAAACGCCCGCGATAAACCCGCAAACGCCCGCGAGCGTAAGCCCCGCGCCGCCCGCGAGTACGCCGACCGCGACGGAACCGAATATGACGGCGAACAGCACGACCGACAGAACGAGGACGACGCGCGCGGATACCTTTACGGATTTGCGCGCCGTCCTCGCTATATCGGCCGCCGCCTTTTGCGCCGCTTTAACCGCCGCGTCGGTTGCCCTCGACGCGGCGTCGACCGCTTTGCCGGTCGCTTTTAACGCCGCGTCCGACGCTCTGTCGGCGGCCGTCGCGGCGGCGTTCATAGCCGCATTCACCGCTTTATCGACCGCCGCGCCCGCCGCCTTAAACGATTCGCCGACGCCGGCCGACGCTCTGCCGGCCGTCTTAAACGGTTCGTCCGCCCCGGCCGCGCCCGAGCCGTTCCCGAAAACGGCGGACAGGTAATTTTGAGCGCTCTCGACATCCCCGTCGGTAACGTCGTCCGCGTCCGCGCCGGCTTGCGCGCCCGTACCGGCGGCGTCTTTTTCGGCGTCGCCGTCGAACTCCGACATAATCTTAAAGGCTACGTCGAACGGATTGCCGAATTCGCGCACAATCTCCTTTTCGGACATTCCCCTTTCGGACTTGTCCTCGAAAAGCTCGTTATAATAGTCCAGAATTCTGGCTATTTCGTCGGGCGGAAGCCGGTAAATGTTCTTTTTAAGCTCCCTCTCCCACTCATATTTTGTCATTTTTGTTATCCTCCCGACATATAAAATCGTATACCCGTGTGATTTGGTCAAGCTCCGAGGTAAACTCGCGTATCCTCGCCTTGCCCGCGAGCGTTATCATATAGTACTTGCGCAAACGCCCGTTGTGCTCGGCCGAGCGCGTCGTCAAATACCCCAGACTTTCCAGCCGTTTAAGAATGGGATACAGCGTCGACTCCGAGATTTCGATAATCGGCGAAATGTCCGAGATTATCTTATAGCCGTAGGACTCCTCGTTTTTAAGCGCGGCCAGAACGCACACTTCCAATATGCCTTTTTTAATTTGTACGTCCAAATCTTACCTCCTTGAAAATTCCGGTCAAGACTAACCGCCCTTGCGCCGCCGCACCCGTCCAAGACTCTCCTCTGCGGATACTTCGTTAAGCGGAATACCGTCTTATACACAATACTATACATTACATAGTATAATTTGTCAAGAGAAATAACAAACTTTTTAGATTAGAATTTGATTAAAAAAATACCGCCCTTGTGGGAGCGGATATTTTTTAATCGGCTGCTTCGGAAAAAACCGGAATTTTGGTGGGAGTTGACGGGATCGAACCGCCGACCCTCTGCTTGTAAGGCAGACGCTCTCCCGGCTGAGCTAAACTCCCGCGGGATTTTGTTCGGAATTGTTTTTGCCCCGGGCGCAAGGGCGCGGGACTTTTTTCGACCCGGGCGCAAAGACGCGACCGGCAAGGCGGCAACCGGCAAGGCGGCAGGATTGTCGCCAACCGTAGCGCGGCAAGGCGGCGGGATTGTCGCCGACCGTTGCGCGGCAAGGCGGCGGGATTGTCGCCGACCGTAGCGCGGACGGGGTGCGGGTTTGCCGACCTCCCGAACGCAAGGGCAACCGCAAAGGGGGGCGGAAAAATGGTGACCCCACCGGGGTTCGAACCCGGGTTACCGCCGTGAAAGGGCGATGTCTTGACCGCTTGACCATGGGGCCTAAGACTTCTTGCGAAATCCGTTAAAGGTGAGGGTGGTAGCGGCAGCCGGATTCGAACCGGCGACCAATCGGGTATGAACCGAGTACTCTAGCCAGCTGAGCTATGCCGCCAAACACAGCTTATCTATTATACCAAACCCTTGGCCTTAAAGCAAGGGTTTTTTAGCGATTTAGGCAAAATTACGCAAATTTTTTTGGGACGCGCCGCGATTCTTTACTTTTTGAGGCAAAGGATGTATAATGAGAGGGATAAATTCATAAAAAAGCGCCAACAAAAGGCGGCCGCGGAGTATTAGTATAGGTAGAGGCGCGGCGGACGGCGGAAGGAATTATGTGAACCGGGAATTGTTAGAAAAGCATATGCAGGATTTGCGGGCCGACAGAAACGCGCTTGACGGCGTTTACGGGATGACGTCGCGGGGCGTTTATCTTTTGGCGCGTTCGGTTTTGCGCGACGCGGAGGCGGCAAAGGACGTTATGCAGGAAACCTATATGCGGGTCGTCGCCAACATAGACAAGTACGAGCCGGACACGAACGCGGCGGCGTGGATTATGCGGATAGCCCGAAACGCCGCGTACAGGCGCTACGGCGAGCAAAAGCGGCGGCGGGCCGGGGAAGTGAATTTGGATAGCTTGGGAGATTCGGTAAGCGACGGAAAAGATCACGAAAGCGTATGGACGGACGATATGGAGCTTAACGGCGCTATGCTTAGACTGAATCCCGAGGAGCGCGAGATCGTAACGCTGTTCGCTCTTGACGGCTATAAGCACAGAGAGATCGCCGAAATTTTGGGTAAGCCCCAAGGCACGGTGCAATGGAAATACAACAAGGCGATAAAAAAGCTGCGAAAATTTTTGGAGGAGGAGTAGCAAATGGACGTTAAGGAACGGTTGAAAAAAGCGGCCGCGCAAGCGGAAATTCCGGACGTTTTGGACAAAATTAAGGAACGGATAAACGCGGCTCCCGTTGAAGAGTCCGACGCCGCAAGTCCGCGAGCCGTCGAAATTCGCGGACGGCGGGCCGCGCCGCCGACCGGCCGCCGACCGATAAAAAATCCGGTTGGACTGTTTGCGGCGGCGGCTATTTTGGTGTTCGCGTTCGCGTGGCTTATACCCGGAATTATCGAAAAAAACGCGGCGGACAATGCGGTTTACGCGACGATTTCTATCGATATAAATCCCGCGTTCGAGCTGACGACCAATAAGGACGGGCGCGTTTTAGCCCTTAGCGCGAAGAACGGGGACGCCGCTCCGATTGTGCGGAATATAGATTCGCGGAGTAAAACGCTCGCCGATATTATACCGCAGATAATAGACGGCTGCGTAAGCGGCGGATATTTGGCGCACGGCGAGGGACATTCGCACGATATTTTCGTAACCGTTACGCTCCCCCCCGGCGCGGTCGGCGACGAATGGAAAAGCGAAATCGAACGGCTGATGACAGCCTGCTGCGAAAATCACGATATGAACGTAACGATAAATTTTGCATAAATGAGGACGGTGAAGATGTCGGAAGCTATCGGCGAAAGCGGCGGGGCGGTAATAAAAATTAAGGGTATGACCTGCCCCGCCTGCGAAATGAAAATCCAAAAAAAGCTGGAAGGCGCGGACGGAATTCTGTCCGCGCGCGTGAGCTATACCGCCGGAACGGCGATTCTTACATACCGCGCGGATACGATAAGCATAGAAGCCGTTAAGACCCTGATAACCGATTTAGGGTACGAAACCGAGTCCGGCGGCGACGGCAAATCCGCAAACGGCGGCGTTACAAAATTAATGAAAACCGTCGGGATGCTGGCGGGCTTGCTTATAATATTCGCCGCGCTGAATGTTTCGGGCGTGTTCGAGTTTGCGAACGTGTTTCCGCGCGCGGAGGCGGATACGGGTCTTTGGATGCTGTTCGTTATAGGACTGTTAACCTCGGTACATTGCGCCGCCATGTGCGGCGGCATAAATATATCGCAAAACGTAAACGCCGACGCGGACGGAACCGCCGACTCCGAAAACCCGCCCGACGCAAAAAACCGCGCCACCGCCGCCGAAAAAAACCGCGCCACCGCCGCCGAAAAAAACCGCGCGACCGCCTGCCCCGCCGACGCAAAAATCCGCGCGACCGCCTGCCCCGCCGCCGAAAAAAACCGTACGGCTACCGCCTGCCCGACGGACTGCCCCGCCGCCGTGTGTAAAAAGCCCGGCATAAAGACGTTCCGTTCAAGCCTTCTGTACAACTCGGGCAGAATAATTTCGTACACCGCGATCGGCGCAATCGCGGGCGCGCTCGGGACGGCGCTGACGTTTTCGGACGCGGCGAGAGGCGCGGTTACGATATTCGCGGCGGCGTTTATGATTATAGCCGGACTCAATATGCTGGGGGCGTTTCCGTTCCTAAAAAAGCTGACTCCCCGCCTGCCGAAATTTTTGCGCGGCTTTATAGACGCAAAAAGGGATGGGAGCCGTTCGCCGCTCGCCGTGGGACTCTTGAACGGATTTATGCCATGCGGCCCCTTGCAGGCGATGCAAATTTACGCGCTGTCGACCGGGAGCTGGTACGCGGGCGCGGCGGCGATGCTGCTGTTCGGACTGGGCACCGTGCCGCTGATGTTCGGAATCGGCGCGTTAAGCGCGTTGCTCACCAAACAATTCGCAAAAAAATTGACGGCGGCGAGCGCGGCGTTAGTAATAATATTCGGAATGTTTATGTTCACGAACGGCGCCGCGCTTTCGGGCGTCGCTCTGCCCGCTCTGCTCGGCGGCACGGGGCCCGCCGTCGAATCCGTAATCGACGCGCCGAATAATATACAGGTCGTTTCGTTCGACCTAAAACCGAACGCCTACGCCGCGATTAAGGTCAAAAAAGGCGTTCCCGTCAGGTGGATTATACGGGCGGCCGCCGACGATTTGAATTCGTGCAACGGCGAACTGAAAATTCAAAGGCTGGGAATAACTAAAACGCTGACGGAGGGCGAAAACATAATCGAGTTTACGCCGCAATCGGCGGGCAATATCGCTTACTCCTGTTGGATGGGGATGATAAAAAGTAAGATTATAGTAACAAACTGACGCCCACGCGCAAATCTACCGATTTATTCAAAACTAACGCCAACAAAAGCGCGACTATCCGTATTATAATTAGTAGAAGGAACAATTATGGACAACCGGGAAAACAAACGACATCCGAATACAAAGGCGGCGCGGGCGGCGGCGGCGCAAAAGGCCGCCGAGGACGCTAAAAGAAAAAAGCGGAAAATTTTTATTTTTTGCGGAGCGGGAGCCGTCGCGCTCGTCGCTCTTATAATATTCGTCGTCGTTCCGCTCGCGGGCGGGAGCGGCGAAAGCTCGACGGCGACGCTCGACGGCGGCGTTCAAACGGTTTCGACAAACGTATCGTCCACAAGCTACGGCGCGGTAACCGTCAAGGCGGGAACGGCGGTCAAATGGACGATGAATTTTACGGGACGGGGGTGTATCGCCTATATGGTGATACCCGAATACGGAATTCAAAAAACGCTGAAGCCGGGCGTCAACACGGTAACGTTTACGCCGACAAAAAAAGGGACTTATACGGTCAGGTGCTCTATGGGAATGTACAAGGGCAAAATTATAGTAACCTAAAAAACAAGGAGGCAATCATTATGACAAAAAAAGCGTTTCGGGTAAACGGAATGACGTGCGGACACTGCGCTAAGGCGGTACAAGACGCCGCGCTCGGCGTAAACGGAATAGCGGCGGCGAAGGTAAAACTTAAAACCGGGGAGCTGATTATTAAGTACGGCGAAAACGCGCCCGACCCCGCCACTCTGCAAAAAGCGATCGCGGCGGCGGGCTTCGGGCTGGTACTTTAACGCGCGCGGGAATACGGATATGGAAAAGAAATATATCGAATCCTCCCCCGAGGGCGAAAACGGAATAAAAACCGCCGTTATCGGGATAGCGGGAATGACCTGCGCGGCGTGCGCGGCAAGGGTCGAAAGGGCGCTCGCAAAGACGGACGGCGTTATAAAAGCGTCCGTGAATTTTGCGACGGAAAAAGCGACGGTGCGGTACGACCCGCAAGCCGCGAGGGTTTCGGTTCTAAAACAAGCCGTCGTAAACGCCGGGTACAAGGCGCCTGACGACCCCGAAAAAAACGACGCGGACGGGCGCGCAAAGGAACGCGCTATACGGATTTTGTGGATAAAGTTCGCACTCGCGGCGGCGTTCGCCTCTCCGCTGCTATACTTTGCCATGGGACATATGGTATCGTGGTGGAAGGTTCCCGTGCCGGAGATATTGCACCCGAAGATGCACCCCCTTAACTACGCCGCGTTGCAGCTCGGTTTAACGCTGCCCGTAATCGCCGTGGGGTATAAATTCTATACGGTCGGTTTTAAGGCGCTAATCAGACGCGCGCCGAATATGGACTCGCTTATAGCGACGGGAACCGCCGCCGCGTTCGGCTACAGCTTGTATTCGCTGATACGGATCGCGCAAGGCGACCGCGCCGCCGTCGACAATCTTTACTTTGAAACGGCGGGCGTAATAATAACGCTGATACTTTTGGGTAAATCGCTCGAAGCCGTTTCTAAGGGCAAGACGGGCGAGGCGATAAAAAAATTGATGGGGCTCGCCCCAAAAACCGCGACGGTGATTAAAGACGGAGGCGAACTTGTGATCCGAATCGACGAGGTGGAAATCGGCGACGTTATACTCGTGCGGCCCGGCGAAAAATTCCCGGTCGACGGCGTTATAACCGACGGCTTTACCTCGGTAGACGAGTCTATGCTGACGGGCGAAAGTATGCCCGTCGACAAAAAACCGGGCGACAAGGCGTACGCCGCGAGCATAAACAAGAACGGACTCGTTCAATTCAGGGCGACGAAAATCGGCGCCGACACCGCGCTCGCGCAGATTATAAAGCTGGTCGAGGACGCCCAAGGTCAAAAGGCGCCGATCGCGAAGGTGGCGGACACGGTGTCGGGTTACTTTGTACCCGCCGTTTTCGGCATAGCTATACTTAGCGGCGCGGCGTGGCTGATAGGCGGCAAGGACGCGGCGTTCGCCTTAAAGATATTCGTTTCAGTGCTCGTTATCGCCTGCCCCTGTGCGCTCGGGCTCGCCACGCCCACGGCGATTATGGTCGGCACGGGCGCGGGCGCGAAAAACGGCATACTTATAAAGGGCGGCGAGGCGTTGGAGGCCGCGCACAAAATTAAAACGGTCGTACTCGACAAGACCGGAACGATTACGGAGGGCAAGCCGGAGGTAACCGACATTATATGCGCGGACAAAAACGCCGAAAGCGTTTTGCTGCAAATCGCCGCCTCGGCGGAAAGGGGCTCGGAGCACCCCTTGGGCGAGGCGATCGTCCGCGCCGCCCAAAAAGAAAAACTGCCGTTTTTGAAAATAGACGCCTTCGAGGCGGTTACGGGCTTTGGAATAGCGGCGTCGATCGACAACAAAAAGGTATTAATCGGCAATAAAAAGCTGATGCAAAGCAAAAATATCGGCTTAAAGACGTACGAATCGGAATCCGAAAAGCTTGCGGCGGAGGGCAAAACGCCCGTGTATCTTGCCCTTGACGGCAAACTTGCCGCCGTAATCGCCGTCGCCGACGTCGTAAAAAAGAGCAGCCGCGCGGCTATCGAAGCCTTACGCAAAATGGAAATCGAGGTCGCTATGATAACCGGCGACAACGCCGTAACCGCCGGGGCGATCGCGCGCGAGGTCGGAATAACGCGCGTTCTTGCCGAGGTGCTCCCGCAAGATAAGGCGGCCGAAATAAAAAAATTGCAGGCGGAGGGCAAAAAAGTCGCTATGGTCGGCGACGGCATAAACGACGCGCCCGCCCTCGTTCAAGCGGACGCGGGGATAGCGATAGGCTCGGGTACCGACGTCGCTATGGAATCCGCCGATATAGTTTTGATGCGCAGCGACCTGACGGACGTCCCCGCGGCGATTAAGCTCGGCAAGGCGACTATCCGCAACATAAAGCAAAATCTTTTTTGGGCGTTCGGCTATAACACGCTCGGCATCCCGATCGCGGCGGGTCTTTTGCATCTTTTGGGCGGCCCGCTCCTCAACCCCGTTTTCGCGGCGGCTGCTATGTCTTTAAGCTCCGTGTCGGTGCTTACCAACGCCTTACGGTTGAAGTTTTTCAAAAAATGAGCGGACGTGGAGCGGCGGACGGGTTCGGTGTTCCGTATCGACGCCGCTATGCGACCGCCCTCGCTAGTTTGTAATAATATTGCTTACGGCATCCTTGATTTTGCGTGCGACGTAGGGCTGATTCATAGTGTAAAGATGAATGCCGTCGACGCCGCGGGCGGTAAGGTCGACGATTTGGTCGATGGCGTAGGCGATTCCGGCGTCGCGCATAGCCTCGGGGCGGTGTTCGTAACGCTCCATAATTTTGAGGAACTTTTTGGGCAGGCGCACGCCGCAAAGGGCGACCATACGTTCGATTTGCTTTTTGTTGGTAACGGGCATAATTCCCGCCTGAACGGGAACGTCGATGCCCACGAGCCGCGCCCGTTCCAAAAAGGCGTAAAACGAATCGTTATCGAAAAACAGCTGCGAAATCAGGTGTTCCGCGCCCGCGTCGACCTTGCGTTTTAGGTTGCGGACGTCCTCTACGGTGTCCTTTGCCTCGGCGTGGCCCTCGGGGTAGCATGCGCCTATAATATGGAAGTCGCCGACGCTTTTTATAAACTCTATAACGTCGCTCGCGTACTTAAATTCGCCCTTTGCCTCCGCGCCCGCGACCGCGTCGCCGCGAAGCGCAAGAACGTTGTCGATGCCCTTGGCTTTAAGGTCTTTGGTAAGGCGCAAAACGTCGTCCCGCCCCGAATACATACACGTAAGGTGCGCCACGGACGGTATGCCGTAACGCTTTTCGACGGTTTCGGCGATTTGCGCCGTGTAAACGCCGCCCGCGCCGTATGTAACGCTGATAAAGTCGGGCGCGGACGTGCCGATTTCCTCTAACGCGCCGTAAATCGTATCGATCCCCGCCTCGGATTTGGGCGGGAATATCTCGAACGAGAACACGGTTTTTTGCTTGAACAATCCCCCGATTTTCATCGCGGCAACGTTTTGCGGACGCTCTTTGCGGCGGCCGTCAGATTTTGCAGGCTCGGCGTGGTTTCGGCGACGCCGCGCGTTTTTAGCCCGCAGTCGGGGTTGACCCACAGCTTTTGCGGCGCGATTTTCGCCAGCATTTTGGTGAGCGCCGCCTCGATTTCGGACTTTGAGGGAATTCGCGGCGAATGGATGTCGTAAACGCCCGGCCCCACCTGCGTCTTAAAGCCGCAGCGGTTAAGGTCGTCGATAATCGACAGGTTAGAACGCGACGCCTCGAACGAGATTACGTCGGCGTCGAGCGCGTCGATGTCCTTTATAATGTCGCCGAATTCGCTGTAACACATATGCGTGTGAATTTGCGTTTGCGCCGCGACTCCGCTGTGGACGAGCCGGAACGCGGGGATCGCCCAATCGAGATATTGCGTATAGCGGTCGGCTTTACGGAGCGGGAGCTTTTCGCGCAGGGCGGCCTCGTCGATCTGAATAATTCTTATTCCGTGCGCCTCTAAGTCCAAAACCTCGGCGCGGATGGCGAGCGCCAGCTGCAAAACCGACGTTTTTGCGGGAACGTCCTCGCGCGGGAACGACCAATTGAAGATCGTTACGGGGCCCGTCAGCATACCTTTTACGGGCTTGTCGGTAAGGCTTTGGGCATACGACGCCCATTCGACGGTTATGGGCTTCGCGCGCGAAATATCGCCCCAAATGACGGGCGGTTTGACGCATCTTGTGCCGTAGGATTGCACCCACGCGTTGCGCGTGAACAAAAAGCCGTCAAGATTTTCGCCGAAATATTCGACCATATCGTTGCGCTCGTACTCGCCGTGAACCAGAACGTCCAAACCGATTTGTTCTTGCAGCGCGACGCATTCGGCGATTTTTTTGCGGTTGAAGGCGGCGTATTCGTCGGCGGTTATCTTGCCCGCCTTGAACGCGGCGCGGTTGGACTTAACGTCGGCGGTTTGCGGGAACGAGCCTATCGTGGTGGTGGGCAAAAGCGGCAACTTTAAGGCCCCGCGCTGAATTTTTTCGCGCTCATAAAAATCGGGCTTTCTTTCAAAATCGGACGGCTTTAACTCCGCGATTTTTTTTGCCGACGCCGCGTCGGGAACAAAGCGGTTTGTCCGGAACAGCCTTTCGTTTTCGGCAAGCGTTTCGGGCGCGGCGTCGCCGTCAAGAATTTGCTTTAAGTCGTTTAATTCCGTCAGCTTTTCCTCGGCGAACGCAAAATAAGCCTTGCACCCCTCCGGCAAAGCGTCCTCGAATTTTAGCGAGTACGGCGAATGAAGGAGCGAGCAGGACGTGCTTATAACAACTTTCGGCGCGGCGGCGGCAAGCGTTTTTAGCGCGGCGAGCGTCTTTGCGTAATCGTTGCGCCAAATATTTTTGCCGTTCACGACGCCCGCAAAAAGAGTCTTTTCCCCGGGGAAGCCGTATTTTTTGATAAGCTCAAAATTTTCCTTGCCCTCTAAAAAGTCGAGGCCTATGCCGTCCGCCGCCGAATTGACAAGCTCCTTATAGCAGTCGCGCACGTCGCCGAAATACGTCTGTATAAGAACCCGCGCCTTGCGCTTAGCCGCCAAAACCGCGCCGTACAATTTGGCGAAAAACGCGGTTTCGTCGTTAGTTAAATCGCAGACAAGGGCTGGCTCGTCGAGGGCTATCCACTCCGCGCCCGCGTCCTCTAATTTGCGTATCAATTCTTTATACGCCGCCGCGATCGGCTCAAAATAATCGGCGGCCGTCTTTTTGCCCGTAAAAACGCTCAAACGCAGGAACGTGAACGGCCCGATTAGGGTCGGCCTCGTCAAAATTCCCGCCGCCTTCGCCTCGTTAAACTCCCGCAAGATTTTGGACGCGTCGAGAACGATTTTGGCGCCGTCCTCGATTTCGGGCGTCAAATAGTGGTAATTCGTATGGAACCACTTTTTCATCGCGAGCGCTTTAAGGTCGCCCTTAGCCCCCTGATAGCCCCGCGCCATAGCGAAGTACTCGCCCGTCTTGCCCAAATCCGCCGCCCTGTACCGCGCGGGAACAAGCCCGAGCATAACGGACGCGTCGAGCGTGTTGTCATAAAACGAAAAGTCGCCGCTCGGAATAAAATCGACGCCGCTATCCCTTTGCTTTTGCCAATGCCTAAGCCTTAGCTCCGCCGCCGTCCTTTGCAGCTCGTCCTCCGACAGCGCCCCGCCAAAATACTTTTCCGTCGCGAACTTCAATTCGCGCTCCGCTCCGATTCTGGGATACCCCACTACCGACGTTTTCATTAATACCTACCTTCCTTAACGTTTAATGCTCCCATTATACCACGTTTTTTAATTATAGACAACTTCTTTTTTCATATATCTAGACATAGATTAAAACTATATCAAAAATTTTTTTCGCCGCTCCGCGCAAAAAATTCTCTTAAAAACGCTTGACAAATCTTAAAAAGCGGCATATAATGTGTTACATTAAACATATCAAAATAGTATGTTAGGTGAGCCGCGCGGGACGCGGCGTTAAATTTAGCCTAAAAACATAGTATGCCGATATATTTAATGGCGACCAAAGGAGGGCGCGATTATTATGCCGGAGGCGTTATCGATAATTTTAAGTTTGGCGGTCTTTGCGGCGCTCGTGGCGGCGCTTGCGGTGCTTAACCGCAAATTCAAGGTGGGCTTTACCGTGCGCGTACTGGCCGCGCTCGTTTTGGGAACGGTGTTCGGCATAAGCCTGCAACTGATTTTCGGCGCGGAAACGGCGACGGGCGCGGGCGCGGGCGTGCGCAAGTGGATCAACATTTTGGGGAGCGGCTTTACTAAGGCGTTACAGCTTGTCGTGGTTCCGCTCGTGCTAATTTCGATAATCAACGCCATGTCAAAATTGGGCGGCGGCAAAAAGGGCGCTAAAAAGGCGGGAATAATACTCGCGTTTTTGCTTATAACTACGGCGGTTTCGGCGGTAATAACCATTATCGTGGTCAGAATATTCAATTTGAGCGCAAGCCACCTGATATCGTTCAACAAGTCCGCCCCCGCCCCGTCCGAGGTTACCGACACGATTTTGACGCTTATCCCCAACAGTCTGTTCGGAGCGCTCGCCTCGACGGCCGTTTTGCCGGTGGTGTTCATAGCCGTTTTAATCGGCTTTGCGTATTTGTCGATAAGTAAGTCCGACCCAAAAACCGGCGAGAGGTTCGGCTCGTTTTTAGAAACCGCCTACGCCTTTATTATGAAAATCGTCGAATTCGTAATCGACTTTACGCCCTACGGCATACTCGCGATTATATCGGTGAGGGCGGCAAGCGGCAGTTGGACGTTTATAGTACAGTTGGGGCTTATAGTAATCGCGGCGTTCGCGGCTATGGCGGTCGTGTTTATAATGCATCTTGCCATCGCGTGGGCGGGCGGCGTCAGCCCCGTCCGCTACCTAAAAAAGACGGCGACGCCGCTCCTGTTCGCGTTTAGCTCGCGCAGCAGCGCGGCGACGCTGCCCCTTACCATAAAATCGCAGCGCGCGCTCGGGGTAAGCGAGGCGAACGCCAACCTTGCGGGGTCGCTTGGGACGTGTATAGGGCAAAACGGCTGCGCGGGCGTCTACCCCACTATGCTCGCGATTTTGGTCGGACTCGCCCAGGGCTGGAACGTATGGTCGCCCGCGTTTTTGGCGCCGCTTATACTCTTCGTCGTTATAGCGTCCGTGGGAACGGCGGGCGTGGGCGGCGGCGCGACGCACGTTTCGCTTATGGTGCTCGGGCTTTTGGGACTGCCGATAGAGCTTGTCGCGATACTGATTTCGGTCGACTTTATTATAGACATGGGCAGAACGTTAATCAACGTAAGCGACAGCATTTTGGCGGGCTACGTAACGGGAAAATTTGAAAAGGACATAAACAAGGACTTGCTGTTCGACAAAATCACCTTAAAGGAAGTCGAACAAAGGGAAGCGGAAGAAAAGCACGCCGCCGAAAATATTTAGAAAAACCGCGGACGAAACGTCAAAAAAGCAAAAAGGAGATTAAAAAAATGAAAAGACTTTATCTAAAAATCATCGGCGCCGTTTTGGCGGCGGCGGCGGCGTTCCCCCTGTGGGCGTGCAACCTTAGTTCGGTCAAGCCGAAGATTACGGGGCCGTACAACTACTATACGAGCGTCTATACAAAGCTGACCGACGCGGACAACGTTTTTAGGAGCATCGTTTGGAACGGGCTCGACCAACTGCTCGACGTAGAGGGCGCGACCTACATAATACTGTTCGGCGGCGCGCACGACGAGGGTACGCAAGAGGTTATCGCCGAGGTGAACGAGTACGCCAAAAAATTCGGCGTTACGAACGTTTACGTTTTCGACTTCAAGCTCGACGGCGGACTCGGCGAATCTCTCGGCGTCAACGCGGACATTTCGTCGCCCGGACACGAGTATAACCCTCAATACGCCCGCATTTTGGATAAGCTGACCAATTACGCGGCGGTTAGCGGCAACACCGAAACGTTTTCGGCAAGAATTCCCGCCGAGGTAGACGCAAATTCCGCCGTCTACGTAAAGGAGGACGGCTCGCGCGTCGATACCGGAACGGTCATAGACTTAACGCCGCGCACCCTTGTAAAAATCAAGACCCCGACGCTTTTGGCGTTCAACAAGTCCCTGCCGGGCGGCCCCGTTATAGCGGTCGAGGACTCCGACTTTGCGGCGGGAGAGCTTAACGACGGCGCAAAGCGCGGCGCCTATACCGCGCGGCTCGAAGCGTTTTTCAAAAAAGCGGCGCTCGGCATTCGCGGCAACGGCACGGACTCGGTAAAAAGCGACTCGTTCGACTACTACTGCGGCGAGAACCTGCATATATGCGAGGCGCCGAACAACACCCCGCAATCGGCGATTACGCATATTTTGCAGCCCGTAACCTACCACGAGCTTATAGATATGCTCGAAAAGCTCGACTCGTTCCCGCTCCTGTTCGGCGGCGAGTGGTGCCCCAATACGCAGGCGATAGCCCGCTACGTCAACGAACAGGGCAAGTACTACGGCGTAAAAAAGATTTACGTGTTCGATACGCGCATCGACGGCGTTTCGAGCCAGCCGGCTAACGGACTCTTTACCACGGGCGAAACGGGCGTTACCTTTAACGGTCAAGCGAACGGCGTAAGGGTAAAGACGGGCTACTATACGACCCACCCGAACATTCGCGGCGACTTTAACGACGACGGCGTTATTCAAAAGGGCGAAACCGCTTACGGACGGCTTTACGTCAAACTGCTAAGCTATCTGCCCGGCTTTGTTAGCAAGTGGAACGACAAAATTTTCGGCGCGGACGTGGTCGACACCGTAAGAATCGACAGCAAGAACTATACAAGAATTTGCGTTCCCGCCCTTATCGCCTACGACAAAAATAATAAGCTGAGCGACGGCTCGCCCTCTACGGTAACCGCCTCGTTCGAGTCCGAATATTTTTGGGACTCGAACGCCGCAAACCCCGGCACGGCGGGAACGTCCGACCTTACGAGTACGGCTTACCGCTACACCGAATCGGGTCTTAAACTGTTTTTTGAACGCTTTAACGCCCTCTATAATCCGGACTTTGTTCCCGGCGGCGCCAAAACCGACGAAGAGTCGGGCGGCGGCGACTCGGACGGCGACGGCGAAAGCGGCGACTCGGGAGAGTCCGGCGGCGAAAGCGGCGGGGAGATTTGCTGATTATGAAAAATATTAATTATCATATACGGGCGCATATGAGCTGTCGCCGCCGTCGTTAAAAATTCCCCTCTATGGAGGGGTGGCAACGGAGTTGCCGGGGTGGTTAAACTATTAAGACTATCCCCTAAAAAATTCCGCCCACAAGCGGATAAACTAATTAATTTAACCACCC
>JAISMM010000013.1 GCA_031276725.1 Clostridiales bacterium | reverse complement strand
ATTGACGAAACGGGCGAACAAGCCGTTATAAGACCCGAAACGACCGCGCCCGAACAAACCGCCGCAAACCGCGACGGCGGGTTTTCGGATTCGCGTCCGCCCCGCGCCGATATTAACGGAGCGGGCGAACAAGCCGTTGTAAGACCCGAAACGACCGCGTCCGAACAAACCGCCCTAAACCGCGACGGCGGGTTTTCGGATTCGCGTCCGCCCCGCGCCGATATAAGGAACGCCGCGCGTCAAAATTTGCGGGGGAGCGGCGCCGCCAAAGCTCCCGCCGCCGCCGGTATTACGCGGAGCGAAAGCGCGTTTACGGTGCCGCCGCCGTCGGACTTTACCGTCGACGACGCGTTTGCCGACGGCAAAACGCAGGCCGTTTTTTACGAGCGTGTCAAGCCGCAGCTTGACGAATTGTTTTCACAAAATCCGGAGTTCGACGCGCTGTTAAAGGCGATGCCGCAAACAAAATGGGTAAAGGTCGATTACGACGGCGAGGGCAAATATTACGTCGTGGGCGTCATAGGCGACCGACCCGACTATCTCTGCTACGGCGTCCCCGCGTCGTTCACCCCCGAGCCGCCCGCCGAGCTCGACGGCTATTGCCAATGGCTGCCCCTCGACGCCCAATCGCCCCAAGGCAAGGGCTTTTGGCTTATGTTTCAGGATGCGGTAACGGGCGAGAGCGTCCGCAAATTATAGGCGCGTGCGGCACATATAAATCACCGTGCGGCGGGCACCCCAATCGAGGAATTGGTATTACAAGAGAACACCTAAAAACACGGGTTAAAGATAGCCGCGAACAAGTAGCCGCTAATATTTTGGTAGGGAAAGTAGGGAAATTCCTACTTTCCCTACCAAAGAAAAATATAAAGCGCACATATTTGCCGCCGACGTTGGGCTAGTCGCCGGCGTTTTCTAAAACAAGGGAGTCGAAGTCGACGGACTCTATAAAGTCGCCCGACTTAAAGCGCGTTATGTTAAAGCTCTCAAAATGCGTTACGTGGCTTTTTAGCACTACGGGCGTGGGAATATCGAAGTCGTGGCAAATCTCGTTAAGATATTCCATAAACTTGCCGGAGTCGTATTTTTCAAAACGGCGGTAGATAATGTCGTTTGTTATCTTGTCGCCGACCGTAGTTTTTGCCCAAATTTTTAACATACGTACAGTTTAACACATTTCGGCGGCAAAAAGCAACAAAAAAACGGTCAATCGAATAAACGCTTGCGCGGCGAACGGCAAATAGCGGGGCGATAGACGCGGGCAACGGACGGCGCCGAGCCGCCAAACGGCGAAGCCGTTTGCAGTGCGCGCGGGCTTACGGGCTAAGCCTTTATAAGCGGACGGGGTTTGCCGAACGAGTATACATTTGACGTATCCGATTAAGGCAAAACCGCGCCAAAGGGCGTATCAATATCACTATTTGCCGCTCATACACCCCAAACTTATTTGACACAAGGGGGGCGTTTGTTATATAATGGACTGTAACTAATTATAAAGGCGGACAGTTCGGTGAATCTTACTCAAAAAATTATCAAGGCGCATTTGGTTGACGGCGAACCGACGGCGGGCGGGAGTATCGCGCTTACGATCGATCAAACGCTTACGCAGGACTCGACCGGAACTATGGCGTATCTGCAATTCGAGGCGATGAATATCGGCCGCGTCAAGACCAAAAGGTCGGTCGCGTATATCGATCACAACACGCTGCAAAGCGGCTTCGAGAACGCCGACGACCACGCTTACATACAGTCGGTCGCCTTAAAGCACGGCATAGCGGTTTCTAAGCCCGGCAACGGAATCTGCCATCAGGTTCACCTTGAAAGATTTTCGGTTCCGGGTCAAACTCTTTTGGGGTCGGATTCGCACACGCCCACCTGCGGCGGCGTGGGAATGCTCGCGATCGGCGCGGGGGGCTTGGACGTGGCGGTCGCGATGGGCGGCGAGCCGCTGCACCTTACCATGCCTAAGGTTACGGGCGTAAGGCTCGTCGGCGCTTTGCAAAAAAACGCCTCGGCAAAGGATATAATTTTGGAGGTTTTGCGCCGTCTTACCGTCAAGGGGGGCGTGGGCAGGGTTATGGAGTACTTCGGCGCGGGCGTCGAATCGCTTACCGTGCCTCAGCGGGCTACGATCGCCAATATGGGCGCGGAGCTCGGGGCGACTACGTCGATTTTTCCGTCCGATAAAAGGACGCGCGAATTTTTGAGGGCGCAGGGGCGCGAAAACGATTTTACGGAGCTTCTGCCCGATCCCGGTTGCGCGTACGACGAGGTTTTGGAAATCGACTTGTCGGCGCTTAAGCCTATGGCGGCGTGTCCGCACAGCCCCGACGCCGTTAAAACGATAAAGGAAATAGGCCCCGTCAGGGTCGATCAGGTTTGCATAGGCTCGTGTACAAATTCGTCGTATTCCGATTTAATGCGGGCGGCGGCGATCTTAAAGGGCAAAACGGTTCACCCGCTCGTCAGTCTTACGGTAAGCCCCGGCTCTAAGCAAGTTTTTTCGATGCTCGCCTCTAACGGCGCTTTGGCGGACTTGATTAACGCGGGCGCGAGAATTTTAGAATGCGCTTGCGGCCCGTGCATAGGAATGGGTCAGTCGCCCAAAACCGACGCGGTATCCGTGCGCACGTTCAACCGAAACTTCTACGCCCGCAGCGGAACCCGGTCGGCGGGAGTGTATTTAGTCAGTCCCGAAACGGCGGCGTTCACGGCGCTTACGGGCGTTCTTACCGACCCGTCCGACTATCCCGAAATCGCGTCCGTACCGCAGCCGGAACGCTTTTTGATAAACGATAATCTAATATTGAACCCCGGGGATTTTAAGGATATCGAGGTCGTGCGCGGGCCGAACATTAAGCCGTTCCCAAAAGCGGAAAGGCTTGCCGACACCGTTACGGGCAAGGCGCTTATAACGCTGCCCGACAACATTACGACCGACCACATAATGCCCTCGAACGCCGGCCTTTTGCCGTACCGCTCCAATATTCCCTACCTTGCCGATTACTGCCTTAACCCCGCCGACCCCGATTTTGCGGAAAGGGCCAAGAAGGAGGGCGGCGGCTTTATAGTCGCGGGCGAAAATTACGGGCAGGGTTCCAGCCGCGAACACGCCGCGCTCGCGCCGCTGTACCTAAAAATAAGGGCGGTACTCGCAAAGTCGTTCGCGCGCATTCACCGCGACAACCTTATCAACAACGGCATTCTTCCGCTCGTGTTCGAAAACGCCGCCGATTACGATAACGTGTCGCCGGGCGACGAGCTCGTCATCGAAAACGCCCGCGCCCAAATCGAAAACGGCGCCGTTATAACGGTAAAAAACAAGACTGAAAAAAGAGAATACAAGACCGTTTTAGAGTTAACGCCGCGTTTAAAGGCAATAATCTTAGCGGGCGGCGTGCTTGCAAGCCTCGCCGGCCGGTAACCCGCTATTTGTGCGCAAAACCGCTTTATAAATAAAAAGGAGAAACATATAATGAAAGAACTGAACCGCAGGATTTTATCGATACTCAAAGAGGACGCGCGCACGCCGCACTCGCGGATAGCCGTTATGCTGGGCGCGGACGAAAAGGACGTGAGCGCCGCGGTGGGGGCGATGGAGCGCGAGGGAATCATAGTCAAGTATTCGGCGCTCGTAAACGAGGAGAAGACGGACGCGGCGCGGGTCGAGGCGCTTATCGAGGTCAAGGTGTCGCCCATGCACACGAAGGGCTTCGACAGCATCGCCGAGGACGTGTATCAATTCGACGAGGTAAAGAGCGTTTACCTTATGTCGGGGGCTTACGACCTGTGCGTTTTTATAGAGGGCGGGTCGTTAAGAGAGGTCGCCTCGTTCGTTTCCGAAAAGCTGTCGGTGATGGATAAGGTGCTGTCGACCGCCACGCATTTCGTGCTTAAAAAGTACAAGACCGACGGCGTTATTTTAGAAAAAAGCGGCGCCGCCCAAAGGCTTTCGGTGCAACCGTAATGGACTGCGGCAGGTTTATAAACAAAACCGTGCGGGACTTAAAACCGAGCGGCATACGCAAGTTTTTCGATATAGTCGCGCAAATGCCCGACGCGCTTTCGCTCGGCGTGGGCGAGCCCGATTTTGTTACGCCGTGGGAGATTCGCGACGCCGCCATAAAATCCGTGCAAAAGGGCTACACGGCGTACACGTCTAACCGCGGACTTTTGGCGCTGAGGGAGGAGACCGCCGCGTTCTTAAAGGAGCGTTACGGCGTAAAATACGACCCCGCCGAGGAAATTTTGATAACGATCGGCGCGTCCGAGGCGATAGATTTGACGCTTCGCGCCGTAATAGAGCCGGGCGACGGCGTGATCGTTCCCGAGCCGTCGTACGTTTCGTATATGCCGGCCGTCGCGCTCGCGGGCGGCGTGTCGCAGTCTATAAAAACTACGGCGGACGACGGCTTCAAGCTGACGGCGGAAGCGGTCGAAAAGGCGGTTACAAAAAACACCAAGGCGATTATTTTGCCCTACCCCAACAACCCCACCGGCGCGGTTATGACCGGGCGCGAATTAGAGGCTGTCGCGCCCGTAATAAAGAAACACGATCTGTTGGTTTTGTCCGACGAGATTTATGCCGAGCTTAGCTACGGCGCGCCGCATACGTCGATAGCGTCGCTTAAAGATATGCGCGAACGCACCGCGCTTTTGAGCGGCTTTTCGAAGGCGTTCGCTATGACCGGCTGGCGGGTGGGGTACGTCGCCGCCCCGCGCGAGCTTTTGAGCGCGATGGTCAAGGTGCATCAGTATACTATTATGTGCGCCCCCACCGTAAGCCAATACGCGGCGCTCGCGGCGCTGCAAACGGGACGGCGCAGCGAGTTCGCCGCCGTCGCCGAAATGCGCGAAAAGTACGATATGCGCCGCCGCTTTATGTTTAAGGCGTTCAACGATATGGGCTTAAAGTGCTTCGAGCCTAACGGCGCGTTCTACGTGTTCCCGTCGGTAGAGAGTACGGGTATGGACGGCGAGGAATTCGCAAGAAAATTGTTAGAGCAAAAAAAGGTCGCCGTGGTGCCGGGCGGCGCGTTCGGCGAGTCGACGAAAAACTTTATCCGCTGTTCCTACGCGAGCGGAATGCCGACTCTATCCGAGGCCGTCGACCGTATAGCGGACTTTATCGGGGCAACCTCATAAATTCGGTTGCCCCTTGCCGCCCGCACGCAAATCGGCGCTACGCCTGCAAAAAATTTTGTTTTTTGCGCTTGCTTAACCCGATTCGGGCGGACTTTGATAAGGCGAAAAATCAAAAACGTCGTTTTGATTTTTTGGTTTTATCTTATCCGGTTTTTTTATCATACGGCGGTTTAGCGACCGCGTATACGTTTTAATGCCTGATTGCGGCACCGCGCCGCGCCAAAGACCGCTATCGACGCCGCTAATTGCCGTCCGCAAGCGGCTAATTCGGTTTGACAACCGCGCGATAATAGGGTATAATATAGAGCGTAACCCAAAATTTTTTTAAGGAGTTCAACAAATGTCCGAAATTTTTATGACAGCAGAGGGAAAGAAACAGCTTGAAGAAACGCTGTACAACCTTAAAGTCAACGAGCGCCCCGCCGCCGCCGAGAGGATTCGCGTAGCCCGCGAATTCGGCGACCTGTCCGAAAACGCCGAGTACGACATAGCCAAGGACGAGCAGGCTAAGCTGGAGGCCGAGATCGCCGTGATCGAGGCCAAGCTGCGCAACGTCAAGATAATCGAGGAAAAAGGCAAGGTCGACAAAATCGATATAGGCAGCAAGGTCAAGGTCAAGGTTTTGGATCGCGAGTCCGACGTCGAATTCGAATATACGATTGTCGGCACGCACGAGTCCAACCCGATGGAAAACCGGATTTCTAACGAGTCGCCGCTCGGTAAGGAAATGCTCGGTAAGCGCAAGGGCGAGGAGTTCACCGTTAAGGCTCCGGGCGGCCTTATTAAATACCGCATAGTTAAGATATTATGAGCGAAGAAAATGTAAACGACATCGAGGAGCGGGACGAGGGCGAAATAGCGCGCGTCCGCCGCGAAAAGTTGAGGACGCTTTGCGACGGCGGCAAAAATCCGTTCGCCGAGGTCAGGTTTGACGTTACGCACGAAAGCGCGCAAATTCTGTCGGACTTCGATTCGCTCGCGGGCAAGTCCGTCGCGGTGGCGGGCAGAATTATCACGCGCCGCGTAATGGGCAAGGCGAGCTTCGCCCACATTTTGGACGGGGCGGGGCAAATTCAGGTCTACCTAAAAATCGACGCTTTGGGCGAGGAGGCCTACGCCGAGTGGCTAAGGACGGACGCGGGCGACATAGCCGGATTTTGCGGCGAGGTGTTCAGGACGCACAAGGGCGAAATAAGCGTCGCGGTCAAGAGCTTTATTCTGCTTGCCAAATCGCTTTTGCCGCTGCCCGAAAAGTTTCACGGGCTCAAAGACAACGATTTAAGATACCGCCGCCGCTACGTCGACCTTATCGCGAATCCGGAGGTCAAGGCGGCGTTTATTACGCGCGGCAAGGTAATCTCGTCGATACGCCGCTTTTTGGATTCGCGCGGCTACGTCGAGGTCGAAACGCCGGTACTCGGGATCGTCGCGGGCGGTGCGGCGGCGCGGCCGTTCGTTACTCACCACAACACGCTCAACCTTGATATGTTTATGCGGATCGCGCCGGAGCTTTACCTAAAACGGCTCATAGTCGGCGGCTTTACCAAGGTTTACGAGCTCGGGCGTATGTTCCGCAACGAGGGAATGGACACGCGCCACAACCCCGAATTCACTATGTTGGAACTCTACGAGGCGTACTCCGATTATAACGATATGATGACGCTCGTCGAAAATCTTTTCGCGGCGGTTCTGACCGATTTGGGGATGGACGGGCGCGTTACGTATCAGGGGCGGGAGGTTAATTTGACGGCGCCGTGGGAGCGGCTCACTATGCGCGCGGCGGTAAAAAAATATACGGGGCTCGATTACGATTCGTTCAAGTCGGCGAAAGATTTTGCCGCCGCCGCAAAAAAAATCGGCGCGGAGCTTTCCGAAAAGTCGCCGTCCCCGGGTAAAATTCTGTACGAAATTTTTGACCAAAAGGTCGAGGAACATTTGACGGGCCCCGTCTTTATAACGGATTACCCGGCGGTCGTAAGTCCGCTCGCCAAAAGAATAAACGGCGACCCCGATTTTTGCTACCGCTTCGAGTTCTTTATTTGCGGCCGCGAACACGGGAACGCTTACAGCGAGCTCAACGACCCCGTAGATCAGCGCGTGAGGTTCGCCGAGCAGGCGAGGCTGCGCGAAAAAGGCGACGAAAACGCCGAGGATACCGACGACGACTTTGTTACGGCGTTAGAATACGGTATGCCGCCCACGGGGGGACTCGGGATAGGCGTCGACAGGCTCGTTATGCTGCTTACCGATTCGCCGTCTATCCGCGACGTTATACTATTCCCCACTATGAAGCCGGTGAAGAAATCGGATGGATAACCGCGTAACAAAAAAACGAATAAGCGACCATTTGGAATACGATTGGTACAAATATTTGGCGCTCGTCGCGGCGGCGATCGCCGTAATCGCGTTCACGTTTTCGCAGATTTATAAGGATAAGGATGACGAGTCGTTCAATTTGTTCTTGTCGGGCTACGAGTATTACGGCGGCGAGGCGTTTACACGCGCCGTTACGGACGGTCAAAAAGCCGACGGCTACGACGCCGCCGCCTACGGCCCCCCCATACTGCGCTCGGTCGCGGTGGAGTTTCAAGACCCTTCGCAAGCCGCGTTCGGCGAGCTTTACGCCACGCACGCCTTAATAAGCTCCGACGCGGTAATCGCCCCGCTAGAATATCTCCGCTCCGACGGCGGCGGCGAGGGTGCCGTTCCCGAGTACGGCGGCGCGTTCGCCTATCTTGCCCTCGACGAAAAAATCCTCGGTCTTGCGGGCGTAAGCGGCGGCGGCTACGAGCTTTTGCGGCTCGACGAAAACGCGCGGCGGGTGTCCGGCGGCGGGCGGATCGCGGGCATACGCGTGGACAACGCCGCCAAAATCAAGGATTTGGTATCGTTTTCCGCCGAAAATCAGCCGTCGGAATTCTATCTTTTTATAAACCCGTCGGGGGCTAATATAGGAACGTACAAGTCAAAAAGGAACAAGCGGCCCGAAAATATGCAAACATTTTTCTGCCTTAAAATATTTTTCGGGCTTTACGGATAATGGTAGGAACGGATATAGAGCGCGTCGAAAGATGAATACGGACATAAAAAAACAAACGGAAGAATACAAACGCGGCGTCGCCGACCGCTGGCACACGCCGGGGCACAAGGGCGTGCTGTGGGCGGACGACCTTACCGAGGTGGACGGCGGCCGCCGCTACCCCGGCGACGCGGTTATACGGGCGCAAAAAACAGTGGCGGAGCTGTACGGCGCAAGGGAACTGCGCTTTTTGACGGGCGGCTCGTCGATGGGCGTAAAGGCGGCGGTAATGGCGGCGGGCGGCGATATTTTGGCCGGCGCGAACAGCCACCGCAGCGTGTTCGAGGGCGCGGAGCTTGCCGGGGTTAGGGCGGTGATAATTCAAAACGCCGTCGCGGACGGTTTGCCGCTGCCCCTTACGGCAAGCCAAATCGAGCGCGGACTCGCCGATAATCCGTCCGTCGCGGCGGTCGTCCTTACAAGCCCCGACTACTTCGGCAGAGTGTGCGCCCCTTCGGCGGTCGAGGCGGTAAGGCGGGCGGGCAAAATTCTGATAGCGGATTCGGCGCACGGCGCGCACTTCGCGCTAAGGAAAGACTTGTTCCCGAAGAGTCTCGCGTCCGTCGCCGATTTTTGCAATATGTCCGCTCACAAGACTATGTGCGCTATGACGCAGGGCGCGTACCTGTGCGTCAATAACGGGAGTCTTATAGAAAAGGCCGATCGCGCCCTGCGGCTCTTGGGAACGACAAGCCCGCTTTACCCGCTTTTAGACTCGCTCGAAAACGCCGCGTATATCGGCTTTTACAAAAGCGGCGCCTACGACGCTCTTAAAACTCTTGTCGACAACTTCAAAACGCTTGTTCCCACGCTAGGTAACGACGATTTCAGCCGCGTAGTCGTCGACGCCCGCCGCCTCAATACCGACGGCAAAACGCTGTTCGATAAATTGCTGTCCCGGGGCGTCGCGGCCGAAACGTATACCGACGGCTACGTCGTGTTTATAGCGACTCCGTTCGACGACGGCGCCAAGTTTGCGCGATTGGCCGACGCTATACTAAAACGATAGGAGTAAAATTTGACCAAACGACAATTCGGAAAATTCATAACCGTAGAGGGCTGCGAGGGCGTGGGCAAAAGCACGCAGACGCGGCTGCTAAAAGAGTACTGCCAAAGGGAGGGCGTCGACGCGTACTTTACGCGCGAGCCGGGCGGCACGCCCGTCGCCGAAAGGATACGCGGACTGATTCTGGACGGCGCCAATACGGGAATGGACGCGTTTTGCGAGCTTCTGCTCTACGAGGCGGCGCGCCGTCAGCACACGCGCGAGCTTATACTGCCGCTGTTAAAAAGCGGCAAAACGGTGTTCTGCGACCGCTATATCGATTCCACGCTGGCGTATCAGGGCTACGCGAGGGGTTTAAGCGGGGCAAAAATAAGGACGCTCAACGAATGGGCGTCCGACGGCGCGCCGATAGCCTTGACTCTGTTTTTAGACGCCGACCCCGTCGCCGGGTTTATCCGCAAGGGCGGCGCGGACAAAACCGACAGGCTCGAAGCCGAGGGCGCGGAGTTTCACAAAAGGGTCTACGAGGGGTTTTTGCGCCTCGCCGCCGACAATCCCCGCCGCGTCGTCAAAATCGACGCCTCGGGCACGAAGGAAGAAACGCACGGCAAAATCGTCGCCGTACTTAAACAAAAGGGCATATTCTAAAAAATTTTTTTCGCGGGAGGGCGATTTTATGAAATTGATAATGGCGGTTATAAACGATTCCGACGTTGCGGACGTGTCCGCGGCAATGATGGCGGGCGGGTTCTATATAACAAAAATAGGCTCGTCGGGCGGGTTTTTGCGCCGCAAGCTAACCACGGTTATGTCGGCGGTGCACGAGGACCGCAAGGACGCCGCGCTCGCGATATTGCGCGAAACGACTCACAAGCGCAAGTACGGCATAAACGCGCCGATTGTCGATAAAAGCGCGCCCACGCTGTCGATAGGCGGCGAAATCGTGGTGGGCGGGGCGACCGTTTTTGTGCTCGACATAGGGGAGTACCACAAATTTTGACGGCCGCTCCCCATAACCGCATAGAGGATACGGACGCGTTTTTGCAGGCGCGCGCCGACGTTTTGGCGGGCAGAACGGCGCACGCCTATCTTTTAACGTCGTCCGATTCCGCCGCGCTGTTTTCGTTCTCGCGCGCGCTTGCCGCCCTCGCGCTTTTCGGCTCGGAAAGAGGCGGCGGCGCGGACTTGGTCTTAAAGGACTTATGGCACGACGTAACCGTTCTGCCGCTCCCTACGCGCGAGGGCAAAAAGCGCGACGCTGTTTTGACGGCCGACGTCGACGCCGTAACCGAAACCCTGCACCGCTCGCCGTCGCGGGGCGACAAGAAGTTTTATATAATCGACCGCGCCGAAACTATGAATCCGCCGTGCCAAAACAAGCTGTTAAAGTCGTTGGAGGAGCCGCCCGCCGCCGCGCATTTTATTCTTAATTCTACGGCGCCCGACGCGCTTTTGCCCACCGTGGCGTCGCGTTGCCGCCGCATCCGCGTTCCCGACGGCGGAGGGACGGGCGCGGGTTTCGGCGAGGGCTACGCCGCCGCGCTCGCTCTGCTGACCGAGCAAAAAAGCTCCAAAAACGTTCTCGCCGCGTCCGCCGCCCTTACGCGCAACAAGGTCAAAACGGCGGAGCTTATCGGCTTTATGGAGTACGTGCTGCGCGACGTCGCCGTCCTGCACGCGGGCGCGGGCGGGCTTTACGCTCCGGGCGGGAACGCCGACGCTCTTTCAAGACTAAAAGAAAGCTGCTCGCAGGAGGCGGCGCTGAGGTGCTTGGAGTTTACGCGGCGCGCGCGCGACCGTCTGCGCCTGCACGGTAATCAAAACGGAGTCGCCGACGAGCTGTTGTTTAACATAGCCGAGGCGCGGGCAAAATACAAATAAGCGCGGGCAAAATACAAATAAGCGCGGACAAAAGTACAAATAAGCGCGGACAGAAAAACAGTTTTTTAGCGGACAAACATCCGCAAAAAAGGAGGAATCACTATGCCGAAGGTTGTAGGAATAAAATTCAGAAGGTCGCCCAAGGTCTATTACTTTGCGGCGGGCGCGTTCGGATACGAACAGGACGCGGGCGTTATAGTCGAAACGTCGCGCGGCGTCGAGTACGGCTACGTCGCGGCTTTGCCGTTCGACATCGCGCCCGAAAAGGTTCCGCAAAGCCTTAAACCGATTATGCGCCTCGCCACAAGCGAGGACACCGCAAAAATCGAGGGCTTCGAGGCGCGCCGCGACGAAACTATGCGCGTCTGCGCCGAGCTTATCGAGCAGTGCGGACTGAATATGAAGCTTGTCGACGCCGAATACGCGTTCGACGGCGGCAAGCTCGTCGTTAGCTTTTCCGCCGACAACAGGGTGGATTTCCGCGACCTCGTGCGCAAAATGGCGTCGGCGTTCCGCATAAGGATCGAGCTTCGCCAAATAGGCGCGCGCGACGAGTGCAGAACGCTGGGGGGACTCGGGCCCTGCGGCCGCGTCTGCTGTTGCAACGACTACCTAAACGACTACGCGCACGTGTCGATCAAAATGGCAAAAAACCAAAACCTGTCGCTAAACCCCGCAAAAATAAGCGGCCTGTGCGGGCGGCTTATGTGTTGCCTCGAATACGAAAACCGCCACTACGCCGAAACCAACAAGCGTATGCCCAAAATCGGCTCGACCGTCAAAACCGCCGACGGCAAGGAGGGCACCGTCATAGGGCTCAACCAGCTTAAAGAAACGGTCAAGCTGAAAGTCGCCGACCGCGATTCGTTCGCGATAAGCGACGTTAAGCTCGCCGACCTAAATTTCCGCCCCAAGACCGTTCAAAAAAACGAGCCCGACGAGGCCCCCGACGAGCCTCTCGACGAGGAGTTAAAGGCGCTTATAGAATAAAAATGACGGGTATGAAAAAATTTTGCATAACGTCACGTATCCGGCAAGGGACACCGACCTTAGTAATAACAATACGAGTCAAATTATTTATGTAAACCGCTATAATCCGACCGCAACCAAGCCGGGCAGCCGGGGCGGCGGCGGATTGTCGGCGATGCTCATAGGCGCTATGGCGACCGGCATATTTATGATTGTTTTTTCGTTTACAAATTACAAAACAGCAAAGAAAAAGCAAACTTAAATTAATATCCGTTTTGCTAATCATACCAACCGCAACTAAGTTGTTGTAAAAATTCAAAATATGTGATATACTGTTAACGGAAGCTTTTTTAAGGGTTTTCTAAAAAGGAGGTAAAAATTATGGCTGTTGAACTAACCGACGGGAATTTTGCGGACGAGGTAACCGACGAGCCGACGCTGCCCGTGCTGGTGGACTTTTGGGCGCCGTGGTGCGGCCCGTGCCGGAGTCAGGGGCCTATAATCGAAGCGCTCGCGAACGAGGCGGGCGGCAGGTTAAAGGTCTGCAAAATGAACGTGGACGATAACGGGGCGACGCCCGCCCGTTACGGCGTTATGAGTATTCCGACGCTGATACTGTTCAAAAACGGCGAGCCGGTCAAAAAGGCGGTCGGGCTTCAAAGCCTCGCCGCGCTCAAAGCTATGGCCGGCCTGTAAAAAATTATGAGCTACGGGAGCGTCGTGGAGAATTGGCAAAAAATGCCGATAACCTCCGTCGGGGAGCTTGACGGAGCGTTGACCGATTTTAAGGTCGCGTTCGCGTACAATTCAAGCAAAATCGAAAACCCCCGCATAAGCTACGGCGAACTGCGCGAGATTTTTGCAAAAGGCAAAATCGCGTGTTTTAGCGGCGAGCTTAAAACGCTGTTCGAGGAGCTCGGCCACAAGTCCTGCTACGACGCGTTGGCGGCGCATATCGTGCGGCGCGAGCCGCTCTCGACGGACTTATTGCGGCTCATTCATTACGAGCTGACAAAAACGCCCTACGACGAGGCGCGTCTTTTGATTTATAACGAGGCGCCGGGCGAATTTAGAAAGTGCGGCGGCGAAAATTCTTACGGCGCCGCGCCGCCGCCCGCCTCGCCCGAGAGTGAAATGGCGGAGCTTTGCGAAAAAATGAACGGCGCGCAAGCGGACGATATTCTAAAAGCCGCCTGCTATTTACACGCGGCGTTCCTAAAAGCCCGCCCCTTTGCGGACGCCAACGGGCGCGTCGGGCGCACGCTTATGAACTACTACCTTATGACGCACGGCCACCCGCCGATAATCGTTCACGAGTCCGATAAGCGCGGTTATTACAAGGCGCTCGACGCCTTTAACGATACGGGGTCGCCCGACGAATTGTGCGCCTTTATGCGCGGACAGTGCGAAAAGACGTGGACAAAGCCGGCGATTTAGACCGCGTTAACGCCTTGTTCGGCATTATTTATTCTCTTCAATTTTCTTTTTTAGGTCGTCGATCATTTTTTGCCGGTCAATATTTGTTATCAATGTTCCGTCCGCAAACGGATTTACGCGGGCGTAATTCAGGTCGGGAGCAATCGATTTTTTATCTTGCGCAACGTCGATTTTCTTTTCGCCGCGCAGTTTATTAAAAAGCTCGGGAGTAACGTTATTCGGCAGCGCGGCGACCGTCGATAATGCGCTCGGATCGGACATAAACAGCCCGATATACCTTATGGTTTCCTCCGTGATAAAGTCCTCGATATTATCCCAATAGGCAATAAGTTTTATATAACTTTTAAGATATTTGGCATACGCTCTTTTAGATTGTCTTTTACCGTTATCAAACGCATGAAAATCTTTACCGCTATAAACCAGTATATTGCCGTCCTTGTTAATAAAAATGGGAGCAAGATTTGCGCCGTATGTACCGATATTAAATAAATCTTTATCCAAGCAATAAGGCGCCGGTTCGGAGCTGTTAAAATATATGGGTATCGGACCGCCTATGCCCCGCATAAGGTTGTGTCCGTATATGGAAATTTTCGTATTGACTATCGAAATACCGTTCGTCACCCTTAACAATTTTTCGTATGCGGGATGCAAACTGTCAACATTCGTAAAATGCCGTAAATTTACTTTAATGTCGCTTATATCCTCGTCGCTTATGCCGTCCCAATATTGAAACACCGACAGATTTTCCCATTTTAGGGGCTTGCTTCTTTTTTCGTCGATCTCGATTTTTTTAAGATACGCGGCTATTGTTGGGGAGCATTCCTTTAAACCGTAGCTTCTTTCATCCTCTCTTAACCGCGGTCTCTCTTTTTGAAAAACAAAATTTGCATCCAAATACTCAAACAATTTTTCAAACATATTAGCGAACTCCCTTTAACGAATTAGTCAGACTTTTTATAATCGAAAAGTGTAAACCGGAATATGACATAGTGTAAACCGAAATGTAAAAAATGTCAAGAAAAATAACGGCGTAAAGCCCGTTTTGCAGTCGAATGCGCATTGTAAAATAGAAAGCGCTTTGAAAAAATTACTAAATTGTCTACTCCTATCGTATTAATTTTATTGACATCTGTCCGCATAAGTGATATATTTTAGTTAAGCTATGATAATAAAAGAATTTACCGAGGAATACCGGAGCATTTTTTTGGACTTATGCCGCGATTTTTACGAGTCGCACGCGGCTATAAAGGGCTTTGACCGGGCGATTGCGGACACGACCTTTTCGCGCGTGCTCGACCACCACGAAAATCTTTGGGGCGTAATGCTGTTGGCGATCGAGGACGGCGAGCCGCTCGGGTACGCCCTTATAACCTCGTATTGGTGCAACGAGGAGGGCGGCAACGTGATAGTCCTAGACGAACTTTACATACGCAAGGATATGCGCCAAAAGGGCTACGCCAAAATGTTTATGCAGTGGCTCGAAAACGCCTACGCCGATAAAGCCGTCGCCGTAACGCTCGAGGTTTTAACGACCAATCAGCACGCCCGCGACCTGTACATAAAGTCCGGTTACCGTCCCGACGGCTTTACCACCTATTCCAAGCCGCTCAGACACGGCCCCGAAGGTTAGCGGAGCGGTCGCTCCTTTTAAGAAGTCCTCACCGTTTTGCCGTAAACGGAATAAACTGATAAAAGGATCGGCGGCGGACTTTCCGAAGCCGGTACTTACCGTACAATGAAAACTATAAAATGTTTTCAACAGGAGAAAGGTTTATGATAGGATGTTGTAGAAACGGATGCTTGGGACTCATTTCGGCGTATTTGAGGTGCCGGTGCTCCGGGGAACGCGGTTGCGGGTGCGATCGGGAATGCGGCTGCCGGCACGCCCATAGGTGCGGCTGCGGTCATACTCACGGCCGCGAATGCGAACGCCGCCAAAGCCGCGGCCGCGGCTGCGAGCACGGAGTCGAATGCGAATGCGACGGGAATTATTCCGTCGACTAGCCGCCCCGGTTAAAACGCCGCGGTATAACCTTACCGCGGCGTTTTAATATGCGGAGTCCCTATTTGCCGCTCCCTAAATATTCGCTTGACTTTGAGCAGGAGTTGTGGTAAAGTTTAATAGAGATCGCGGCGCCGTTTGGGCGCGGCTTGTAAAGGAGTAACGGACGGTGGAAAACGAACGTATACCTAAAAAATTGCATTATGTTTGGATGGGCGGCGGGCAAAAAAATCCGCTGATTTTGCGGTGCGTCGACAGCTTTAAGAGGTTTTGCCCCGATTATGAAATTACGGAGTGGAACGAAAGCAACTTCGACGTCGAAAGGTATCCGCTCGTCAAGGCGGCGCTCGCCGACCGCAATTGGGCGTTGGCGGCCGACGTCGTGCGGCTTTGGGCGGTATGCGCCCACGGCGGCATATACCTCGATACCGACGCCGAGATAATTAAGCCGCTCGACGGCCTTTTGGATTGCCGCGCCTTTATCGGCTACGAAAACAAAATTTGGCTCAATCCCGCCACGTTCGGCGCCGTACCGAATCACGAATTTATAAAAAAGTGTCTCGACCGCTACGACAATATCGACGACAAAATAAGTTTTCATTCCAATCCGCTCACCGTCCACCACTACGGAGCCGTTGCAAAAAGGCACTTCGGGCTAAAACTTAACGGCAAACGCGCCTCGCTCGATTGCGGGTTAGAGGTTTACCCCGAGGACTGGTTCTGCCCCGAAAACTATATGTCAGGCAAGCTGAATTTGACCGAAAATTCGCATGTCGTTCATCATTATACCGGCACTTGGTTCAGCAAAAAACAAAAGGCCGGGGCGCGCTTTGCCAAGACTTGCCGCCGCATTTTCGGCGGCCGCGTCTTTTGGCTGTTTGAAAAAGCCGTCGCGGGCGGCTACCTTCGCGCCCTCCGCGCCGAAGAAAACCGCGCCGCAAAAAGAATCGAAGAGTCCGCCGCGCTAAACGATTAAGCCGGATAAATTTTTGATTACGAGCCGGCGGGGACGGCTTTAATATATTCCGCCGCGCGGGCGGTTTTTGCGTTCGCGGGTCTACGCTACAAAACGCGGCAGAGGGCGCAGCCGGCGACGGAGCCTAAAAAGGTGGCCGTTAGGGCTATGGGAACGGCGGGGCCGAGCTTTTTGACGTCGCTTTGCGAAAAATAGATTGTGGAAAGGTAAAAGACGGTTTCGCTGGAACCGTAAACGACCGAGGCGCACCTGCCTATGTAGGTGTCGGCGCCGTAGGTAGTAAAGACGTTTTGCAGCACGCTCAGCGCCCCCGCGCCCGAGAGCGGTCGCAGCAGAATAAGCTCGGTAAGCTCCTTGGGGATTCCGAATATGCGCATGGCGGGCGACAGAAAGTCGGCGACGACGCCCGAAACGCCGCTTTGGCGAAAGACCTCGACGGCCGTCATTACGGTCAGCAGGTACGGAAAAACGCCCGTCATCAGCTTTATAGCCGAGCCGGAACCGTCGATAAACGCGCCGTAGGCGTCCTGCTTTTTGAAAAGCGACGTTAAAAGGACGCCGATAAACACGGCGGGGACTATGTACGCGCTCATAAGCCGCCGCCGCTTTTGCGCCGTCCGTCGCCGCTTGCCGTTGCGGAAGTACGGGGTTGCGGGGGGAGCGGGGAACTATTCGCCGCTTTTGCCCTTGCGGAAGTACGGGGTTGCGGGGGGAGCGGGGAACTATTCGCCTTTGCGGCGCGGCCGTTAGGGGTTAGGGGCGGCGCGTCCGCGGTTTTGCTCCGCTTTTTGCGGCGGCGAAAAAGTCCCGACAGCTTTACCATGGTTATGCCTAATACGGTCGAGAGCGCGGTGGCTATCATACACGGAATCAAAAAGTCGGACGGATTAACCGAGCCGTGCGTGGCGCGCATTCCGATAACGGTCGAGGGCAACAGCTGCAACGAGGTCGACGATATTACCACAAGCATTATCATATTAAGGCTCGCCCTGCCGCCGTCGCCGCTCATGGAATTTACGGCGCGCACAGCCATAGGGGTCGAGGCGTTCCCCAGCCCCAAAATATTCGCCGACATATTCAGCGTGATGAATTTTTGCGTATCCGCGCCGCTCCCCGGGAACAAAAAGCGCACGGCGGGCCGCAGAATTTTGGCAAGGCGGTTCGCGATTCCCGTGCGTTCCAGCACCGAAAAAAAGCCGAGCCAAAACGCGTACAGCGCGACAAGCTCCATAGCGAGCCGCACCGCGTCGTGCGACCCCTTTACCATAGCCGCGACCGCCGCCGACGGATTCGCAAAAAGCAGCGTCCCGACGCTCGAAAGCAATATCAAGAGCCATATCTTACCCATAACCGTTACTATGTATATGGCTTGACCCAAAAAATTATGAGAGGAATTGTTAAAAATGCAAAAAACCGCCGCAGGGAGTGGACAAACGGTGAATTTGTGTGCTATAATTGAGTAAAATTTATTCGATTAATAAAAATAAAAGGAGTTAACCATTGATAGTTTTAGAAAAAAACGATATTTTTGCCGGAGAAAGCTACGCCGATATGATAAACAAAGCAATCGGGACAAATTACAATGTGTACCGTAAATCGGCGGTCGGTTTAGCGCAATTCGGCGCGGACGGCGTTATCGCGCGGTTTGTTTTTACGGACGGCGGTGTGCACGGTTATGACGAAGGATGGAAATGGAGAAATTATCTTTCAAACGGCGGCACGGAAATTAAGGAATACAATGTAAGCGCTTCAAATGACAAGTTGATTAAAAAACATGCAAGCGACGGATATTTTCCGTTTAGGCTGAGTTTTTGTCTTGATCCCGACGGAATCAGAGATAATCACCGTTGTAAATTTGTGGGCGCGTATCGTCTTTCGGGTTTTATCAATGAAGATTTAACGGCAATCACATATTCGAAAGTAGCGGATACTTTTAGGTTGGGTTCAAAAGGGGAGATAGGCGATTGCTTGAATAACAAAAAAGACTTTATAAAAAACAATAGTAGCTACGCTAAACCGCCGGCGGAACCCGGCTTTTCGGACCGAGTTTTTCGGTTGTTGAAAAAACTAAGAATATCTTGCGCGGGCGACCTTTTAGAGTTGGGGATTGAAACGACGGGTGAAACCGCCGATGAAATACATAAAAAACTATTTGAGTGTTTTGGAGTGTCGGAATAACGTGAAATTTTTAAGTTGCGCAAAACATTTTTTTGAGATTTTATATAATAACACGGAGGCGGTATGGCGATAAAAATTATTAGAGGCGATATAACAAAGGTTAAAGCGGACGCGATAGTGAATGCGGCGAACTCAACTTTGCTCGGCGGCGGCGGAGTGGACGGGGCGATTCACCGTGCGGCGGGGCCGGAACTGCTTGCCGAATGCAAAACGTTGAACGGCTGCAAAGTCGGCGAGGCAAAAATCACAAAAGGCTACAATTTGCCGGCTAAGTTTGTCATACATACGGTGGGCCCGGTTTGGCGTGGCGGCGGTTTCGGCGAGGACAAGCTGCTCAAAGATTGCTATATTAATTCCTTGCGGCTTGCCGCGCAAAACGGGGTTGAAACGATTGCCTTTCCGCTTATATCCGGCGGCGCTTACGGTTATCCGAAAGGCGGAGCGATAGGGATTGCAATGGACGCGTTCGGCGAATTTTTATCCGATAACGATATGGATATTGCGCTCGTTATATTTGATAACAAAACCTTTGAATTGCCCGACAAGCTGTACGAGGATATTAAAAGGTACATAAACGAAAATCTTGTCGATAGTTTGCCGTGCGCTCAGTGCAAGTATTCGGAGAGGCCGCTCGCCGCCGAACGGAGGCGTTTTGAAAGGCCGCTCGCCGAACGGCGTGTTGAGTCGCCGTCTTATATCAAGCGCCGCGAGGACTTAACCGGCGGCGGCGCCGGTAAGACTTCCGACGGGGACGGCGATAGGGAAGAGTCGCGGGAGAGTCCGCTATCGGAAGCCGAACGGAAAGATGTCGGCGACAAGACGGTTGCGGACGACGAAAACGGCGGCGCGGAGGACATCGAACGCGAAATGTTTGTGTCGGACATCGACCGCGAAATGTTTGCGTCGGATATCGGCGCCGAGTATGAAAAGCGGGAGCGGGTAGCGAAGCAATTATTGCGGCCGCGTTTTCCGAACGCGGCGTATTCGGATGTTCAACCCGCGCGTTCGTTGGAGGACTTGATTGAGGGGCGGGACGAAACGTTTTCGCAAAGTCTTTTGCGCCTTATCGATCAAACGGGGATGACCGACCCCGAAGTCTACAAGCGGGCGAACGTAGACCGCAAGCTGTTTTCAAAAATACGCGGCGACAAGAATTACAGACCGTCCAAGGCGACGGCTGTGGCGTTCGCCGTCGCCCTCAGGCTCGACCTTGACGGAGCGCTCGACCTAATCGGCAGGGCGGGATTCACGCTGTCGCCGAGTACGGAATTCGACCTTATAATCCGCTACTTTATCGAGCGCGGCGACCACAATATCGACAGAATCAACGAGGCGTTGTTTAGATTCGACCAAGTGTTATTAGGGGTATAAGTTCGCGCGGCAAACCGTTTTTTGCCGTTCCCCGACGCGGAAAACTCCGGACAAGTACGCGCACTTTTGGTGCGTAACCGGGGCGAAAGGCGAACGCGGTCCGCATCGACGTCGCTATTTGCCGTGCCCGCATAAAATGTCGCTTGATAGGCGACCAAATGTCGGTTGCAAAGTGTTATACTGTTATTATAGCGTAAACGCGCTAAAAAAATAAACGGAGGTAACACTTACACAATGAAGGACAATCTGACGGAGCTGGTGTTCATTCTTGACCGCAGCGGGTCGATGGGCGGCTTGGAGGGCGACACGATAGGGGGCTACAACAACCTTATCGAAAAGCAGAAGGCGGAGCCGGGCGAGGCGAACCTTACGACCGTGCTGTTCGACGACAGGTACGAGCTTTTGCACGACGGGGCGGACATTAAAAAAGTCGCGCCCGTAACCGACAAGGAATATTTTGTGCGCGGTACTACGGCGCTTCTGGACGCTGTGGGCAGGACTATCGACGCGGTGGGCAAGCGCCTTAGCGAAACGCCGGAGCCCGAGCGCCCCGCGAACGTTATGTTCGTCATTACGACCGACGGAATGGAAAACGCAAGCAAAACCTATTCGCTCGAAAAAGTGCGCGGAATGATAGAGCATCAAAAAGAAAAATATTCGTGGGAATTTTTGTTCCTGGGCGCGAATATCGACGCGGTCGCCACGGCGCGGGACTTCGGCATATCGGAGGACAGAGCCGCCGAATATCGCCACGATTCGGTCGGCGTAGATGCGTGTTTTAAATCTATGGCGGCGCCTATACTCGCACGTAGGCAGTGCAGACAGATAAGCCCCGATTGGAAAAAGAGAATCGAGGACGACCTTAAAAATCGCGGCGCCGACGCGGACGGCGACGCGGACGCCACAGCCCCTAAACCGCTTGCCAAAAGGAGAGACGCGACCAAAAAATAGTTTTTTATAAGAGAGATGCGGACAATTTGCAAATTGTCCGCATCTTTTTATTTGTCGTCGCTTATAAGCGATAAGCCTAAGCAAGTTAATTAAGTAATGATAACCGCCGGCGCAAGAGAAATGATCACTTTCTTTTGGGTAATCATAATGGTATCATTGATATCGTACACGTACCCTTTGACTTTTACGACGGAGTTCACGCTTGCGGTCGTTTTCCAATAGGGCATATCTAAATGTGCGTGTAATACGGCCGTTTCGGCGGTTTCCGTTATCATAGCGCACGGATACCGTCCCTCCGCTTGCATTAGCGTGTCGGACGGGTATACGTCCGTTATATTAAAGGTAACCGCAATCAAACGTCCTTTCAGAAAGTCGTACTGCCGTTTGTTAAGCGCGCCGATCGCGGCGGCGTCATAAACCTGCTGCGCTGCCGGATCGATAGGATCGTCCGACCAACCCTCCGACCCGGTCAGCCTTTCTTCGAGCCGCGCGATCCTATCGTTTAATTCTTGTATTTTTGCGTCCGAACCGGAATCGAGCGTGCCGCAAGCGGAAAAGACAAACGCGTAAACGACACAAAGTAAAAATACGGACAAAAACCCTTTTTTATTCATATAAAAATTCCTCCAAAATATTATTGTAGCGTATTGCATACGGTTATTTATGCCGACAAAAGGTTTTGCCGCTATATTACCCGCTCCCCGCTTATTTATCGCCGAACAACCGCAAGCAAGCCTTCGCCGCGTTAATGCCCTCGCTTATAGCCCACACGACAAGGCTCGGGCCGCGTCGGGCGTCGCCGGCGGCGAAAATACCGGGAACGCCCGTTTCAAAGCGGTCGGCGGCTATGTTGCCGCGCGGATCGGTTTTTAGCCCCAGCTCGTTTATGATTTCGGTTTGCGGCCCCAAAAAGCCCATAGCGGTTATAATAAGGTCGGCGGGCAAGGTTTGCGGCTTCGCGTCCTCGACAAAATTGCGGCCCTCCCACCTTACCTTCACCACGTCGGCGGAAACGACTCTGCCGTTTTTGCCGTTGATCCGCTTTACGGTCGTCAAAAACCGCCGGGGGTCGGCGCCGAATACGGCGGCGGCTTCCTTGTGGCCGTAGTCCGTCTTAAACAAGCGCGGGAACAACGGCCACGGCGTCGAATCGGGGCGTTTGTCGGGCGGCGGCGGCATAATTTCAAGCTGAACCACGCCCGCCGCGCCCTGACGTACGGCGGTCGCCACGCAATCCGTTCCCGTATCGCCGCCGCCCACGACTATAACGCGCTTGCCCTTGGCGGAGATTTCGGACGGTTTTTTGGCGAGCACCGCCCGCGTCGAGGCGGTTAAATACGTCATGGCGGTAACCACGCCGTCGTTGTCGGCGCCGTCTGCGTTTATGCGGCGTTCGCGCCCCGCGCCTATGCAGACGACAACCGCGTCGAAGCCGCGCACGATGTCTATAAGCGGATAGTTTACGCCGACCTCGGCGCCGAACACGAATTCCACGCCCTCTTTTTTAAGCTCCGCGGCGCGGCTCATAACGATTTTTTTGTCGAGTTTCATATTGGGAATGCCGTACATAAGAAGTCCGCCCGGGCGGTCGGCTTTTTCAAAAACGGTTACGTCCGCGCCGAAGCGGTTCAGGTATTCGGCGGCGGCGAGTCCCGACGGCCCCGCGCCTATGACGGCGGCTTTTTTGCCGATTCGCGGCGCCCGCTCGCTTTTATAAAAGCCCTCTTTTGCGGCCTCGTCGGCGGCGAATTTTTCGATCAGCTTGACCGTTACGGGATCGCCGTGTTCCCCCAACGTGCATGAGCCCTCGCAAAGGGCGGGGCAGACCCTGCCCGTAAACTCGGGGAACGGATTCGTTACCCTAAGGCGGGCGTACGCCGCTTTGACGTTGCCGCGGTAAACAAGGTCGTTCACCTCGGGGATCAGGTTGCGCAAGGGGCAGCCTATCGAATTACCGTCGGTAATAAAGCCCGCGTGGCAAAAGGGAACGCCGCAGTCCATACAGCGCGCGCTTTGGCGGCACAAAAGCTCGTCCGGCACGGGCAAAACGTATTCGTTAAAGTCCGCCGCGCGCGAAAGCGGGTCGCGCTCGGGCGGGTTTTCGCGGTCGAATTCCATAAATCCGGTAATCTTGCCCATTATTTGTTGCCTCCGTTTGTCTTGTTGAACGCGTACATTAAGCACTCGTCGGGCGTGCCGCCGGCGTCCGCCTTTTCCTTTATAGCGTCGGTTATTTTTTTGTACGCCTCGGGAATAATTTTTACAAAAAGCTTCGCCTCGGCGGCAAAGTCCGCAAGCATTTTTTGCGCCGTCGGCGAGCCCGTGTATCCGGCGTGCTTAGTAAGCATTTCGTTAAGGAGCGGCAGATCGCCGTCGTCAAGCGGCGACAGTATCAGCTTGCCCTTGTTGCACTTACTCCTAAAATCGCCGTCGCGGTCGTAGACGAACGCTATGCCGCCCGAAAATCCCGCGCCGAAGTTGCGCCCCACGCTCCCCAAAATCACGACCGCGCCGCCCGTCATATATTCGAGTCCCTGGTCGCCCACGCCCTCGACTACGACCCTCGCGCCGCTGTTGCGCACGCAAAAGCGTTCGCCCGCCTCGCCCGCAAGGTAAGCCTCGCCGCCCGTCGCGCCGTAAAACGCCACGTTGCCCGCGATGATGCCGGGGGGAGTGTTTTGGGGCGGACGCACTATAACGCGGCCGCCGCTCATGCCCTTGCCGACGTAGTCGTTCGCGTCGCCTATAAGCTCCATAGTAACGCCGTTCGATAAAAACGCCGCGAAACTTTGACCCGCCGAGCCCGAAAAGGTTAAGCGGATCGAGTCGTCTTTAAGACCCTCCGCGCCGAATTTTTTGGCGATTTCGCCCGACAGCATACAGCCCGTCGAACGGTTGGTGTTGTTTATGGGCAGCTCGAATTCCACGCGGCCGCCGCGTTCGATCGCGGGCTCGCAAAGCGGAATAAGCGTGTTGTGGTCAAGGTTGTTTTGCAACGAACGCAGTCTTTGCGCCCCGCGCGGCTTGTTCCGCATATCGCCCGCGCTTTTGGGGCGGTACAGCAAATTGGACAAGTCCACCGCGTCGGTTTTTTCGTTGACGGGCGAACGCTTTTGGCGCAGCAATTCGGACCGGCCCACAAGCTCGCCGAACGTCGGAACGCCTATGCGCGCCATCCACTCGCGCACCTCGCGCGCCAAAAACAGCATAAGATTTTCGATATGCTCGGGCTTGCCCGCAAACTTTTTGCGCAAGGCGGGGTTCTGCGTCGCTATGCCCACGGGGCAGGTGTCAAGGTTGCATACCCTCATCATATCGCACCCCAAAACCACGAGCGGTGCCGTCGCGAACGCGAACTCCTCCGCGCCGAGCAACGCCGCGACGATAACGTCGCGCCCCGTCAGCAGCTTGCCGTCGGTTTCTAACGTTACTCTGTCGCGAAGGTCGTTAAGTATAAGACTCTGGTGCGCCTCGGCGACTCCAAGCTCCCACGGCAGGCCCGCGTGGCGAATGCCGGTGCGCGGCGCCGCGCCCGTGCCGCCGTCGTAGCCGCTTACGACGATAACGTCCGCAAGCCCCTTCGCGACGCCCACGGCGACAGTACCCACGCCCGCCTCGCTGACGAGCTTAACGCTCACGGCGGCGCGGGGATTGGCGTTTTTAAGGTCGTGAATAAGCTGCGCCAAGTCCTCTATCGAATAAATATCGTGGTGCGGCGGGGGAGATATTAAGTCGACCCCGGGCGTGGAATGGCGCGACTTCGCTATCCACGGGTAGACCTTGCGCCCCGGCAAATGACCGCCCTCGCCGGGCTTAGCCCCCTGCGCCATCTTAATCTGAATTTCGCGCGCGTTATTAAGGTATTCGATCGTTACCCCGAATCTGCCGGACGCGACCTGCTTTATGGCGCTGCACCTGTTTTCGCCGTTTTCGCCCACCTTAAAGCGTTCGGGCATTTCGCCGCCCTCGCCCGTGTTGCTCTTTGCGCCGAGGCGGTTCATAGCTATCGCCATACACTCGTGCGCCTCGCCGCTTATCGAGCCGTACGACATAGCGCCCGTCTTGAACCTTTTGACTATACTCGTTTCCGGCTCCACGGACTCTATCGGCAACGGCTTGTCCGCCGTTACGATATTCAAAAGTCCGCGTATATTCTTGACCTGCTCGCCCCGGAAGTTCACGCAGTCCGAAAACTTTTTGAACATTTCGTAATCGCCGCGTCTGCACGATTGTTGAAGATAGTAGATGTTTTCGGGGTTAAAAAGGTGGTATTCGCCGTCGCGCCGCCACTTATAGTCGCCGCCCGCCTCTAACGGCGCGGACGCGAGCGACGTAACGGCCGCCTCGTGCCGCCGCAAGGTTTCCTTTTCGATATCCGAAAGTTTAAGCCCGCCGACGCGCGAAACGGTACCGGCAAAGTATTCGTCCACAACCTCCTCGCTTATCCCAAGCGCCTCGAACACCTGCGCGCCGTGGTAGCTGCGCACCGTCGATATGCCCATCTTAGACATTATTTTGACTATGCCCTTTGTGAGCGCCTTGCGGTAAATCTCGATCGCCTCCGCGCCGTCCGTCTCCGTAAGTCCGTCGCGGCGCATATCTAAAAGCGTCCGGTAGGCGAGGAACGGGCAAACCGCGTTCGCCCCGTACCCCACAAGCGCAGCCATATGGTGAACCTCGCGCGCCTCGCCGGTTTCGGCTATAATGCTGACCCGCGTGCGCGCGCCCTTTCGTATAAGATGGTGGTGAAGACCCGACACCGCCAAAAGCATAGGCACGGGGGCTTTGTCCGCCCCCACGCCCTTATCGGACAGTATGAGAATATTTTTGCCCTCGGCGACGGCGGCGTCCGCCGCGGCGAACATAGCGTTAAGAGCGCGGTAAAGCGCGTTTTCGCCGTCCTTTACAAACAGCGCGGGTATCGTAACGGCGTCGAAGTCCCCGCCGTTTAGCGCGGCGATTTTATTAAACTCCTCCGTTGACAGCACGGGCGAGCCGTGTTCGATTCTGCGGCAGCACTCGGGGCCGGGGTTAAGAAGGTTACCCTCGCCGCCCAAAAGAATGTTCGACGACGTTATAATCTGCTCGCGTATGGCGTCGATAGGCGGATTTGTAACCTGGGCGAACAGCTGCTTAAAGTAGTTATAAAGTAATTGCGGACGGTTTGAAAGCGCGGCGAGCGGAGTGTCGGCGCCCATAGACGAAACGGGATCCTCGCCCGTCTGAACTATGCCGCGAAGCGTCAAATTCAAATCCTCGTAGGTGTAGCCGAAAATCTTGCGCATAAGCGCGGAGTCGGGCGTATCCTCGCTTTCGCGCAAGGATTCGGCGCTCACAAGCTCTTTAAGAACGGCGGCGCGTTTTAGGTCGCCCGACTTCCAAAGCCTTTTCGCAAAGCCGTAAAACGTCTCGCGTTCGCCGTTCCCGTCGGGCAGTCCGCTCAGCGAAACGGTGTTTTCCTTGACCCATTTTTTGTAAGGCAACCGCTTTGCCGCCGCCCTTTTAAGCTCGGCGTCGTCGATAATCTTGCCCTTTTCGATATCGATAAGCAACATTTTGCCGGGGCGCAGGCGGTCTTTTTTGACCACCTCGCCGTCGGGAACGTCCAAAACTCCCGTTTCGGAGGCGAGTATAAGCGTGCCGTCCTTGCATAAGCACCAGCGCGCGGGCCGTAATCCGTTGCGGTCGAGCGTCGCGCCCGCCGTCTTTCCGGCGGCAAAAACTATCGCGCTCGGGCCGTCCCACGGCTCGCAAAGCGAACTCTTAAAGCGGTAGAACGCCTTTTTGTCCTCGTCCATAGCGTCGTCGTTTTCCCACGGCTCGGGGATCGCCGTCATAACCGCCTCGTGCAGAGGATAGCCCGCGTTCGTCAAAAGCGACACAAAATCGTCCAGCATAGCCGAATCGCTGCCGTCCTCGTTGATTACGGGAAAGTCCTTCCCGAACTCCGGCAGTCCCTCGTACCTCAACGCCGACTCGCGCGCCTTCACCCAATTCACGTTGCCGCGAATCGTGTTGATTTCGCCGTTGTGGGCTATGTAGCGCATCGGGTGCGCCCGCT
Source organism: Clostridiales bacterium (assembly GCA_031276725.1). GTDB lineage: Bacteria > Bacillota > Clostridia > Christensenellales > Pumilibacteraceae > RACS-047. The sequence continues at coordinate 3,215 of JAISMM010000013.1, read as the reverse complement.
CCCAGCTTGGGAACGTGTTCGTCGAAAACCGCGAATGCACAAGCGCCAACGCGCTCGTAAAGCGTTCGTCTTTAAGGTCAAGGTAAAAGTCCGTCAGCTGCGAGGGCGTAAGCATTCCCTTATAGACCACCGTCTGCGACGATATGCTCGCTATATAAAAGTACTTGTCGCGCGGACTCGTTTCGCGTATCGCCTTGTGCGCCAGCTTCGATATTATGTACAGCTTGCGCTCGAACCGCTCCTCCGTCATAGACTCCGGCTTTTCTATAAAAACCTGCGCGATTGCCGGGCGCACCTTAAACGCCGTTTCGCCCAACGATCCCGTATAGACGGGGACGGGGCGCACGCCTATAACCCGCAAGCCCTCCGACTCTATAACGCCCTTGAACATACCGACGCTTCTTTGACCCCTGTCGCCGTCGGGCGATAAAAACGTCATAGCCACGCCGTAACCGCCCTCGGGCGGAAGCGCGTCCGCAAACGGCAGAGCGCGCTTAAAAAACTCGTGCGGAAGCTGCACAAGCATTCCCGCTCCGTCGCCGGTGTCGGGCTCCGAGCCCGCCCCGCCCCGGTGCGTAAGCCGTTTTAGAATAGTAACCGCGTCGGTAACCGTCTTGTGGCTTTTCTTGCCCTTAATATTGACAAGCATACCTATGCCGCAAGCCTCGTGCTCAAAACGCGGGTCATACATTCCCCGCGCCGTAAATAAACTGTCCTTCCTCATAAAGGTGCGCTCCCTGAACCGTATAAAAATATATCCGCAAGGTTTTTCGCGCCGACGCGAAAAAAACCCTACGGACGCCGGTGTCCGATTAAAATGTTCTTATATTATATATCATTATAAACACAATGTCAACTGATAAAGGACTATATCATTTTATCTTGCGGATTATGTAAAGCCGTTTTGCGCCCGCCCGCTTATGTAGTCGAGCAAACGCCCTCTGTCGAACGCAAAGTAGTCGCCCATAAAAAACATAATCAACAGAATTACGATTTCCATATTTCGCGGCGGGGGCGCGAACAAAAAAACCGCCGCGCAAATAAAAACGGTTTGCGTCGCGATATAGAGCGCCTCGACGGCGAGCCGCGCGGCGGAGCTTTGATAAAAACGTTTTGACCGCGCCGTTTTGAATAATAACACCGCCTCCGTTACGGCTAAAAGCGCCGCAAAAACCGCAATCTTAAAAACGCCGTCGGCGTTTGCTGCGGCAATGCCGAGCAGACCCAACAGGCAGACGCAATTGCAAAATAAGTTGTGGTTCAATACCGGCAGCAATTCCTTTGCCGCGCGGATTTTTAATTCGTCCTTTTTGATAATTTCTTTTTTAGGCGGCAAAGCCTTATAGCTTACCGCCCACAAAAAAACGACTCCCGAAACGGTCGCCGCGAACAAGGCAAGAAGCGCGGCGCCGTCGAACCGGTAATATAAAAACGCCGAAATTTGAGCCGCAGCCGAGCCGCCCGCCGCCGCCGCCTTTTTTGCCGTTCCCGACATATAGCCGATAAGACCGTACGAGAGCAACAAACAGCAGGTCAGCGCCAAAAACGCGTACCGCCGCGCAACCGGCGGAACCGCGTTCGATTTTGACGCGCACAGTACGACCGCGCAGGCGGCAAGAATACTTATAAGCACGGCCACGTTTCTTTTCGGGAAAGACTTTATTTTGTTTCTCCCTTGCCGCCGTCGGTTTGATTTTTTGTCTTTGTCGGCTTGCGGATTATCAAAGCCTTCGCGCCGTAGTAGCATATATTCAAAAACAGAAACGCGCCGACCGCGAATATAAATTTGCGGGCGGTATGCGCGCCGTCCAACGCGAATACCAAAACGCTTACGACGATTATTAACCCGGCCGTGTTGACCGCTAAATTTTCTAAAAACTTTTTCATAATTTGCCGTCGGATTTTTCTTTCTTTTTCATATCATGGATATATATTCCGGTCATTAATCCGTACATACCGTAGACGTACGGCGGGATTGTTACAAGAGCTATGCCCGCTTGTATTAACGTAACGTACAAAAAGTCCGACCTGATAAGACTTGCGGTAGGGACAAACGACAAAAAGCAATATACAAACGGCGTCGCGCAAAACAAACAAAAGTTTTTCCGATTTCGCAATACGTGGAATTTTTGTTTCATATTCGCATTCTCCTTACGGTTTATATACCTAACATTATACGCCGTTTTATGAGGTTTGTCAAGATTTTTTATTTGTCAATCCATCCAATTTATTCCTTACAAACGCGCGTATTTTGGGATCCTTGGCGATTTTTCGCGACGAAAAGTGATAGGGAATAAGCGCCAAAAACGAAAAAATTAACGGAAAAAGACGAATCGATAAAAACGTTTCGCCGCTTACGGCGTCGGCGATGTTAAGAATCGAGCCGTCCGTGCTGAAAAACGCGCACAGCAGACCCGCCGTAAAACATAAGGTGTCGACGGCGTACGTTTTGCCCTTCGACAGCCGCTCTATGTCCGTTGTGAACAGCCGCTTGCAGTTTAGGAACGCGCAAGCGGCGGCGGCCGACACAAGCGCCGCTATGCCGTAAACCGTAACGCCCAAAAGCACGCAAAGCGCACATCCGACGGCAAAGGTCAGTCCAAAAAACATATTGTAGTTCAATACCGTTTGTTCCGGCGGCGCGGGCGGCGGAGCGCCGCCGTTTTTGCTTTTTAGATAAGCGGTTCTTGCAACGAGCAGGAAATAAATAGTTATCGGATATACTATTCCAAAAATAACGCCGTTATGAAGGACGATTGCCATACACACGCATATTCCCGTCAAAAACGCCCAAAGCGGCAAAAATTTCAGCGCCGTTATACCAAGCGGGCGGTAATCGATTTTGAATTTATCGGGATTCTTGCGGCGCATAACCAAAAATATTGCGAACAAAGCAAAAAACGCCAACGCGCAAACGCCCGCGAATACGATAAGCCAAATAACCCACAATTCCATTTATTCCGCGCCTCCGTTTATACCGTAAGTCTATTATACGCCGCGCCGAAAATTTTGTCAAGATTTTTAGGGCGGCCGATTCGGCTGTTACCGGGCAACCGTTGTCGGGCAACTTAACCGCCGCGTCGGCATTCGCCCTACTGTCCGATGGCGTCGGTTAAAGAGCGTGAAGCGGATTTTTTGCGGTATCCGGGGTTCAAGACGCTGTATATGAAAGCGTTCGGCGAAATGCTAAAAAATATGACGAGGGCGACGACGTG
>JAISMM010000072.1 GCA_031276725.1 Clostridiales bacterium | reverse complement strand
GGAAATGCTCGCGGAGTTGTCGGCGGCAAAGGCTACCGACGCGGTAGCGCCGCAAAGCGCGGTAACGCAGGACGACGTATATGCCGAGCTTGCTACCGTTAAGGAAATGCTTGCGGAGTTGTCGGCGGCAAAGGCTACCGACGCGGAAGTACCGCAAAGCGCGGTAACGCAGGACGACGTATATGCCGAGCTTGCTACCGTTAAGGAAATGCTTGCGGAGTTGTCGGCGGCAAAGACGACCGACGAGAGCGCGACGGGCGAGCCGAGCGAGGACACTATGCTGTTGTTCGACGAGATCGTCGCGTTGCGCGAGCAGATCGCGGCGTCCGCGCCCCAAGAAGGCGTTGCGGCGACCGTGCCGGGCGACAGCACGGAATTATTGCTTAACGAAATCGCGTCCCTAAAAGCGGATATAGCGGCTATTAACGAACGTCCCGTAGTATCGGGCGAATTTGCGACCGTGCCGAGCGACAACACGGAATTATTGCTTAACGAAATAGCGTCTTTAAAAGCGGATATAGCGGCGTTGAACGAACGTCCCGCAGTGTCGGGCGAATTTGCCGCCGTACCGAGCGACAGCACGGAATTATTGCTTAACGAAATCGCGTCCTTAAAAGCGGATATAGCGGCGCTTAACGAACGTCCCGCAGTGTCGGGCCAATTTGCGACCGTGCCGGGCGACAGCACGGAATTATTGCTTAACGAAATAGCGTCCTTAAAAGCGGATATAGCGGCGTTGAACGAACGTCCCGTAGTATCGGGCGAAGATGCGACCATGCCGGGCGACAGCACGGAATTGTTGCTTAACGAAATCGCGTCCCTAAAAGCGGATATAGCGGTCATAAACGAACGTCCCGTAGTATCGGGCGAATTTGCGACCGTACCGTCCGACAACACGGAATTCTTGCTTAACGAAATCGCGTCCCTACAAGCGGATATAGCGGCGCTTAACGAACGTCCCGTAGTATCGGGCGAAGCTCCGCAAACCGAGCAATTTTCGATTCTGTTTGACGAAATTACGGCGTTGCGCGAGCAAATCGCGGTGTCCGCGCCCCAAGAGGGCGTTGCGGCGACCGTATCGTCCGACAGCACGGAATTATTGCTTAACGAAATCGCGTCCCTAAAAGCGGATATAGCGGCGCTCAACGAACGTCCCGTAGTATCGGGCGAGGCTCCGCAGACCGAACAATTCTCGATTCTGTTCGACGAAATCACGGCGTTGCGCGAGCAAATCGCGGCGTCCGCGCCCCAAGAAGGCGTTGCGGCGGCCGTACCGTCCGACAACACGGAACTATTGCTTAACGAAATTGCGTCCCTAAAAGCGGATATAGCGGCGCTTAACGAGCATCCCGCCGTAGCGGAGGAATCGCCGCAAACCGAGCAATTCTCGATTCTGTTCGATGAAATCACGGCGTTGCGCGAGCAAATCGGCGCGCTTTCGGAGGCCGGCGCGCCCAAGGAGCAAGACGGGCCGGGCGAGCCTTCGGGCGAAAATATCGCCGTTATGAACGAGCTGTCAATATTGCGCGACGAGCTTAACGCGCTCAAAAATATCTATAACGCCTCGTCCGGCGACACGTATATCCTCGACGAGCTTACGGCGCTGCGCGACGAGTTCGGCGCGGTCAAGAGCGAAATCCGCAACATTAAGGACGAGCCGGACTTGTCGGTAATCAACGAGGTTTTAGCGTTGCGCGACGAGTTCCAGTCGTTCAAGGACGAGCTTAACCGCGCCCGCGCCGACAAGGAAAAGGCCGCCGCGCCATCCAAAACCGACGACGAGATTCTCGGCGAGGTCAAGTCGCTGCGCGACCAGCTTTTTGCGATCAGTATGGCGGGCGTCGACGACGGCACGGGCAGCCGGGTCGAGTACGACAGCTACAACAACATTATTTTGGCCGAAATTACGGCGCTTCGCGGCGAGCTTGACGCGCTCAAAAGCGCGGACGGCTTGCAGGCGGTCGCGGCCAAGGTCGACGAGCTCGCCCAAACCGTAAGCGGCGTAAAGCAGCTGCAAACCGTGCTCGCCGAGCTCGACTCGCTCAAAAAAGCGATCGCCTCGCAGCGCGAAACCGACGGCAAAACTATGACGTTTATGTCGGAGTTCGCCAAAATTTTGGAGCGTCAAAACCAATTCATAAATCAAATAGCCACCTCAAAGCTCTCCGGCGAAATGGAGGCAATAAAGAACGAAATCGCCGCGTCGCTTTCGCAGGTGCCGTCGTTCGAGAGTAACGTGATGAACGAAATCGTCAAGCTGAAAAACGAAATAACGGCGGGCCACGGCGGAATCGTTATCGACAACCAGGCCATCGTAGACGAGCTTGCCAAGCTGAAAGAGGAGATCGGCCGCGAAAAGGACAGCGCCGAAAACCGATTGATTCTCAACGAAATCTCGCGGCTTAAAGACGAAATAAGCTCGATTACCGAAAAGGAGCGCAGAATATCCTCGTCGGGCGGCGATCTTACGCGCTCAATCTACGACCTTAAAGAGGAGCTTAACCAAATAGCCGACTTTGTGAACGACGTCGAACCCTCACGTTTGCAAGCGCCCGCGCTCCAAGCTTCGCCCGCGCCCAAAAGACCGTCCGCCGCCGGAACAAAACGACCCGCGTCCGGGGCAAAAAGACCGTCCGCCGGGGCAAAAAGGCCCGCGACGGGGGCTAAAAAGCCGGCAACGGGGGCAAGAAAGCCGACCGGAACCCGATCCGCGTCCGCCACGTCAAAAACTACCGCGACACGCAAGAGGACGGCCGCAAAAATAGAAAGCGTCCTCTCGCGCCAAAGCGAAAGCGCGGCGGTAAGGGCGACGCTTTCGACCGACGAGCTTATCAAAAAGATAGAGGCCGAGGGCCCCGGGGTTACAATCGCCGAGCCCGTCGTCATTCTGCCCGAGGCGATCGAAAGCTCCGGTAACGACGCCGGGTCCGCCGCCTTGCCCGCGCCCGCCGCAAAGCCCGATAAAAACGCCGCGCCCGCCGCGCAGAACGGCCGCCCCGGTCAGGGAGCCGAATACGGCAGCACGGCCGACGACATCGATCTTGCCAGCCGCCTTGCCCGTCAGGTCGCCAATAAGCTCATAATGGAACAGCTTGTGCAGCAATTAGGCGACGGCGGCGTTCCGCGCTCGCAGGTCGAGGAGCTTGTGCGCGACATTCTTCCGCAGGAGTTTACGACCGTCGCGCTAAGCGAGCAGTCCGACAAGGTTCGCCGCCTCGCAAACTCCCTCGTACTCGACAAGCTCCGCTCGCGCCTCAGCAACAAAAAGTAGATATTCGCGGCAATATAGCGGCGCCCGTACGGGCTGCGTTCTCAAACTTCCGTAACAAAAAACGGTTTACGCCCAAAAAGCGCGAACCGTTTTTTTACATAAAATTTACCAAACAATGCATTTTCTTTACAAAAACTTGCTTGTTTGCGCCGTCGGAGTGTGCTAGAATTATATTATCAAAGAATAATTTTACGGAGGTCATGGAGGTCATCATGAAAAAAAGTTTGTTGAAAGGTCTGTTGAAAGGTTTGTTCGCGGCGGTCGTACTGTCGGCGGTCGCGTTCGCGCCGCAAGCCGGGGCGGGGGGGGGCGCTAAAATAAAAACGCTCGCGGACGCCCCTGTGGGGATCGCGGCGCATTGGGATTTTCAAAACGACGACGCGAGCCGCAGCGGAACCATAGCCGGTATGGATCTTAAAATACTCGATAAGTCCGGCAACGGCAACGATTTAGAGATGCGCGTTTACGATAACCCCGGTCACATGTCCGAAACCGCGGTGAGCAACCTTAGTTGGAGCGACAAAAATATGTCGGGTAACGGCGGCAGTTTGGAATTTTCAGGCGGCCGCAACGATAAAATTGTGACTAACCAGCAAGTGGAAAGAGCCTTTAAGAAGCCGGCCGATTTTATTACGGAGGCGGACGCGCCCATAAACGACAATCAATTTTTGGACGGCTACACGTTGGAGTTTATGTACTATCTGCCCGAGGATTTTTCGGTAACCGATCATAGCAACACCAACATTATGAACCGCTACTCCGCTAAATCCGAGGTGGACTACGTTCCGAATAAGGGCGCCGTCGAATCCAACCGGGGTTCGACGAACGTAGTTGTTACAAACTGCAAGGAGCTGCAATATTTTACCGTCAACGCCGCACAAACAAAGGGCACGCAGTCGCTTTACGGCGTGTCGATGGATTGGGGCGGCAAGTGGTATCACATAGCGGTGGTTTGCGACAATACGGCGATCAACGTATACGTAAACGGCGCGTTGGGATTCCGCAATTATACGACCGCGCCGTTCGATATGCAAGGCCTGTACGCGAGTCCCGATTTGGGCGAGTTCGTGTTCGGAAGTCTTACGCAGTCTGACACCGCGCCCACACGCGCCCCCGTTTTTGCCAATTTGAATAAGCTTATGCACGGCAATTTGCAATCGGCGAGAATCGCGGAGCGTGCGCTCGACAAAAGCGAATGGCTTGTAAGCGATTTTAGCGTACATACGGCGTCTTACGGCAACAACGGCGGCTTCGCGCTTAAAAATCCGGATAATTATAACTTTGCCGTCATTCCCGACACTCAAAATACGGTAAAATTCGTATCCGGCAGAAACGAAACCGGCGACGAAAATCCCTACGGAGTATTGGATAAGGCCGCCGCGTACACCGCGCAAAATTACCGTTCTATGAATCTTAAAGCTATGCTCCACATAGGCGACGTGGTAGAAAATCATACGGCCGAGTGGCAGTACCAAAACTATGCGGCGACGCTTAAAACTATGACGGACGCCGGTATAAAAATTCAGCTTACGCGCGGCAACCACGACCAAGGCGGCGGCGCCGGCTTGTACGCCAAATATTTTAGGAACAGTACGTCGGATTACGCAAAGGCGGCAAAAAGCTACGTTCATTTTGAAAAGGACGGCTCGCAGCTGTTAAACAGCTATATGAAAGTCAGCGCGGGCAGCTACACTTATCTATTTATACAACTGGATAATTTTAAGAACGGTACGGGCAGCGCCCAAACGGGGCAAGGCAACGAAAACGCGCAATTCAACGACGATCAAAAGAATTGGCTTAAAGGAGTTTTAGAGGCGAATCCCGATTTGCCCACGGTAATATTTTGCCACAATATGTTCAGCGTAAGCGGCTCCGAGCCCAGCAAAATCAACGTCGACGGCTATTGGATAGGCGAACAAATTTGGAACATCGTAAAGGACTACAATCAGGTGTTTATGATGGTGGCGGGTCATAACCACGGCAGCGGCTGGATCACCAAGGAAAATACGGCGGGCAACGACGTGTTTATGATGCTGGTAGACTATCAATTCGGCTATAACGGCGGCAACGCGTATTACCGCTTTACCGAATTCGACGAGGCGAACGACAAGATATATTTAAGCACCTTTTCGCCCTACGCCGCTTCGCTTTCACAAAACGAAAAAACGCCTTACGACCTCAATTATATGACGGGCGCGGGCAACGAGGGCGAATGGAATATCGATTTTAGCGAAAGATTCTCGTTCGTAACAAAGAATTTGGGCGCGGCGCGTCAAACGCTCAAACGCGTCAAGGCGGTCGGCTCGCCCTCGCTCGACTCCCTTATAGCTAAGGCGGAGGCGGCGTTCGACGATCCCGAATGCACTCAATCCTCCGCGGATTTTATCGCCTCGACACTGGAATTCGCGGTGGATTCCCTCGGGGCGGCCGACGGCTTAGAGGCCGGTTTCGAGGAGCGATTGGGTTCGGTTTCCGACGCCGCTAACGCTCTAAAAACCGAAAAAGACGCGCTTACAAAACGCGTGTCGGATCTCGAAGCCGAAAAAAACGCGCTCACAAAACGCGTGTCCGGGCTGGAAAAAGCCGACTCCGGCAAGGGCGGCGCCTTAACGGCGGTAATTCTTTCATCCGTCGCGCTCGCCTCGTGCGCGGCCGCCGCGACCGTGCTTGCGGTCAGGTCGCGCCGCAAGAGTAAACTATAAACAAGCATTTTCAAGAGTGCTCCGTAATAATCGTCGGCGCTCCCAAAAATACAAACAAAAAACGGTTTACGCCCAAAAAGCGCGAACCGTTTTTATTTTTGTTCCGCCGCCGCAAAAAAAACTCCGAATAAGGCCGCGCGCACACTCCATTCACACCGTCCGCACTTTTTGAATACATTGATTGTATGGATGGTGTGTATGGAAAAGCTAATTATACGGGGAGGGCGGCCGCTTTCGGGCGGGCTGGCGATTAAGTCCGCAAAAAACTCCGTGCTGCCGATTATAGCGTGCTGCATAATGTCAAAAGAGGATATACTTATACGTAACTGTCCCAAAATCACGGACGTTGACAATATGCTGAACATAATCGAGAGTATCGGCGGCGAAACCAAGTGGCGCGGCGCCGATATATACATAAATTGCAGATACGCGAATCCGCGTCTTGTCGACGCCAATTTAACGAGCGGAATACGGTCGTCGATTTTTATTTTGGGGCCGATTCTGTCGCGGTTCCGCTACGCACAAATAAGCTATCCGGGGGGCTGCGACATAGGTTTAAGACCGATCGATCTTCACATAATGGGGTTTAGGCGGCTTAACGTGCGCGTGGAGGAAAATAACGGTATGCTCCTTTGCGACGGCGAGGGGCTGAGGGGAGGAATCGTCAACCTTGATTTTCCCAGCGTGGGCGCGACCGAAAATCTTATGATGGCGGGAGTTTTGGCGGGCGGCAAGACGGTTATACGCAACGCCGCCCGCGAACCCGAAATCGTTGATTTGCAAAATTTCATCAACTATTTGGGCGGTCAGGCGCACGGGGCGGGCACGGACACGATAGTCGTTACGGGTACAAAAAAGCTGTCCGGCGGCGAATATTCCCCGGTGTGCGACCGCATAGTGGCGGGCACCTACCTCGCCGCGGCCGCTATGTGTACGGGCGACGTTACGCTAAAAAACGTCCGCCCACACACGGTATATTCGGTTATCGAAAAGCTCGCGCGCGCGGGCTGCGAGCTGTACGAAACGCACAATTCCGTGCGCCTCATCGCAAAAAACCGCCCGAAAGCCGTCCCCAAAATCGAAACGCAGCCGTTTCCCGGCTTCCCCACCGATATGCAGGCGCAAATAACGGCGATGCTTTCGGTGGCGGACGGCAGCAGTATGATCGTCGAAAATTTGTTCGAAAACAGGTTCCGCTACACTATGCAGCTTGCCAAAATGGGCGCGGACATCACGGTCAAGGACCGCGTAGTGCTTGTTAAAGGCGTAAAGGCCCTTCGCCCCGCCGCCACGACCGCCGAGGATTTGCGCGGCGGCGCGGCGCTCGTATCGGCGGCTCTTTGCGCCGACGGCGTATCCGAAATTCTCGGCATCCACCACATCGACCGCGGCTACGAAAGCATCGAATCCGACCTCTCCCGCCTCAACGCCGATATCCGCCGCGCGCGTTAGCGGCAAAAATGTTAACCCGCTTGCGGAGTGATTTGCACCCGTATCGGCTTACTCTGTTCTTTTTTCGGCGCATTCCCAAGATTCCCCTCCGGGGAGGGGTGCCGTGTTAGCGGCGGGGTGGTAAGGGGCTTTGCGGGCGGTATATACAAACCGCCCTACGGCGGACATTTAACCACCCCGTCGGCATTCGCCGCCACGAACCGAGCCGTCAAACGGCAAAGCCGTTTGCAAGGGCGAGCACCAACCGGAGCACAACCCGTTAAGAGGCGAGGCACTTCATAGAGGGGAATTCAAGAGATACGCCGAGCGCGGCGGACAAGGCTATTAAAGGGGATTGTTAAGCGGCAAAGATTATCAATAACCGCTCGGCGCATTCCATAGAGGGGTGCCGCCGTACGGCGGCGGGGCGGTTAAATTAATCGGCGGCAGCATATAATACCCTAACAGCCCTCTCGGCATAGCCGAGAGGGCTGTTAGGGT
>JAISMM010000018.1 GCA_031276725.1 Clostridiales bacterium | reverse complement strand
GAGGCTATTTGACCGCGCCGCAAGGTGTTGGGGATAACGTTAAGTCCGTCCTCCGCCGATTGAAGCGGCCGGTAATACACCGCGTAGGGGCCGGCGCGCAAACCGATTTCGACTATCGTAATTTCGCGCCGCGACGCATAAGGCTGTCAGTAAAATCGTATCGTACATAATAAACTCCTTTTTTGCTTAATTTTATAGGGCGGACAAAAGACGAATCCCGGAAAAGAATTTTTTGCCGTTTGCCAATCGGGCAAAAAACGAATCCCGGCGCGGGCAACTCCCCGAGCGCGGCAGCCGGCAACCACCCCGGCACCTACGGCGCCACCCCTCCCCGGAGGGGAATTTTGCCGCTTGCCAATCGGGCACCCGCCGGAGCGCAGCCCGTATACGCGGGCGGGGTTTGCCGAACGAGCGTACATCGACGCACTCGATTGAGGCGCACCGCCGAGCCCAAGGCCGGTATCAACGCCCCTGTCCGCCCGCTTACTCTTAGTTGAGCCACTTGATCGCCCTGGTTATCCGCATCAATATCGACACCAGGAAGTAGGACGCCAAAACTACGAGGGCGAGATACAGCGTGTCTTGCAGGCGCATAGCGCCGCGGACTATGCCGAACATAGATTCCGGCATAATGAAAACGCCTATCGCCGTGAGCAGCGCGATGCTCATAACAAGCACTATCCGCGCCGCGTCGAACGGCTCGCAGGTCTTTGCCAGCATAAACAGTCCCGTAAGCGTAAGCCCGACCGTGAGCATGGTGTCGTAAATATCGGCGGACGGCGTTATGACGTAGCTGTTGTAGTAGTAAACCGCCATCGTAACCACGACGAGCGTCAGCCCCCCGGGAATGCACCGCCCGATCACGTTCGAGAGGAAGCGGCCGCGTATGATATTGTGGTTTTGCTGCAACGCCAAAACGAACGACGGCACCGCGATAATGCAAAGCTCCAACAGCAAAAGGTTGTCGGTGGAATAGGGATAGCGGATATAGATCGCGGTCTTCATAGTGGGAATGATTAGGAATATTATCGACAGAACGATCGACATAAACGTCTTCATCAAAAAGATCGACGACGCCATTTGAACGTTGTTGACGGCGCGGCGGCCCTCCTTGACGACGTCGGGCATCGAGGTAAAGTTTGAGTCCTGCAAAACGAGGTGGCTCACGTTGCGGGCGGCCTCGGCGCCCGAGGCGATGGCGACGGAGCAGTCGGCCTCGCGCATAGCCAAAATATCGTTCACGCCGTCGCCCGTCATGGCGACCTTGTGACCGTTCGCCTTCATAGACTTGATGAGCAGCATTTTTTGCTCGGGCGTAACGCGGCCGAACACGGTATATTTTTTGGCCGCCTCGACGACCTCCTGATCCGACAGTCCGTCGAGCGAAATATAAAGCTCGGCTCTTTCGACACCCACGCGGCGGGCGACCTCCGAAACGGTGACGGGGTTGTCGCCCGAAATAACCTTAACCTCGACGTTGTTTTCGCGGAACCACTTGATTGTTTGCGGCGCGTCCTCGCGAATGTGATCCTCTATAACGATAAGGCACAGCGGGCGGCGCACGGCGGGCAGCTTGTCGCCGGCGATGTCCGTAGGCGAATGCGCCAGCACGAGCACGCGGAAGCCGCTCGAAGCGTTCTCCTTGACGATTCTTTCGATCCTCACGCCCAAATCTTTAAGAACGAATTCCGGCGCGCCGAAAATATAGGTTCCCGCATCCTTAAACGTCGCCGCCGACAGCTTGCGCTGCGACGAAAACGGCACGGCCGCAAGGGGCGTAAGCGCCGTCGAATAGCCGAAGTAATTCGCGAGCGCCATAGCGGTTTGATTGTTGTCGCCCGTGGCCGTCAGCATAGAACCGATAATCTCGTTAAACGTGTACGCGCTCTCGCCCGCGCCCTTGATTTCGATAACCTTGTTGACCTGCATCGACCCGTCGGTGATAGTTCCGGTTTTGTCGAGGCACAGCGTGTCGACGCGGGCGAGCATTTCGATACAGTTAAGGTCTTGCACGAGCGTTTTCTTTTTGGCGAGGCGCAGAACCGACGCGAAAAGCGCGGTGGTAACCAACAGGAACATTCCGGCGGGAATCATACCTATAACCGCGCCCGAAACGGCGCTGACGTTTTGCCGCCACGCGTCCCACCCCGGCCCCAAATCGCGGTAGTTGGTGTAGAGCATAATGGCGGTTATGGGCAGAATGAAAACGGATACGAACTTAATCATAAGCCGGATCGAAGCGGTAAGCTCGGACTTTGGCTTTTTGTAGCGCTTGGCGTGGCTCGTGAGCGTTTCGACGTAGTTTGCCGCCCCGACCTTTTCGGCGCGCGCGAAACAGCTGCCGCTCGAAACGAACGAGCCCGAAAACAATTCCGCGCCGATCCCTTTTTTCATAGGCTCGCTTTCGCCCGTAAGCATCGACTCGTTGACCTCTATATCGCCCTTTACGACGATGCAGTCCGTGCAAATCTGCTTGCCCGTTTCCAAATAGATTATGTCGTCGAGTACGACTTCGCCTATCGGAACCGCCTGCCGTTCGCCGTCGCGGATGACGATCGCCGTCGGCGCCGTCATAATGCTTAGCTTGTCCACCGCGCGTTTGCTCTTGATTTCCTGAACGATTCCCACGCCGATATTGGCGAGTATTATAAGCAGAAAGAACAGCTGACTGAGCTTTGCGTGCACCACGATAAGCGCGCCCGCCACGATGAACACGAGTATGTTAAAGAACGTAAAAATGTTGGTCGCGAATATCGTGCCGTAGGACTTGCCCTGCTTGCGCCCCGTCAAATTGACGTAGCCCTTCGCCTTGCGCGCCTCGACCTGCTCCGACACAAGCCCGGTTTTGTAGTCCGGCTCGAACCGCATCGCCGTCGAAAAATCGGTGCTTACGATCTGCCGCCGCTGCGACAGCTTTGTCTTTTTGATTTTTTCGGACGACAACAGCGAGCTGTCGATCGTCCGCGACCGCGACGACGACCGCGAAAAAAACGCCGCGTCCTCGTCGGCCTCCCTTGCGTCCTGCTCGTCGAACACCGACGCGTCGATAACGTCCGACTGCGCCGTCCGCCCCTTTCCGTCGGCGAACGCCGTTTGCGGCTCCCCGTCCGACTGTTCGATCCACCGCTCCGTGTCCGCCGGCAAAATCTGCGCGAACTCGTTGGTGTCCTTAGTAACGATCTTAGGCACTTGTTTAAGTCTGCCCGGCGTCTTTGCTCCCTTTGGAGCCGTAGGTGTCTTATCCATACGGCTATCTTACCACATAGTGGCAAAAATGTCAAATATAAAAGCGATGGAAAGTTTATAAAAGCCCTTACAAAAAAATTAACCACTAAAAATGCTTGCGCTTGCGCATACAAATTGAAGTTTTTGCCTTGTACGCTAACGCCGTACAATGTCGGTTTTAGCGTTTAGAGGCAATTCCCCACGCGGTTTGTCCGGCTTTTTGTTAGCGCGTCCCATGAATTCCCCTCTACGGAGGGGTGGCGGCGTAGCCGACGGGGTGGTTGATTGTTTTTGCAGGCGGTTCGTATGCGCCGCCTGCAATGACCCTTACCACCCCGGCAACTCCGTTGCCGCCCCTCCCCCGGAGGGGAATTTGGAAGAGTTGACGAGTGCGGTTATTAATAGCTTTTGCCGTTGAACAATCTTCCCCGAGGGGGCTTTTTTGCCGCGCTCGGCGCGTCCAATGAATTCCCCTCCGTGGAGGGGTGGCGGCGAATGCCGACGGGGTGGTTGATTGTTTTTGCAGGCGGTTCGTAGAGGCGGTAGTGCAATGACCCTTACCACCCCGGCAACTCCGTTGCCGCCCCTCCCCCGGAGGGGAATCCAAGAAACATATCGAGTTCGGCAAATATGCGCCGCCTGCAAAGCCCCTTACCACCCCGGCACTATGTGCCGCCCCTCCCCCGGAGGGGAATTTGGAAGAGTTGACGAGTGCGGTTATTAATAGCTTTTGCCGTTGAACAATCTTCCCCGAGGAGGCTTTTTTACCGCGCTCGGCGCGTCCCCTGAATTCCCCTCTACGGAGGGGTGGCGGCGTAGCCGACGGGGTGGTTGTTTGTTTTTGCAGGTCGCCTTGGAAAACTCCGAATAAGTGCGGTTGGACGTCCGCCGCACTGCCGCCCGATATACCGCCTGCAAAGCCCCTTACCACCCCGGCAACTCCGTTGCCACCCCTCCCCGGAGGGGAATTTAAGAAACATATCGAGTTCGGCAAATATGCGCCGCCTGCAATGACCCTTACCACCCCGGCAACTCCGTTGCCGCCCATCCCCCCGGAGGGGAATTTAAGGCGATTAAAAAATTGCTCAAAAAAATTCACAAAAAAAATTCCTCTTTATTACGGTTGCAAAATTGTTATTTGTGTGATATACTATTTATGCGAGGTATGCGAAAAAAGAGATGAAAATAATTTCCGGTTCTTTGTGCAAGATAGGCGGCAGAGAATATAATCAGGATTTTTTGGCGAGCAGCGTTAACGCGGACGCGGCGTGCTTTGTGGTTTGCGACGGGCTGGGGAGCTATATCGGCAGCGAGGTGGCCTCAAGGCTTTGCGCCACGCGCATTATAGAGCAATTCGATTCGATACGCGCATTGGACCCCGCGCGCGCCGTTAAGCGCGAATATTGCGAGAGCTACGTTACGGACGCGCACAATTTTGTTTGCCAAAACAAGGAACGCAACCCGAAAATCGCGTCGAGCTGCACGACGGTGGCGTGCGTGGCGACCGACTTTGAGAACACGACTATTTTGCACATAGGCGACACGCGCGTCTACTATTTTGCGGGCGGGCGGCTCGCCTACCAAAGCACCGACCATTCGCTTGCGCAGACCGCCGTGGATAAGGGCGACATAAATTTGCGCGACGTGCGCACTCATAAGGATCAGAACAAGCTGACGCGCGTTTTGGGTTCGGACTATTTTATTCCGCCCGACGTGAAGGTTTTGGACGGGCCGTTACGCCCCGGCGACGCGTTTATTCTTTGCTCGGACGGGCTTTGGGAGTACGTGTACGAGGAGGAAATGGAGGCGGATTTGGCGGCCGCCGAAACGCCCGACGGGGTTATAGAAAAAATGGAGAGGAGGCTGCTGCAAAGGATAAGCAAGTACAACGACAATTATTCGGTCATAGCGGCCATGGTGGTTGATTGATATGGCGAGAGTACGAACGAATAAGAATATTTGCCTGTACTGCTTCGGCGACCTCGACTCCTCGCGCTGCTGTACGAGCTGCAAAAAGAAGTCCGACGACGCCCCCAATCCCCCGCATCACCTGCCCCAGCGCACGGTGCTTAACAATAAGTACCTGATATATAAGGCGCTCGGCGAGGGCGGGTTCGGCATAACCTACCTTGCGTGGGACCTTATCGCGGGCGTGAGGGTGGCGGTCAAGGAATACTTCCCCAGCGGCTACGTCAACCGCGTTCCCAAAAGTAATCAGGTTATAATCAATTCGCAGCAGAACAAGGCCGCCTCGAACCGCGGCTTAAAGCGCTTTATCGAGGAAGCCAAAATGCTCGCCAAAATCAAGAATATGCCCGGAATCGTTTCGGTGCGCGACTTCTTTTCGGCGAACGGCACCGCCTATATCGTTATGGAATTTTTGGACGGCATTTCGTTCAAAAAATACGTCCAGCGTAAGGGCGGCAAAATCTCGACCGACGAGGTTTTGGGCATCTTGCGCCCCGTTATGGAGTCGCTGATTTCCGTCCATAATTTGGGACTCATTCACCGCGACATTTCGCCCGACAATATTTTGATCACCAAGCAGAACGAGGTCAAGCTGATCGATTTCGGCGCGGCTAAGCAGTCGAATCTTGACGGCAAGTCGCTCTCGATCGTGCTAAAACAGGGCTTCGCGCCCGAGGAACAGTACCGCACACACGGCGAACAGGGCCCGTGGACGGATATTTACGCGCTCGGCGTTACGATTTATTACGCGATTACCGGCGGTCTGCCCCCCGAAAGCATTCAGCGTATGTATAAGGACACTATAATCAAGCCGTCTGAAAAGGGCGCCGCGATTACTCCCCAGCAGGAGTCCGCCCTTATGAAGTCGCTCGCCGTCTACGCCAAAAACCGCTACCAAAACGTTCAGCAAATGATTGCCGGGCTTTACGGCGTCCGCGCCGCCCGCGCCGCCGCGACTCCCCCGCCTCCGCAATCCGACGCCGTAACAAAGCCCCTTGCCGACAACGCCGCGCGTCGGGACTTGCCGAACACCGTGAGCAGACCCCTCGACAACGCCGCAAGGAGAACCGCCGACGCGGGAAAGAATTCGGCGAATACCGTTAGTCGGCCGCTCGCCGACAACGCCGCAAGGCGAACTACCGACGCGGGTAAAAATTCGGCGAATACCGTTAGTCGGCCGCTCGCCGATAACGCCGCGAGGCGAAACTTGCCCGATACCGCCGCGCGTAAAACCGCCGAGCCGCCCGTTCGGGACGCCGTCGAAAGTAAGCCCGAGCCGCCCCAAAAGACCGTAACTATGACCCGCTCCCCCGACGAACGCCGCGGTATTATGAGCTTATTCCGCCGCCGAAAGTAGTCGGTTAAATCCATGCAATTCATCGAGCGCCGTAAAAAATTCGTATGACTTTAAGCGGCGTTACAAAGGACGCCTTTTTGAGCGTCCTTCAGACTGCAGACAAAAGGCGTTTTGGATTATTTTCCGAAACGTCTTTTGGATTGATGTTGATGGAAAACTGAAAAGCTATTTTAAGAAGCGACAGATTTTGGAGAAAAGCGGAAAAGT
>JAISMM010000017.1 GCA_031276725.1 Clostridiales bacterium | reverse complement strand
ATTTTTTAGACGGAAATTGACTTGTTTTTGCAGGCAATAGCACCGCTATCGGCAAAAAAAGAAGAAAATTTACGGCAAAAAAGACGCGCCTTAAAGTTGCCTAAACTTGTCCGGAGTTTTCATTAAGGGGAATTTCGGGGATATGCCGAAAGCGAAAAACGGGCAACCACCCCGGCGGCGTTCGCCGCCACCCCTCCATAGAGGGGAATTCAAGAGACACACCGAGATCGGCGGACAAGCAACCGAGGGGAATTTTGGGGATATGCCGAAAGCGGTAGACAAGCAACCGAGGGGAATTTTTTAGCGGCGAGCCGTCGATGTAACCGCAGGGCGGTCAAAAGGGTTGTCAGGGCGGCAAAGACAAATTCCGCCCGATGCGCGCGTATATTGAATACGTAAGCAAGGGCGGAGTTTCGGATTTGCCGTCATCACGACACTTTTCACCGCCCTGCGGTTATATCGACCAGCCGAGGCTTTCGGATTGGACCGTATACAACCTTTCGTAGACGCCTTTTTTGGACATAAGGGCGGCGTGGGAGCCTTGCTCGGCGAGGACGCCGTTATCGAGGACGAGAATGTTGTCGGCGCCGGCGACGGTGCGGAGGCGGTGAGCGATTACTATGACGGTTTTGTTCTTTATGAGCCGTGAAATCGCGCGTTGGACGCTCGCCTCGTTTTCGGGGTCGAGGGAGGCGGTCGCCTCGTCCAAAAGAACGATCGGCGCGTTTTTGAGGAGGGCGCGGGCGATCGAAACGCGTTGGCGCTCGCCGCCCGAGAGGGTGCAGCCGTTTTCGCCGATTACGGCGTCGTAGCCGCCGGGGAGCTTGGCGATAAACTCGTCGCACATAGCGTCGCGGGCGGCTTTTAGAACCTGCCCGTCGGAGGCGTCGGGGTTGCCGATGCGGATATTGCCCTTAACGGTGTCGTTAAAGAGTACGACGTCCTGAAAGACGAACGACATATAACGCATAAGATGCTCGGGGTCGATTGTTTTTACGTCGACGCCGCCGATCGTAACGGCGCCGGAGTTTACGTCGAAAAACCTTGCCGCGAGCCTTGCGAGCGTGCTTTTGCCGCTGCCGGACGCGCCCACAACGGCGGTAACGTCGCCCTGCCTCATAACGCAGCTAAGATTCTTGACGACGTTTTTGTCGTTATAGGCGAATGTAACGTTCTTAAATTCGACGTCGAACCGTGAAAGCTCCGGCGTGCCGCCGCTCATAATGGGCTCGGTTGCAAGCATACGCATACGCTTTGTGGTGGTGGCGAAAAGGAAAAGCTCCGGCAAAAGCATCAAAATCGTGAGGACGGGCGCGTAAATGCGCGACGAAATCAGTATGAACGTCAGGAACACGGGGAACGCAACCGCGCCGTTCACGAGCAGGGACGAGCCGACGAATACGGTTATGCCGAGGCCCGCCTGCAAAAGTATGGACGCTCCCGTTACCAAAACGCCGACGCCGAACTCCATTTTTATCTGCATTTTGCGCATATTGCGGAGCGATTTTTCCATATTCTCGAACTTTTTGCCCTTTGTGCCGAACGCTTTTATGACCTTTACGCCGTCGATATACTCCTGCGTTTGCGCCGTTACTTCAAGCTGCACGGTGCGCGCGGTCTTAAAATGCCCGGTCTGATATTTTTTGGACAGAAAAATTATCGCGAGGGATACGGGCAGCATACAGAACACGCTTAACGCAAGCATCCAATTGAACAGCGCCAAAACTACGCAAATCACCGCCGTGCTTATGGCGTTGGCGGCAAGCTGAGGCAGAATGTGGCTGAGAACGCCTTCGATATTCGTGCAGTCCGACATAATATTTGTGGTAAGCTCCGACAAATCCTTGCGGAAAAAGAAGCTCATCGGCAGCTTGCGTATGCGCTCGGCTACCGCCACGCGGTTTTTTTCGGACTCCGAATAGGACGCGACGTACGTCCTTGTGTAGTCGAGCTTGCTCGCCAAAAAGAACAGCGCGGCCGCCGCGACGCCTATGCCGAGCCACATCCAAAGCCCCGGCCAATCGGCGGGAGCTCCGCTTATAAGCGGCTCTAAGACGACGGCGATGATTTGCAAAAAGACGAAATACGGCAAAACCGCCGCGACATTGGTGAGGACGCAAGCCCAAACCGCCTTGTTGAGATCGCGCGAGCCTTGCTCCGACAGATTGAATTTTTTGCCCATAAATTTGCCCAAATTAAATATGCCGAATATCTTACTAAACATTTGCCGAAACCTCCTTGTTCAACATTTTCCATTCGAGGGTGTCGTTGTAGCCCTTCCACATAGCCGCGTAGCGCCCGCCCTTTTTGACGAGTCCGGCGTGCGTGCCGCACTCTACCGCGCGGCCGCCGTCCATAACGACGATCTTGTCGGCGTTCTTGACGGTCGAAAGCCTGTGGGCGATAATGATTACCGTCTTGTTTTCGATAAGTTTTTCGAACGCCAGCTGAATAAGCCTTTCGTTTTCGGGGTCGGCGAACGCCGTAGCCTCGTCGAGGACTATGACGGGCGCGTCCTTTATGACGGCGCGGGCAAGCACTATGCGCTGACGCTCGCCGCCCGATAAATGTATGCCGTCCCGACCGATAACGGTGTCGTAGCCGCGCGGCAGCTTTTCGATAAAGCCGTGGCACTGCGCCGCCTTCGCCGCCGCTATAATTTGCTCGCGCGACGCGTTCGGCGCGCCCTCGCGAATATTGTCGAGAATGCTCTCGCGGAACAAAAACACGTCCTGAAAGACGAACGCGATACTTTTCATAAGCGCGTCGTTTTCGACGTCGCGAATGTCCGCGCCGCCGATTTTTATTGAACCGCCCGTAACGTCCCAAAAGCGCGGAATAAGGTGGGCTATCGTGCTTTTGCCGCTCCCGGAGGGGCCGACTACCGCCGTTATTTTGCCTTGATCCGCCGTAAACGAAACGTCCTTTAACGCCTCCGCCGTATCGACGCTTTGATCGTACGAGAACGAAACGTTGTCGAACTCCACCGTAAAGCCGTCGGGGGCTTTGGGCGAGGCGGGCGCGGGCAGCGGCTTTACCGCCAAAATCTTATCCATACGTTCTATGCCGTCGGCGACCTGCTTGCCGGACTGCGAAACGTACATAATTTTCATAAAGAGTCCGCCGAACGACGGCGCCAAAATCAGGTAAAACAGGAACGAGAGCGCGAACGAATTGTAGTCCGCGCCGTAGCGCCCGATTAAAATTCCGACGGGTATCAAAAACAGATATATATTGTTGACGAGCGTCAAAAACAGCGGCATAACGGTCTTCCACGACAGCGTGTATTTTAGCGTGAACGCCGAATGCGACCGTATTATGTCGCGGAATTTGCGGAACGAAAATATCGTTTGGTTGAACGCCTTTATTACCGATATTCCTCTGACGTATTCCACCGACGCCGAGTTCATCTCTTCGAGTGCGCCTTGATACTTGCGCAGCATTTCGCGCGATTTCTCGCCGCCGTACGCGACCGATTGAATCGCAAAGATGAGTATTACGGGTATAAGCGTTACAAGGCCGAACCGCCAGTCGAACGCGAACAGCGCTATAAGCATTATGAGGGGCGCTGCTATCGAGGCGACAAGGTCGGGCGCCGTGTGCGCCACAAACCCCTCTAACTTTTCGATATTGTCGTCCACGATTTTGCGCACCTTGCCGCTCGCCGTTACCGTGTGAAACCCAAGCGGCATATCGGTAAGATGCGCCATATACTTGCGTTTAAGCTCGTACTGCGTGTTAAACGCCGCCAAATGCGAGCACATAAGCGCGGCGAAGTATAAGAGCGCGTTGGCGACGACGCCGCCGAGCGCGACGATTCCCCACGTAATCATAACGGAACCGTCGGCGTCCGCAAGATTTTTGATATGACCGAGCGCCTCGCGCAGAATCATAAAGACCGACAAAAACGGCACGAACGAGGCGACCGCCGCGATTACCGCGAGCGTTCCCGCCGTTACGACGAGCGCCTTTTTGTACGCCGCAAGCTGCCACAGCCGCGCCATACCGCTTTTTGCCTTACCGCCGCCGTCAACCGCATTTTGCGCCCTGCCGCCGACCTCAACCGCGACCGCCTCAACCGCGCCGTTGACCTGTCGCGCCGTGGCGCCGACCTCAATCGCGCCGTTGACCTGTCGCGCCGTGGCGCCGTCAATCGCACTTTGCACCGCGCCGGGCGGGTTTTGAATTTTACCGTCGTTATTATTTTCCATAACAACCTCCTTTTAATATTTTTTATTTTTCGATACCGTCAAGATATTTCTTGACAAAATCTATATCCTCTTGCTTACCCGAGCCGCTGATTTTTTTCACGGTCGGAACGCCGTAAATTTTTCTGATTTTATCAGCCGCCCTGCAGTAAAACGGCCCGAACCTTTTATTGCCGTTGACCACGGCGCCGCAAACGAATCTTGCGTTGCGCTCCAAAAATTCGATTGTCGGGGGCGGTATTTTTCCTAAACCGACATTGCGCGTAACAAGCAAACATTTTTCGTTAACGTCCGCTTTAATGTCTTGAACGGGGTAACCGAGGCTTTCCGCAAATTTCTTCCCGAGTCCCGTTAAGCTGTCATAAACTATAATCATAAAAATCATCCTTTTTATTCGGCGAACCTTTTAGTTAGTAAACGCTTCCGTTGTTAGTAACCGCTCTCTTTGTTAGTAATTGCTAACTTACCGATATTATACAACCGTTTTTTGTTTTTGTCAACTGTTTTTACCGATAAAATCGGCAAGGAGCGACGTTGACGCGGGCTTGGGCGCGGTTTGTAACCCGTTTATCTTATTATAACAGCCTTTCGATTTCGGCTTCGAGCGAAAGCGGCTTTACGGTCGGGGCGAAACGGGCCGCGACGCCGCCGTTTTTATCGATTAAAAACTTGGTAAAATTCCACTTTATGTTCTTGCCAAGCAGCCCGCCCTTTTGCGACTTTAACCAGTCATAGAGCGGCGCCGCCCTCTTGCCGTTTACATCGATTTTCTTAAAGCGCGGAAAGGTCGTTCCGTAACGCGAAACGCAAAAATCCCCGATTTCGGCGTCGGTGCCGGGGGCTTGCCGCGCGAACTGATTGCACGGAAAGTCCAAAATTTCAAAACCGCGGGCGGCGTACTTTTGGTAGAGCGCTTGCAGTCCCGCGTACTGCGGCGTAAATCCGCAGCCCGTCGCCGTGTTCACCACAAGCAGCGCCTTGCCCCGGTACGCGTTTAAGCCCGCCTCGTTACCCTCGGCGTCCGTTACCGTAAAATCGTATATAGTCATAATAACCTCCATTTTGAAAACCCCGGGCAAGCGCGGCGACATTAAGGCGACTAAGTTTGTCCGGAACTCTCCTTTGTTTAGCATATTCTAACATACTTCCCGCAAAAAGGCAATCAAAACCGCAATAATTATTTTACTTTTATTGTTTTTATGCTCAGCCACTGTTCATTCGTTCCTTCGTAAAATTACTGTTCTTCTTTTTAACCTTATGCGGTATCAAATAAAAAACAAGAATGAAACCGGTCAACGCCGTAAAAACTATGGACAATATAAGCATAAGCCGAAATGATTTTTCCGCATCTTCCACATATTCCGCATAATCGCTCTTATCTTTACCGTCGATGTAAATTTTTACTTTTTTACCCATAGCGGCTTCCGCTTTTTGCGTATCCCATCCGGTAAGTATTCTTCCCCAATATTCGACGCCGTTTTCGTCCACATATAAGTAAATTAAATCCCAACGATCATCTGTCGATTCTATGTCTGTTGGCCATTTTTTAACTATCGTAGCTTCAACAGCAATATTAAGTCGCTTCAGCTCACACCTTATAAGCGCATCATAAATACCGTATATAAATCCGACCATTAGTACAAGCGACACGATAAAGGCGGGGATCGTAATAATTAACCACCCGCGTCTTTCTTTCTTAATCGTCATATCAGCCGTCATATTAATAAACTTTTTGCAATCTCAAGTCGATTGCTATTATGACCGCCAACACCGCCGCGATAATTATTTTACTTTGTTTTGTTAGGTTTAAGTGCATTTATGCTTTACCTCTTGCAACAAATATAACTACACGTATTGAGCGATTTAATAGTTTCTGCAATTCTGTTATATAACAATGGATGAATCGCCGTTTTTACATTTTTATCATTACACCGCGAAAAAAATATTATGTGCCTTTTGTGGAAATTTTGAGTCCGGTTATCTACAAATACAGACTTTTTCAATTCTCCATTTTTATAATAAATTATGTAATCAGTATAGCCACTACCCGTAGCCCTTCTGGACGATCCGGTTCCAAAAAGAATTAAAATAATATCAATAATAAAATCAAGCAAATTAAATTTTTTTGTCGGCAAATGTTCGTAAAAGTCATTATAGTATTTTGTAAAATTGCCATCTTTTTTTATCGCTATTTTTTCTAAAAAAATTCCGGTGAAAAAATGATTTAAGTCGCGTGTCAGTCCGTTGTACTTTATCTTTTTGATTTGGTTGCGCCTATATTGCAATGTTGTTTTCTTGTATATAAAAATCCAATTGCGGCGACTTCGTCTTTCTAAAATGAACGCTTGTGCTTCGTGATTAAAGTAGTACCGCCTTATCGGATAAATTATTTTATGCAAAATTATAGCCGCCGGAATCAATAAAACAAGGGCAAAGATCGCGGATATTACAATAATCCATATCGGAACTGCATAGCGTTTTAACTCGTATATAAACGTAAGATATATCGCCCCGCCAAAAAAAGCCGCAGCAAATAACGACGTCCAACGCGCTCCTTGTCCCCTACGGTACACGGCGCAAACATAATCGATACCATCAAACCGACGACGCAGTTCATCACGAATCTCCGCGTCGCCAAACTCCGTTATCTCGCCGCAGTCATCCAAATAATTATCGTTAATTAAATCTGTCTCTTTGTTATCCATTTTTACATCAAGAGCATTTTTGCAAATGCTAAATTTTCCAACAGCCTAGGACTCTCATTTTCTTTTTGCTCCGGCGACATTTTGAACCCGCTTAAACCCGATTTGTTAGATTCTTTGTAGTATCTCTTGCCCATATACACGCATTATACCATATTCGGGACTGAATATCAACCGTTTTTGCCATAATTGCCGCTCCTTGAACCCGCTTATTTATTGCGCCGTGCCATAATTGCCGCTCCGCAAAGGCGAATGATTTTTGTCGGGTTGCCGCATACTAAGCATTAAATAAATTCGTAAAGGAAAACTCCGGACAAGCTTAGACAACTTAAAGTTGCACCACTTGTCGGGAGTCTTTAAAGGAGAAAGTAATATGATGATTTGCGATGCCGAAGCGCCGATAAACTACGCTATGCCCGACGGCGGCGAAAGCGGCGCTTTCGATTTTGAGGCGACGCTTGCAAACGGCGCAAGAATAACCGTTCCCGCGCAAAAGCGCGGCGGCGATTCGGGCGGCGCGCCGCACATGTCCCGATTCGTCCGCGATTCGGATACCGTTCCGCAAACGGCGGAGTATGGCGGCGATTCGGATACCGTTCCGCAAAACGCCCGGGCGGCGCGGCGGGGCTTTGACCGCGAGGGCGCGCGGCGCGACGACGAGAATGTCGAGCGAACGGTAGACTACACCGTAACGCGCGACGGCGGCGGCATATTGAGCTATTACCGCGACGAATACGTTTACCGCAAGGGCGACGCCCACGGGCTGACCGCGCGCACGTCTAAGACGATTGACCTTAAAAATTGCAGGCGGCTAAGATTGAACGACATTCTAAAAACGCCCGCGGAGCGCCTTAATCTTTTGAACGAAATTATACGGCGGGCAAAAGCGAACGCCGCCCAAAACCCCGCGCTTTACTTTGAGGACTACGAGCGCCTTATAAAGGAAAAGCTCAACCCAAAAAACTTCTACCTTTCGGATAACGCCATAGTCGTCTACTTTCAGCAGTACGACATCGGCTCCTACTCCTCCGGCATCCTCGCCTTCTCTGTCCCCTTAAATACCCTCAAATCCCCCCGCCCGACTTTATAGAAAGCTCCGAATAAGTATTTTATGTAACTTAAAAGCCCCCGATAAAAAACCCCGAGCAAGTATTTTATGTTTTAAGGTTGGCGCGTGCTTGTTCGGAGTTTTCCGCAACTTAAAACCCCCTTGCGCCCTCAACGGCGCAGGGGGACTTTTTTAAGCCGTTTGACGGCTGTCGGCTTGTCAGCGTTTGAAGTATTCGACTATGCCGTCGAGGGAGGAATAGAGGGGAGTGGCGGCGGCTTTTATGATTACGGGCTTTATGCGGTAGTCCTCGATTTCGGGGGCGTCGCCGTAGGTCATTTCGTAATCGAAAAAGTAGACGGTGTAGCTTTGAATCGTGTTGTTGCCGTCGACGGCTACGGCGACTACGGCGGTATCGTAGGCTATATCCTCTTTTTGGACGGTTACGGTTTTTGCGGGCTTGTTATCGGCGGTGCGGGCAAACTTGAATTCAAGAACGTAGCCCTCGGCCGCGAGCCATCGGGTTTGGGCGTCGGCGTAGGTCATAGACTTGCGGACGTCGCGGGTTTTGGTTTTGCCCTTTGCGTTTTTGTACTCCTCTTTTTCGGTTTCGAACTTATAGGAGTTTGACCAAACGCCTTCGAGGACGCCGCGAAGCAGAGAGTAGCGCGACTTTTTGAGTCCCGCGCTCAACAGCTTGTTGACCTCGTACTGGTCGCGCGTCGCGTCGGCGTCGCGCGTTTCGTTGTCGACGAGGAGCGAACCCGCCGCCTGTCCGCCGCTTAATATGCGGACGTATTCGCGGCCGCTAAGGGGTTCGAACGCCTTTGCCCTTACAAAGCCGAGTATAAAGCACGTCGCGACGAGCGCCGCCAAAACCGCGCTCGCGATTATCAGGAGCCGCTTTTTTAGGACGCCCTTGTTTGCGTCCGCTTTGATTCGCTTGACCTTTTTAACTTTTTCGCTCATTGTGGTAGTTTCCTTTATGTCGTTTGATTTTATGGAGTGTGAATAAACATTTTGTCTATCGGGCGGACAACCGCCCCGCCGCTAACGCGGCACCCCTCATTCCGAACACGTCCGCCGGAGAGGGGAATTTTTTGGCGGGTGCAAAGAGGAACGTGGCGGACGCGGGCAACGGGCGGACAACCACCCCGCCGCTAACGCGGCACCCCTCCCTAGAGGGGAATTCCGAACACGTCCGCCGGAGAGAGGAATTTTTCGGCGGTTAGCCGAGCGCTTCCGCCGGGCGTCAAAGAGGAACGTGGCGGACGCGGGCGCCGCTATTTGCCGCTCCGCCCTTTATTTAGGCTCTTCGGCGGCGGCGGCATTGGCTTTCGCGTACTTCTTTGCCAACCGCTCGTCGAACGAGTCGCGGACTTTTTCGTAGGGAACGCCGTCCATTATCATATCGACCTCCTCGGTGTAGATAGTTTCGCGCTCTAAGAGGAGGCGCACCATCGCGTCCATCTCCTTTTGGTGGTCGGTAAGGAGCTGAACGGCTTTTTTGTGCGCCTTGTCGACGATTTTGGCGACCTCCTTGTCGATTTGGGCGGCGACGGCCTCGGAATAAGTGTGCGTGGACTGGTAGTCGCGCCCCAAAAAGACCTCCTGATTAGAACCGTAGTAGACGGTGCCGAGCGCCTCGGACATACCCCACTCCATAACCATTTTGCGGGCGGTTTCGGTGGCGTACTTGAAGTCGCCGACCGCGCCCGTCGATATGTCCTGAATAATGATTTCCTCGGCGGCGCGTCCCCCCATAGTCATAGCGAGGTCGTCGCTCAGCTTGTTGAACGTAACGTGGGAGTTGTCGTTATCGGGGCGCGTCATAGTGTAGCCGGCGGCGTGGCCGCGCGGGATTATGCTGACCTCGTGGACGGGGTCGCAGTGCGGACACAGCTTTGCGACGAGCGCGTGGCCGACCTCGTGATACGCGGTTATGCGCTTGTCGACCTCGGTTACAAGGCGCGACTTTTTTTGCGGGCCCATAACGACCTTGTTTATGCCCTCGTAAAGATCCTGCATATTGATTTGGGAGCGGTTGTCGCGGGCGCAGAGTATGGCGGCCTCGTTCAAAAGGTTCTCGATATCCGCGCCGGAAAAGCCGCTTGTGATACGCGCAAGCAGCTGAAAATCGACCTCGGCGGCGATGGGCTTATTGCGGGCGTGAACCTTGAATATGGCCTCGCGGCCGCGAACGTCGGGAATGTTGACGAATATTTGCCTGTCGAAACGGCCCGGACGCAAAAGCGCGGGGTCTAGTATGTCGGCGCGGTTAGTCGCCGCCATAACTATTACGCCGTCGTTCGACTCGAAGCCGTCCATCTGCACAAGCAGCTGATTGAGCGTCTGCTCGCGCTCGTCGTGACCGCCGCCCATACCCGCTCCGCGCTGACGGCCCACCGCGTCGATTTCGTCGATAAAAATAATGCACGGCATATTGCGCTTGGCTTGGTCGAACAGGTCGCGCACGCGGCTGGCGCCCACGCCCACGAACATTTCGACGAAGTTCGAGCCCGATATCGAGAAAAACGGCACGTTCGCCTCGCCCGCGACAGCCTTTGCGAACAGGGTTTTGCCCGTTCCGGGAGGGCCCACGAGCAGAACGCCCTTTGGAATGCGCGCCCCGACCTTAGAAAACTTTTGCGGCGCTTTGAGGAATTCGACGATTTCTTGAAGCTCGAGCTTTTCCTCCTCGGCGCCCGCGACGTCCGCGAAACGCACTTTAAGGTTCGCCTGACTGTTCGTCTTGCTCTTGCCGAAGTTCATCGCCTGCTTGTTTTGACCGTTGACGGAACGGAACAGGAAAAACGCGAAAACGCCTATAAGAATTATGGCGCCTATCGGATAGATAAGACTCCAAAAGCTGGCCGCGTTGCGGTCGTTCTGCATTATTTTGACGAGCGGCACGCCGCCGTAATCTATTTTGGCCTCTTCGACGCCCTTTTCGAGTTCGTCCGCCTTATGCTTTTCAAGACGCGCGGCGTTGACCTCCTTTATAAGGGCGATGTCCTCGGTTCTTGCAAAAAAGAAAACGTCGTAATTGTTGCCCTTCGCCTCGGTATACCCGTCGGTGTACTTAATTTCCACGCGGTCGTTGACTATGTTAACCTTGGCGATTCTGTCCTGCATTAGCTTGCGTTCAAACTCGTCCGTTCCGATTTCGTCGGGCTTGGACGCGTTGACCACTATTATGACGGCTATAATTCCGAAAATAGCGAGGAATACTATAAGCGTCAGTAAGCCCTTTGTGCTTGATTTCAAAAAAATTCTACCTCCGACGGCGCAAGCCCTTAGCCCGCGCCTTTATGCACTATTAAGTATATCACACTTAGCGGCAATATATCAAGCGAATTAAGGCAATTTAATAAGGTTGCCGCGTTATTTCTTGACGGGCTTTTATAAGTGTGATACAATATATTATAAGGTACGATTTTGAAAATATCATTAAAGCAAGGAGAAAATTGTATGAAAAATTCCGAAACGCCCGCAGGCGCGGCGCAGGCTGCGCCGCCCGCTAAAAAGCAAAAGACGCGCGAACGCGTAAAAAGTTTTTTTGCAGACTTTGTTAAATTCATTAACAGAGGCAACATAATCGATTTGGCGGTCGCCGTAGTTATCGGCGCGGCGTTCACAAAGATTGTGAACAGTCTTGTCGCCGATATTATTATGCCGCTCATAGGTCTTATGACGGGAAGCGTCGACGTAGCCGCCATGAAGTGGCAAATTACCGACACGCTGTCGCTGAATTGGGGCGCGTTCGTTTGGGCCATATTCGACTTTATTATAGTCGCGTTCTTTATCTTTATAGTTCTGCGTATGCTTGTAAACGCCGAGCGCGGCATAACGCACCTTCGCAAAAAACAGCTGAAACTCCTTAAAAAGGCCGCCAAGAACGGCGCCGTCGCTCCGCCGCCCGAGGCGGAAACTCCCCCGCCCGCGCACCCCATAGAATCGCAAACCGATATTTTGAACGATATCCGTTCACTTTTGCGCGCCTTGACCGAAAAGGACGCCGCCGAGCCCGAAAGAAACTCCGGACAAGCGGGGCGGCTTTAAGGCGACGGATTTTTTAGACGTAAACCGACTTGTTTTTGCAGGCAATAGCGCCGCTACCGGCAAAAAAAACGCGACTTAAATTTGCCTAAACTTGTCCGGAGTTTTTGAAAGGACGGAAATTTTGGAGTAAGCGGAGCTTGTCGGTGCGACCGCGAACGGCTATCGCGGCGTTTAGGAGCGGTTCGGCGTTATATGGTTTTCCAAAGTAAGCGGCTGTTTTCGATAACGGCGTCAACCCGTCCCGCGTCGTAAAGGTGCGCCAAATAGCCGCGCAGAGTGCTGCCGATTAGGGCGTATTGGGTCATACTCATTTTGATGTTATAGCGGCAAAGGAGCTTTGAGAGAGCGTCCTCGAAGGTTATCGGGGCGGCGCAGATTTGCATAATCGCGTCGAGGTTACCGTTAATTCTTTCGCGGTTCGCATCCGTTAGCGGTCTAATATCCTTGACGGCGGCGGCGTGGGCGGGAACAAAAAGCTCCGCCTTATACGACGATAACGTGTCGAGCGTATTAAAGTGCTTGGCTAGGTCGTAGACGTAGGGAATGCCGAATTTATCGAACAGCGATTCGTCCAAAACGGAATCGGCGGCGAAAAGTACGCCGTCGGGAGTCCTTACGCCGTGTTGATCGAAGCTGTGGCCGGGGAGCGGTAAAAACTCGAAGCCCGCGGGCAGCTTTGCCGCGCTTATATCGAAAGCTTGACCGCCGCGCGCGCGGAAATAGCGTTCGCTGAAACGCTTGGGAGGGTAGCCGCCGAACAGGCAAGCCGGTTCGAGCTCGGCGTTTACGATAAACTCGCGCTCGATCCCGAACGCGTACGCCTTGCAGCCGCGCTTTAACAGATACGGATTGCCGCCGATATGGTCGGCGTGCGAATGCGTGTTGATAACGAGCCGCGCCTTTGCGCCGAGGCGGCCGCAAGCGTCGAGCAGCGTTTTTGCCATAGTCTCGTCGACTCCGCTGTCGATTAAATACGCATCGCCGTCCGCAAGGTAAATCCCCGTCTTGTTCGGCCCGTCTATATAGTAGGTTGAGTTTCCCGCTTGTACTAATTCTTGCACTTCTCTTTTTTCTCCCGGTTGCTTATTTCACTTACGCTTTGAAAGGTCGACCGCGCCGCAGACGGGCAACAGTTGACTTGCCGACGACGGGCGCGTACTTCCGCGTACGTAACCAAGTCGGCAAGTCAAGCGTAGCCCGTATCCGGCGATGGTCGGCCTTTCAAATGTTAGGTAACGAGTCGAATCCCTTTTGTAACTCCGCGTCGCTCGGAATATAGTCCGTCATAGTCTTGTTGTTGTAGGATATATAGGCGGACAGGTCGAAGTAGCCCGTGCCTGTAAGCCCGAACAGAATGGTCTTTTTTTCGTCGGTGCGCTTGCATTCGACCGCCTCGTCGATAGCGGCCTTAATCGCGTGGGCGGATTCGGGCGCGGGAAGAATTCCCTCGACCTTGGCGAATTTGACGGCCGCGTCGAAAACCGCCGTTTGCTCCTCGGCGCGCGCCTCGATATAGCCGTCGCGGTAGAGCTTTGAGATTATGGGACTCATACCGTGGTAGCGTAAGCCCCCCGCGTGGTTTGCCGACGGCATAAAGCCGCTGCCGAGCGTGTACATTTTTAGGAGCGGCGTGGTGCGGCCCGTGTCGCCGAAGTCGTAGGCGAAGCGTCCGCGCGTCATAGACGGACACGACGCCGGCTCGACGGCTATAAAGCGCGTGGCGCTATTGCCCTTTATTTTGTCGCCGATGAACGGCGAGATTAAGCCGCCGAGGTTCGAGCCGCCGCCCGCGCAACCGATTATAATGTCGGGCGTCGCGACGCCGTATTTTTGGAACGCCGCCTTGCACTCCTGCCCGATTATCGACTGGTGCAGTATAACGTGGTCGAGGACGCTGCCGAGTACGTAACGGCATTTATCGGTCTTGACAGCCGTTTCGATCGCCTCGGAAATCGCGCACCCGAGCGAACCGCCCGTGTTAGGGTCGGCCGCCAAAATCTTTTTGCCGATTTCGGTCGTATCCGACGGCGACGGAATCAAATTCGCGCCGTACGTTTCGATGACCGCCTTGCGGTAAGGCTTTTGTTCGCTGCTGATTTTGACCATATAGACGGTCAGTTTTACGCCGTAGAACGCGCACGCCATAGCCAAAGCCGTTCCCCACTGCCCCGCGCCCGTTTCGGTCGTGAGCGAGGTAAGCCCCTCTTGCTTGGCGTAATAAACCTGCGCCGCCGCCGAATTGAGCTTGTGCGAACCCGACGTGTTGTTGCCCTCGAATTTGTAATAAATTTCAGCGGGCGTGCCGAGGTACTCCTCTAAAAAGCGCGCGCGGATAAGCGGCGAGGGGCGCATAGAGCGGTAAAACTCCAAAAGTCCGTCCGGAATCGGTATAAGGCGCGTGTCTTGATCCAACTCCTGCTTGACGAGCGACGGGCAAAAAACGCCCTCCAAATCCCGTGCCGTGCAAGGCTTGCCCGTGCCGGGGTGCAAAAACGGCTCGTGCTTTTCCTTCATATCGGCGCGGACGTTATACCACGCTTTGGGAATCTCGTCCTCGTCCAAATGCAGCCTTGCGGGAATCTTGTTCTTTGCCATTATTTTTTTCTCTCCTTGTTCGGGCGTCGTTCCGCCCCTATTAAGGGTATACCAAAAGGGCGCCGTTTGTCAACCGTTTAGAGGGACTTTTGCGCCGTCGGGAAAATTTTCGGGATTTTTAGGACGCGGACAAGGAACGCGTCCGGGCGGGCGGCACGCGTCCCGCCAAAGCGGCGTTCCTTGCCCGCGCTTGACATTGACGGATAATATATGTTACACTGTATATATGGCGAGGAAAAATTCGGCGGATTCCGCGTTAATAATTCTGTTCTGCTTTTCGGCGGGCTTCGGCGCGCTGTCGTTTAGGTTCGCGCCCGATCTTAAACCGTTTTGGCTGACGCTGTTCGTTTTAAGCGGCGTTCTTTTGCTTGTGATAATTCTGCGGCTTGCATTCGGGATAAGGTCGGGGAACGCTCCGCAAAGGGCGCTCGACGCCGCCGTTCTGCATACCGGAATCGACCGAACGGACAAGCTGTCGCCGTTCGAGTTCGAGCAATGGATAGCGCGGTTTTTGACGCTGTGCGGCTTCGATGCGGCGACGACTCCCAAAAGCGGCGATTACGGCGTGGACGTTTTGGCGGGTAAGGACGGCTTGATTACGGCGATACAGGTCAAAAAGTACGCCGGGCCTTTGGGCGTTAAATGCGTGCAAGAGGTCGCGGCGGGTATGCGCTACTACAACGCCCATTACGGTTGGGTGGCGTCGACCGCGCCGTCGTTTACACGCCAAGCCCGAAACCTTGCCAAAACCTGCGGCGTGGAGCTTTTTACAAAAAACGACTTGGCGCTTATGCTGTACGCTTTGCAACAAGAACACGCCGGAAAAGCGGCGCGGCGTTAATGCGGCGGACGGCTTTAAGGCGCTAGTCCTTTGCGGTTACCCACCGCCCCGTTTTGTCGGAGCCGACGCGCTTTATATAGCCGCCGTCTTTTAGCCGCCTGATTTCGCGCCTGACCGTAATTAAACTTACTCCCAGCCGCTCCGCAAGCTGCGCCGCCGTAACGGACGGGTCGTCCCCGATAAGCGAAAGCACACTGCGCTCCCCGTCGTTTACAGTATCATTCCCTCGATTTACAGTATCATTCCCTTGATTTACAGTATCATTTTCCCGATTTACAGTATCATTCCCCTGATTTACAGTATCATTTCCCTGATTTACAGTATCATTTGCTTGATTTACAGTATCATTTTCCTGATTTACAGTATCATTTGCTTGATTTACAGTATCATTTGCTTGATTTACAGTATCATTTGCTTGATTTACAGTATCATTCCCTTGATTTACAGTATCATTCCCTTGATTTACAGTATCATTCTCCCGATTTACAGTATCATTCTCCCGATTTACAGTATCATTTGCTTGATTTACAGTATCATTTATGCCGTTTGCGGTATCGGGGGCGGCGGCGGGCGTTACGCGCATTTCGCGGTTTTTGAGCGCGTTGCTTTCGCCCAACAGAAGATTGCCGAAAAAGCGGTTTAGGTAAAGCGGGGTCGCAAAAATGTTTTTTGCGTAGTCGTTATAATTTGCCCGAACGAGCGCGTTGCGGAAGTACCACGAATTTTCGGCGAACAAATCGTTCTCGACCGAAAAGCCGAGCGTGCGCAAATACTTAATGGCGAACACCGCCGTAGTCCTCGTGTTGCCCTCGCCGAACGCGTGTATTTGCCAAAGCCCGGAAATAAATTTTGCGATACGGCTTGCGATCGCCTCCTTGGTGAGGCCTCTGTAATCGAACGACTTTTCGCGCGTAAAGTCGTAGTTCAGCGCGGCGCGGATACTGTCGGCGCTGGCGTAGTAGACAGTTTCGCCGTTCAGCACCCATTCGGATTTAGATATGTTGTAGGCGCGGATTTTGCCGGCGTGCTTGTATATTCCCGCGAACAGCCGCTTGTGAATCGTGATATATTCGGCGGGACTGAACGTGAACGTTTTTTCGGACAGAATTTCGGCTATGCGCGCCGAAACCTTGTCGGCCTCCTCGGTGCGGTCGCCGTCGGCGCTTTTTGCGGGCTTTGCTTTGTAATAACCGTCAAGAAATTCCTGCGCCTCGTAGATGGAAATTTCGCCCTCGATATTCCGTTTGGCGGTCTTTATAAGATATTCGGACGGCGTTAAACCGTCGACTTGCTGCAAGCCGATTGCCGTGCGCCATATGCCGGACTTCTCCTTTTTATCGGGTTCGCCCTGCCGCTTGTATTCTTCAAAATCATCCACTTTAATATCCTCGCTTGCCTTAACACCATTATAGCGGAAAACGCAAAAAAAATCAAGCGATAACGCGACGGTCTGCGCAAACAAGATTTATCGGTCAACAGAATTTATCAAGCGGACAGAAAACTACTTTTCATACGTGCGCAGAATATTGTTGGCTATTTCGCGGCGGCTGACGCGGCGGTCCATAGCTTCTTTTTCGATATGCTTGTGGGCTTGCTGTTCCGTCATAGCGAGGTGTTCTATAAGAATGCATTTGGCGCGGTCGATTAATTTAATGTCCTCGAGCTTGCCCAACAGGCGGGTGTTTTCGACTTCGAGCCGCTTCATTCTGTTGCGGGCGGCGGAGGCGAATTTTAGCGCGCTCCAAAGCTGCTCGCGCGAGAACGGCTTTGGGACGGTGAACACGCCGTACTCCTCGGCGTCCTGCCCGACCTCGCCCGCGATAGCGGCGCGCACAAGCAAAATGACCTGCGTCGCCGAGCCCGCCGCCAACGTTTTTGCGAGCGCCGAGCCGAGCTCGTCTAAAAGCGGCGCGTTTATGAGCGCGAGGTCAAAGCAAAATTCGGCGGCAAGGCGTCTTGCGTCGTCGCCGCTTTCGGCCGTCGATACGTCGACGCCCTCGTTTTTGAAGTTTTCCAGCTCGGCGGCGATTTTGCCCGCGCTCTCGCGCGAACCGGAAACTATCAATACCTTCCACATAATAAGCCGGGCTTCCCTATAACTTTATAAAGTAGTTTTGGCGAATCCACTCGTCGGAATCGGCCGCGTCCGCAAACGAGGCGATTTCGTCCGAGGCGGTGTCCAAAAAGCCGGTCAAGAGTCCGCCGCCGTCGTAGCTTTTTACAAATTCGCTTTCGAGCGCCGCCTTTACCGCCGAGGCGAACGAGTCGGGCAGTTTGCGGTAGTTTTTTACCGACGCGGGGGGCGCGGCGTTAAGATTTTTGTCGCACGGGGGCGGCAAGCTAAGCCCCGATTCGATTCCGTCGAGGCCCGCGTGAACGAGCAGGGCGAACGCCAAATACGGATTTAGGGCGGGGTCGGGCGAGCGGAGCTCCATATAGCCCGATTCGGACGCGTCGAGCCGTATAAGCTGCGAGCGGTTTTGCGCCGACCACGACACGTGCTTGGGCGCGCCGTTTTCGCCCAAACGTTCGTAGGAATTTACGGTGGAATTCAAAAACGGCGTTACTTCGGCTATGCGCTCCAAAACGCCCGCCGCGAACGCTTCGGACTCGCGGCTGTTGCCGCAAAACAGGTTCTTGCCGTTCTTTTTTAGGGTGAACCTTAAATGCAGGCCGTTGCCCGCGCGGCTTTTGAGTGGCTTGGGCATAAACGACGCGAACACGCCGTTACGCGCCGCGACCGCCTTTACGACGGACTTATAGGTAAAATAGTTGTCGGCCGCCGTCAAAATGTCGCTGTGGCGGAACTTGATTTCGTTTTGCCCGGGGCCTTTTTCGTGGTGCGACGACTCCGGGATAATCCCCATAGTTTCGAGCGTAAGACATATGTCGCGGCGGATATTTTCGCCCTTATCGAGCGGCGCGACGTCTAAATATCCGCACGCGTCGTACGGCTCGGAGGCGGGAAGCCCGCGCTCGTCCGTCTTGAACAGGTAAAACTCTATCTCGGTGCCGATCAGCACCTCGACGCCCATCGCCTTGCCGCGCTCCGCCGCCCGGCGCAGGTAGCCGCGCATATTGCCGTAAAACTCCTTTTGACCGTAAAGCCCGAGGTCGCAGTAAAAACGCGCCACCCTGCCTTGATCCGGCCGCCACGGAAGCACGTTGAGCGTGGACGGATCGGGCAGCAATACGACGTCGGAATTGAGTCCCGAAAAGCCCGTCAGGGCGGCCGCGTTGACGGCGGTGCCGACGGTGAACGCTTTTTCAAGATTCCCCGCCGTTACGGCGATATTCTTTTGCCCGCCCTTGACGTCGCAAAACGCGAGCCGCACAAACTTGACGTCGTTCTCTTTGACGAATTCTAAAATTTCACGAACCGTGGAAGTCATAACCGTTTCTCCTTAAATATCGGTCGCAAAAACGCGCCGACACAGTAGAGTATAAACCATAGCCGCATTTTTGTAAAGCGTTTTACCGCTCCGTAAAATTATCGTTTGCAATCCCCGCGCAAAAAAATTCTAAAAAAATTTTTAATAACCGCCGTAATATTCTTGACTTATCGCGCGGAATGTGTTATAAATAGTATAGCTTTGGCAAAGGCGCCGAATCTCTTTTGTGGGTCGGCGTTTTTTATTTTGACAAAAACCGCGCAAATCAAGTTACAAAATTCAAGGAGGCTTATATGGAAGATATTACCGAGCTGTACGGAAGTTTAGTCTTTAACGACAAAATTATGCGTACGAAACTACCCAAGGACGTTTACAAAACGCTCAAAAAGACGATGCGCGAAAACACGCCGCTCGAGCTTGACGTCGCGAACGTCGTAGCCGTCGCTATGAAGGATTGGGCTATCGAGAACGGCGCGACGCACTACACGCATTGGTTTCAGCCGATGACGGGCGTTACCGCCGAAAAGCACGACAGCTTTATTTCGGTTACGTCCGACGCGGGCGTCATTATGGAGTTTTCGGGCAAGGAGCTAGTTAAGGGCGAGCCCGACGCGTCGAGCTTCCCCTCGGGCGGCTTGCGGGCGACGTTCGAGGCGCGCGGCTACACCGCGTGGGATCCCTCGTCGTACGCCTTTATTAAGGACGGCTCGCTGTATATTCCCACGGCGTTTTGCTCCTACGCGGGGCAGGCGCTCGACAAAAAGACGCCGCTGTTGCGTTCTATGCAGGCTATCAGCAAGCACGCCGTGCGCATTATAAAGCTGTTCGGCGGCGACGCCAAAACGGTGAACACGACGGTGGGTTGCGAGCAGGAGTACTTCCTTGTGGACAAGGCCGTCTACCTTAAAAGGCCCGACCTGCGCTTTTGCGGCCGCACGCTTTTGGGAGCGCGTCCCTCGAAGGGTCAGGAATTAGAGGATCACTACTTCGGCGCGATTAAACCGCGCGTGTCGGCGTATATGAAGGATCTTGAAAAGGAGCTTTGGAAGCTGGGAATCCCCTGCAAGACGAAGCATAACGAGGTCGCCCCCGCACAGCACGAGCTTGCGCCGATATTTGAAACGACCAATATCGCGACCGACCACAATCAGCTTACTATGGAGACTATGAAAACGGTCGCCGAGCGCCACGGGCTTGTGTGTTTGCTGCACGAAAAGCCGTTCGCCGGCGTAAACGGCTCGGGCAAGCACAACAACTGGTCTATGTCGACCGACGCGGGCGCGAACCTATTGGAACCCGGCGACACCCCGCACGAAAACGCGCAGTTTTTGCTGTTTTTGGTGGCCGTCATTAAGGCGGTGGACGAATACGCCGACTTATTGAGGGTTTCGGTGGCGAGCGCGGGCAACGATCACCGCTTGGGCGCGAACGAGGCGCCCCCCGCGATAGTTTCTATGTTCGTGGGCGCGGAGTTGCAGGCGGTTTTGGAGGCTATCGAAAAGGGCGAGCCGTACAACGGCCGCGCCAAGGAGCTTATCGAGATAGGCGCGACGGTGTTGCCCCGCTTCCCAAAAGACACGACCGACCGCAACAGGACGTCGCCGTTCGCCTTTACGGGCAAC
This sequence comes from Clostridiales bacterium, assembly GCA_031276725.1. Taxonomy (GTDB): domain Bacteria; phylum Bacillota; class Clostridia; order Christensenellales; family Pumilibacteraceae; genus RACS-047. The sequence goes on along the minus strand of JAISMM010000017.1, from coordinate 4,717 downwards.
AAGTTCGAGTTCAGAATGCCCGGCTCGGCGTTTTCGGTTTCCGGTTTCAACTTTGTGCTTAACACGATCGTAGCCGAGGAATTGAGCCGGTTCGCCGACGCTTTGGAAAAGTCGAAGGACTTCAAAAAGGATCTTGCGGCGCTCGTTAAAAAGACGATTAAGGATCACAAGCGCGTCATCTTTAACGGCAACAACTACACCGAGGAATGGACGCAGGAGGCAAAAAAGCGCGGACTCAACAATTTGCGCACGACGCCCGAGGCTCTGCCGCACTTCGCCGACCCCAAGAACGTGGAGGTGTTTGTGCGCCACGGCGTGTTGACGGAGGAAGAAATCAGGTCGCGGCTTGAAATCTTGACCGAAGGCTATTGCGCGACCATACGCATCGAGGCGCTTACGCTGTCGGATATGGTAAGGCGCGGCGCGGTCGACTTTGCGCTGGAATACCAAAAATTGCTCATTAAGACGATCAACGGCAAACGCGCGGTATCCGCCGAGCTAGATACCTCCGCCGAGGAAAAGCTGCTTAAAAAGCTGTCCGTCCTCTTAAAGACCGCGACCGAAAAGTTAGAGGCGCTCGACGAGGCGGTCGTGGCGGCGGGCGGCGTAGCCGACATTCGCAAGCGTTCCGAGTTCTACCGCGACAAGGTGTTCGCGGCTATGAACTCCCTCCGTTGCACCGTCGACGAGCTCGAAATGCTCGTCCCCGTCCGCTACTGGGGCTACCCCTCTTACGGCGAATTGCTGTTCGGGGTTTAGCGCCCCGCCCCCCGCCTTACACGCGCGACAAAACATAACATAACTTCTTGACGGACGCATAGCACCGCTAGGAAAAGTTAGGTTCGTTAGGCGCAAAGGACGGCGATGCACGACGGCGGGCGGCGACCGGAAAGGAGTTAAACTTCTTGACGGACGCATAGCACCGCTACGCTAGGAAAACTTTGAACGAGTGCGACGGCTTTAAGACAGCGAATTTTTTAGATAGAAATTAACTTATTTTTGCGGGCAATAGCACCGCTATTGCCAAAAAAAGAAGAGGATTTATAGCAAAAAAGGCGCGTCTTAAAGTCGGCTAAACTTGTTCAAAGTTTTCCCGAGAGAAGCTAGGTTCGTTAGGCGCAAAAAGACGCGAAAGGCGACGGCGGCCGATGGCCGGAAAGAAGTTAAATAAATAAACAACACAAAGACGTGAGTACGGTTTTATTCCGAGTGAAACCATATTCGCGTCTTTTTTATATATAAAAAACAAAAAATTAAAATTTTAGGAGGTTAAATCATTTACTTATGGACTTTGGAATTTGGTTTTTAATTGGGGCCGCGTTGGTATTCTTTATGCAGTGCGGCTTCGCGATGGTCGAAACGGGACTCACCCGCGCCAAAAACGCCGGAAACATCCTGATGAAAAATCTTATGGACTTCTGCCTCGGAACGGTAGTCTTTATGACATTAGGTTTCGGTCTTATGATGGCGCAAGATTACGTGGCCGGGATTATCGGCGCGCCGAATCTTGACATCTTTTTCAAACTAAACGACCCCGGGACAGCGTCGAGCTTCGTATTCAACCTGGTGTTCGCGGCGACGGCGGCGACGATAGTATCCGGCACGATGGCGGAAAGGACGAAGTTTTCGACCTATTGTATGTACAGCATAATCATAAGCGCGCTCATCTACCCGATCGAGGCCGGTTGGGTTTGGAATCCGAACGGTTGGCTTAACTCCAACGGCTATATCGATTACGCCGGTTCGAGCGCCATCCATATGGTCGGCGGCATTACGGCCTTGGTCGGCGCGATATTCCTCGGCCCCCGCTTGGGCAAGTACCGCAAGCAGCCCGACGGCAAAATTAAGTCGGCGGCTATCCCCGGCCACAACCTGACGATAGCGGCGCTCGGAACGTTTATTCTTTGGTTCGGTTGGTACGGCTTTAACGGCGCGGCCGCCCTAGGTATCGAACAGCTTGCGCGTATATTCGTCAACACGACGATAGCCCCCGCTATGGGCGCTATATCCGCTATGGCGTACACGTGGATAAAGAACAAAAAACCGGACGTTTCGATGACGCTTAACGGCTCGCTCGCGGGGCTTGTGGCGGTTACCGCGGGGTGTCTGCACGTGGACGCGCTCGGGGCGACCGTAATCGGCTTGCTTGCGGGCGTACTCGTAGCCGTGGGCGTAGAGTTCCTCGACCTTAAACTCCATATCGACGACCCCGTGGGCGCCATCGCGGTTCACGGAATCAACGGTCTGTTCGGGACGGTTATGGTGGGCTTGTTCGCCACGGGCGACGCTCCCAACGGCGCTAACGGAGAGGTATTAGCTCAAAGAGCAGGACTCTTTTACGGCGGCGGCGCTACACAGCTGGGGTGGCAGCTCCTTGGAGTACTCGCCATCGCGGCGTGGACGGTCGCGACGATGACGCTCGTGTTCTTCCTTATAAAGAAGTTCCACGGTCTGCGCGTTACGAGGGAGGACGAAATTAAGGGCCTCGACATCAGCGAGCACGGACTCGTTTCCGCCTACGCGGGCTTCTCGACCTCGTTCGAGGATCTTTACGCGGGTATGGACGTAGGCGGCGTTACGGGCAAGGTTTCCGTAGACGACGCGGTTCCCGTGCAGGTTAAGTCGGCGAAGGCTCCCGCCTCCGACGTGAAGATTTCTAAGGTCGAAATCATCTGCCGCGAAAGCAAGTTCGAGGCGCTCAAAGAGGCTATGAACGGCATCGGCGTTACCGGTATGACGATAACCAAGGTGCTCGGGTGCGGCGCTCAAAAGGGCCAGGTCGAAAAGTACCGCGGCGCGGACGTCGAAATCAATCTGCTGCCTAAAATTCAGCTCGAAATCGTCGTTTGCAAGGTTCCCGTTCAAAAGGTCGTCGAAACCGCCAAAAAGGTTCTTTACACCGGAAAGATCGGCGACGGCAAAATCTTCGTCTACGATGTGGAAAACGTTATCAAAGTCCGCACCGGCGAGGAAGGCTACGACGCTTTGCAGGACGTAGAGTAAAAACAAAAATATCTCCTCTTGTTCCAAACCAAAAATATGCCGCGCCCGTTCGGGCGCGGCATATTTTGTTGTGTTGCAAAACTATTTTTTAAGCGGTTACTATTTTAGAGGTGAACCACTCCGCCGCCAACGGCGGCACCCCTCCATAGAGGGGAATTTTGGGGATATACCGATTGCGACGGACAAACAACCACCCCGCCGCCAAAGGCGGCACCCCTCCCCGGAGGGGAATTTTGGGGACGCGGCGAGTGGGCATTAATAACTTTTTTCCGTTAACAATCTTTGTCAACAGTCCGTCCGCCACATTCGGCGGCTTTCAAAAATTCCCCTCTATGGAGGGGTGGCAACGGAGTTGACGGGGTGGTTAAACTATTTAATAGTAGCCTACTAAAAAAAACTATTTTTTACGCGGCTGTTATTTTAACGGTGAACCACCCCGGCGCTAACGCGCCACCCCTCCCCGGAGGGGAATTTTGGGGACGCGGCGAGCGGATATTAATAACTTTTTTCCGTTAACAATCTTTGTCAACAGTCCGTACGCCACTCTCGGCACTTCTCAAAAATTCCCCTCTGTGGAGGGGTGGCAACGAAGTTGACGGGGTGGTTAAACTATTTAATAGTAGCCGATTAAAAAAACTATTTTTTACGCGACCGTTATTGTAACGGTGAACCACCCCGGCGCTAACGCGCCACCCCTCCATAGAGGGGAATTTGGGGGATATGCCGAATGCGGCGAACAAGCAACCACCCCGCCGCCAAAGGCGGCACCCCTCCATAGAGGGGAATTTGGGGGAAGTGCCGATTGCGGCGGGCGAATAAGCACTTTGTGAACCCACAGCGGTCAAAATTATTTTCCGGAAGTCCAAAAGCAAAAAAAAAAAAAATAGATTTATTTTTCTTTTCAATTTTGTTTAATTTTAGTTGACAAGTCCCAAATTTAGATGTATAATGATATTATTAAATATTACTGGGAGGTAATAAAAATGAAAAAGGTCTCAAAAATTCTGTCGGTTATGTTGGTTATGCTGTTCTGTTTGGGCGCCGTCGCGGCGTGCGTCGGCGACTCGGACAAGACGAAAGAGAAGCTGGAAAAAAAGGACTACAAGGTTCAAACTTATTCCGGCGACGCGCTTTCGGCTTTTGGCGGTATGTTCGCGCAAATGCCCGGCGTGGGAGAGCTTTCAAAGGTGGAAGCCTACCTGATGGCGTCAAAGGGCGAGGGTACCGACGATATGGTAACCGTTATATGGTTTAAGGAAACCGCCGACGCGAAGGAAGCCTACAAGCAAGCCAAAGAGAGCTTGAAAAAGATGGAAGAAACCGACGCGGAAGCCGCAAAAAAAATGAAGGTTAAGCGCTCCGGCAAGGCTGTAATTTCCGGAACGAAGGACGCCGTTAAAGCCTGCGGCTAAAAGATTACATAACGGATTTTGCGGACGGCTGTTTATGAACCCCGCCCGCGATTAAAGAAAAACTCCGCGTAGATACGGCGGCAAAGTAAAATGCCGTATCGCCGCAAGAAGTACGCCTCAACCGAAGATGACCGTACTTAAAAAGAAACAAAGTCAAAAGAAAGAGAACGCTAACGCGTTCTCTCAGACTGCAGACAAAAGGCGTTTTGGATTATTTTCCGAAACGTCTTTTGGATTGATGTTGATGGAAAACTGAAAAGCTATTTTAAGAAGCGACAGATTTTGGAGAAAAGCGGAAAAGT
>JAISMM010000051.1 GCA_031276725.1 Clostridiales bacterium | reverse complement strand
GCGGGGCGCCGATTTGCGTATGGGCGGAGGACAACCGAGGGTTAATCTATTCCACGGCTTTTGTGGCTTTTTTGGACAGGCGTTCGGTGTCGGCGGTTTCGCCGGCTATGACAAGAGTGTCGCCGTCGAGGAGCATACAGTCGCCGCCGGGGGCGACGATGATGTTTTCGCCGCGCTTTATGAGCATAACGGAGACCTTTTCGGCGGAGCGGACGTTAAGCTCCATAAGGGTTTTGCCGCGCCATTTTTCGGGCGTTTTGATTTCGACGAGGCGGAAGTTGTCGGTAAGCGAAAGAATCTCGATCATATTAGGCTTGCTTAGTTGCAGAGCGAGCTTTTCGCCGGCCTCCTCCTCGGGGATAATCACGTGCGCCGCGCCGATTTTTTTGAGGACGTGGGCGTGGCGGGCGTCCTGGGCTTTGGCTATAATATTGGCCGCGCCGAGCTGCTTGCAGACGACCGTTATAAAGACGCTGGCTTCGATGTCGGTGCCTATGCAGACTACGACCGCGTCGAAGTTGTTTATGCCGAGCCTGGTCAGCACGCGCTCGTCCTCGGCGTCGGCGCAAACGGCTTGCGTGCAAAATTGTTCGGCGGCGTTGACCTTTTCGGGGTCGCTGTCGATAGCCAAAACGTCCATTCCCTCGTTGTAGAGAACCTTTGTGAGCGCCGTGCCGAAACGCCCCAAACCTATTACCGCGAACTGCTTTTTTGCGGATTTTACTCTTGCCATAAATTTTTCTCCTTTTTGAGTGTGTCTTTGTTTGTTCCGCTATGTCCCGGTTATGTTCCGCGCCAAAGCTACCCCACGGGTATAACGGCCTCGGGGTAGCGAATAAGGTCGCCGCCCGTTCCCGAAAACGCCGCCGCGACGGGAATCAGCCCCACCCTGCCGCAAAACATAACGACGGCGACGAATAATTTGCCGATCGGCGACAGGTAGGGAATAATGTTGGTGGTCAGCCCGACGGTCGAAAACGCCGAAAACGAATCGTGCAAAACGTTCTCGAACGAAAGAAGCGAGGCGGGAACGTAATTTTTTTCGGTCAGCAACAGGAGCGTGGCGAGCGCCGAAACGAGTATAAGCGAGGCGGCTGTTACGGATATGGACTTGTAGACCGTCTTTTGGTTTACGGAGTGTTTGCCTATCGCCACGCCGCCGCGCCCTTTTAGCCCCGATACGAGCGTCATAACGAGTACGGCGAACGTGGTCGTCTTTATGCCGCCGCCCGTAGAGCCGGGCGAGGCGCCGATAAACATCAGAATGTCGCAAAGGAATTTGCTGGCGCTGCGTAAGTCCGATTGGTTGACGGTGGAAAACCCGGCGGTGCGGCACGAAACCGACTGAAAGAACGAGCTTAACAGCTTTACGCCCGCGCTATGGCCGCCGAGCGTGGCGGGGTTCGAGTATTCGACGCCGAAAATAAACGCCCACCCCGCGACGAGCAAAATCCCCGTTACGGTCAAAACAAGCTTGGTATGGAACGAAAACCGCTTGAAACGGAATTTATTTTTGAAAACGTCGGATATTACGGCAAAGCCGAGGCCCCCGGCGATTATCAAAAAAGCGATCGTGAGCGAAACGGTAACGTCGTCGATATAGGCGTTGAGTCCCGAAAAGTCGTTCGCGCTCCTTGCGAATATATCGAAGCCCGCGTTGCAAAACGCCGAAACGGACGTAAACGCCGCCTGCCACACGCCGACGGCGCCGTTGCGGCCGCAAAACGGCGCTATAAGCGCGAGCATTCCGGCGAATTCGGTTATAAGAGTCATAAGGACGATTTTGCGCGTGAGCCTTAATATGCCCTTGTTGCCGGACTCGTTGAGCGCCGCGCCTATCGCGAGTCTGTCGCGGAACAGAATTTTTTTGCGCATAAGCATAAGCACGAGCGTGGTAACCGTCATAAAGCCCAAGCCGCCTATCTGCACAAGCAGCAAAAGGACGGCCTGACCGAAGCCCGTAAAGTAGAACCCGACGGGGAGCGTGGAGTAGCCCGTTACGCACACCGCGCTGGTCGAAATAAACAGCGCGTCGATAAACGGCGTCCAACTATTGTCGGTCGTGCTTAGAGGGACGCTCAAAAGAAACGCGCCCGCGAATATGACGAGCACGAATCCCGCTATCACCGTTTGTACGGGACTCAGCGCGAACCGCCCGCGCTTTTTTATGATGTTTCGGCCGCTTTCCATTCGCCGCTCGATTCAGTAAAACAGCAGGCAGGTCGCCGACGCGGCGATTCCGCGCTCGTCGCCGATAAGCCCGAGCCGTTCGGTGGTCGTGGCGGAGATGTTCACGCGGTCGGGCGACGTGTTGAGCGCGGTGCTTATGTTGACTATCATATCGGGTATATAGGGACGCATCCGGGGCTTTTCCGCCATTATCACCGCCGACACGTTGCCGACGGCGTACGAACGCCGCGTTATAAGTCCGTAGATCTCCGCCAACAGCCTGATACTGCTCGCGCCCTTATATTTTGGATCCGTTTCGGGGAAAAGCACCCCTATGTCGGGCAGCTCCGCCGCCGAAAGAAGGGCGTCCATAACGGCGTGGACAAGACAGTCGGCGTCCGAATGCCCCAAAAGTCCCTTGTTGTGCGGTATCATAACGCCGCCCAGTATTAAATCGCGTCCGCTTACGAGCCTGTGCACGTCGAACCCCAGCCCGATTTTGGTGCGCCCCGACGCCGGAGCGAAAAGCTCGTACGCGTGCGTGAGCTTGATGTTTTCGTATTCGCCCAAAACTATGTGCGGCTTAAAGCCCGCCAGCGCGTAGACCTCGGAGTCGTCCGAAAAATTGCCCTGAACCAAATTGTACGCGTGCTGAATCTGATCAAAAATAAACGTCTGCGGCGTTTGAACGTTGTAGAGTCCGCTCTTTGCAAGGTGGCGGATAATCTCGCCGTCGTTGATTTCGGAAACGGTGTCGACGGTCGGCACCGCCGCTATTCCGCTGCCGTACTCCACCGCGCTCTCGATAGTGTCGTCGATAATCTTCGCCGTTACGTAGGGCCGCGCTCCGTCGTGAATGCACACAACGTCGCAATGGCCGATTTCTTTAAGCCCGCGGCGAACGGACTCGGTGCGGGTTTCGCCGCCCACCGTAATCGCGACGTCCTCGTAGCGCTCGGCGATCGCGCCGACCGCGTCGCGGTCCGCCTCGTTTATCACAAGCATAACCGTCTTTACGCGGCTCGACTTAAAGCGATCGAGGGTAAGCTCCAAAATCGTTTTTTTGCCGACGTAGTACAACATTTTGTTGTACCCCAAATTCATACGCTTGCCGTCGCCCGCGCACAATATCAGCCCTACTATGCTGATTTCGGAGTTAGGTGTTTCTAAGTTCATACAGTTTGTCCGCTTCCTCTTTGCCCGCTTTTTCATCGAGCGATTTTACGGTAAATTCCAACGCGCCGCCGCCGAACTCGACCCTTACGCAGTCGCCGACCTTGACGCGGTGCGCCGGCTTGACGGCGCGGCCGTTCACAAAAACGCGCTCGCCGCCGCAAGCCGCCGCCGCGACCGAACGCCTTTTTAGGATTCTTGAAACTTTTAGGAATTTATCGATCCGCATCCCTAATATATTAACACAATATCCAAAAAAAATCTATTATTTTAACACTACTTTTTGACCCGCCGCCCGATTTTTTTTGCAATCAAAACGGCGCCGGCCAACCGTGCAACTCCATAATCGGAAACCTTCCGTTAAATAAGCCGTCGGCGGTAAAGGTTAGCGTCAGGACTTTTTGCTCGTTGGTATAAGTACCCTCCGCGACGGGGCCGTCAAATTTGTCGGGACGCTTGTCGATATAGATTGCGAAGGCTTTATCCGGCTTCCAAATAAAAAGGATGTCGAGCCGCAACTCCGCGCCCACCTTTGCCTTGCCCATACCGTATTTACGGTCGTCGTATCCGACCGATATCGTCAAATTATTGCGGTAGTCCGCCCAGTAGTCCATCCAATTGACGCATAAGTAGTCGCTCGCGTCGATCGCGTCCTTATCCACCTCGCCCCGCGAAAACACGAGCCTGTCGTATTTTTCGCCGAACAGCGTAACGCTCTCCTCGTACGACTGAATTTTGCCGTCCTTGTACCTAATCGAAAAATAGTCCGAATCGCTCTCCCCAAGCGGGTTGGCGCGGTTTAACAGGACGATTTCAAGCCTGAATCCAAACTTATCGTTATTAAGATAAAACCAAGCCTCCTTTTTATCCCCTTTAACCGTTACGGTGCCGTACCCTACCCCTTTTGCATCTAAAATCGAAAATTGAACGGCCGCGTTTTCGTCGATCCATTTAACGTATCTTTCTTTCAATAAGGCGTCGACCTTTTTGTCGGTACACGCAAAAAGCGAAAAGCAGAAAAGGAACGTCGTTAAAAACGGCAACGCCAACCTTTTATACCTAATCATATTATATAATTGTAGCATAACTTTCGCTTTCTTGTCAAGCGATAAAATTCAAAAATAACCGCACGTATGCGGTTTTTCGCATAAATTTTTTAGGCTGCGCATATTCCTAAATATTTTTTGAAAATATCCTAATTTTTTTTGAAAATATACTTGACTTTAAGCGTTTACTGTGGTATTATTATCAAGCTGTCCCCTCGATTTTTCGACTAAGGGCGGCTTTGAGTACATTGACAATAACGAATAAAAAGAAAGTACAAACAAAGAAAGAATAAACTAAAGTCAATTTAGGTAATATTATTCTGAACAGTCAGTAATAAGATGTTCGGAGCAAGAAATTAAACATGAGAGTTTGATTCTGGCTCAGGATGAACGCTGGCGGCGTGCTTAACACATGCAAGTCGAACGGAATACAAGGGTTTACTTTTGTATTCAGTGGCGGACGGGTGAGTAACGCGTGAGCAACCTGCCGTACTCCGGGGAATAACACTTAGAAATAGGTGCTAATACCGCATAAGACCACGCTCCCGCATGGGAGAGGGGTAAAAGATTTATCGGGGTACGATGGGCTCGCGTCCCATTAGCTAGTTGGTGAGGTAACGGCCCACCAAGGCGACGATGGGTAGCCGACCTGAGAGGGTAATCGGCCACATTGGAACTGAGAAACGGTCCAAACTCCTACGGGAGGCAGCAGTGGGGAATATTGGGCAATGGAGGGAACTCTGACCCAGCAACGCCGCGTGAAGGAAGAAGGTTTTCGGATTGTAAACTTCTGTCGCAGGGGAAGAAGAATGACGGTACCCTGTAAGAAAGCCCCGGCTAACTACGTGCCAGCAGCCGCGGTAATACGTAGGGGGCAAGCGTTATCCGGAATTACTGGGCGTAAAGGGAGTGTAGGCGGCGCTTTAAGTTATGTGTGAAAGCCCACGGCTCAACCGTGGAACCGCACATAAAACTGGAGTGCTTGAGTGTGGGAGAGGCAAGTGGAATTCCTAGTGTAGCGGTGGAATGCGTAGATATTAGGAGGAACACCGGAGGCGAAGGCGGCTTGCTGGACCATAACTGACGCTGAGGCTCGAAAGCATGGGTAGCAAACAGGATTAGATACCCTGGTAGTCCATGCCCTAAACGATGGATACTAAACGAAGGGGGTATTAACTCCCCCTGTGTTGAAGCTAACGCGATAAGTATCCCGCCTGGGTAGTACGGCCGCAAGGTTGAAACCTAAAGAAATTGACGGGGACCCGCACAAGCAGCGGAGCATGTGGTTTAATTCGAAGCAACGCGAAGAACCTTACCAAGACTTGACATCGAGTGCAATTTGTGGAAACACAAACCTCCTTCGGGACACGAAGACAGGTGGTGCATGGTTGTCGTCAGCTCGTGTCGTGAGATGTTCGGTTAAGTCCGGCAACGAGCGCAACCCTTATGATATGTTGCCAATATTAAGTTAGGAACTCATATCAGACTGCCGCGGATAACGCGGAGGAAGGCGGGGATGACGTCAAATCATCATGCCCCTTACGTCTTGGGCCACACACGTGCTACAATGGGCGCTACAAAGAGATGCGAGCCGGTAACGGTAAGCGAATCTCATAAAGGCGTTCTCAGTTCGGATTGAGGGCTGAAACCCGCCCTCATGAAGTCGGAGTTGCTAGTAATCCCGAATCAGAATGTCGGGGTGAATGCGTTCCCGGGTCTTGTACACACCGCCCGTCACGCCATGGGAGTCGGGGGTACCCGAAGTCAGTGAGCTAACCGCAAGGAGGCAGCTGCCTAAGGTAAAACCGATGACTGGGGTGAAGTCGTAACAAGGTAGCCGTATCGGAAGGTGCGGCTGGATCACCTCCTTTAAGAGCGCGCATATGTTTGCGCCAAAAGAAACCGGAAAATTCTTTCCCGGGTCTTGTATACTCCTTTTTATCCGTTATTGAAAAATGTATCGCAAAGAGGACGGTCGCTTAACGCGGCCGCCTTTTTTGTTACCCTATCGGCGGCAACCGGCGGCGTTGATAGCGGCGGGCGTCTTAATCGGATATGTCAATGTACGCTCGTTCGCTCCCCCCCCACCGCCGCCTGTCGCCCGCCCGAACACCGTTCTTTGCCGCCTCTTTTTAAGCCGTTCTGAATTATTTTAAGGTCGGCGCCAATCGCAACGCAAGGTATATCGCGAGTTAAAATCATTAGAATAGTATTAAAATTTGCCGAAAATATAAACCGACACTTGACATTTTGTCGCGTTTATGGTATAAAATGATTTCAATAAAATTAAAAGGAGTATGGTAAAAATGCAATTTTATGAGGTGGAGGCAAAATGCGGACATGTGGGGAAAAATTACTACTATCGAGGGTTATTCTATGTTCGGGCGCGGGACAAAAAAGAGGCGGCGGCTATGGCGCGAAACATTCCGCGCGTAAAACACGATAACAAATTCGCGATACTCAATACAAGGGTAATCGATTATGCGGCGTTTATGAGCGGACAAGCTTTGCAAAGAACGAATCCGTATTTTCGTTGCAAGAATATTCAAGATCAAAAACTGATTCTGCCGTACATAGAAAATGAGATTTTTCCCGAAACCGTACCGGACTACAAGACAAAGCATAGCAACGACGACCGCAAGTCAAAGCAAAAAATTATGCGCAGAACTTTTCGTAAAGCCGAAAAATACGGCATCTATGACTTTGTGGTATAAAATAAATTTATTTTGGAGGAATTAAAATGGGTTGCAAAGACAGACCGAATATGTGCGGGTATAGCGCGCTGTTTGTGATACGTTACAGCGCGGGCGGATCGCTCCCCGTGGTGTACGACAACAACGAAACCCGCGTGGGCGAAGTGGTCGAACATTCCGAAATACGAGGCGGTAAGCCCGTCGCGGCGCACGGACAAGCCGAAATTCATTTTTGGTCGATGTTTAGGTCGGAATACGGCGAATGGCACAGAATGCGTTTAGGCACCGTTTCGGACAGAATAACTTATTGCGATTTGACAAATACATTGCGTGAAAAAGGCGAATACCGCTACCACGCGGATATAAGAAAATAACGGTGAAAATCGAATTTGCAGCTTTTTAATACAAATAGCCGTCGAGGAGGCCGAGATCTTTCATATAGGCGAGAAGGGTGAATTCGGGGTAGAGGTCGGGGGCGAGGGCGACGAGGAGGGAAACGTCGGCTTTGTCGAGGGAGTGGACGGCGGCGTAACCGTCGTCGGGGAACAGGCGCTTGAAGGGGCGCCACGCGGTTTGCAGGCGCATATCGAAGTCGCAGACGAGGGCGTAAAGCTCGTCGCGGTATTCGTTCAGCTTGTAGGCGTTAAGGCGGGTATCGGCAAGGCGCACGACGGGGCGCAGGCGTTCGAGGGCGGCCGCCTCGGAAAGACCGAGGTATTCCGAAATTTTTTCGAGCCGCGAATTGTTGTCGGGCGGAGGGACGAAAAAATCGGCGCCGCCGCTAAGGTACGTTTTGTAGAGGCGCATAATCACGCGCGAGAACAAGAATTCGTTTTCGCCGCTCGGGCGAAGGGGGCGCAGCTCGCGCTTGCAGAGGAGTTTTAGGGCGCGCGCGCATTGAACCTCGGCGCCCGCGTTGAGGCGGTTAGAGTCTAAAAGAGCGCAGAGCGCGGAAAATTTTACGCAGTCCCCCGCAAAGTCGGCATCCGTTTTGGCGGCGGCGACGCGCGATTTTTGAATCGCGGCGTCGATTAGGGCAAGGGCGCGTTCAAAAACCGTCGGGCAAAAATATTCGCCGTTAAGGACGGACGCGGCCTTCCAATCGAAAAGCGCGACTAATTTTGAGACGAGCGAGCCGAATTGCGCGGCGGCGAATTCCTTTGCGGAGTTTCCCGAAAGCGAGGGGTCGCACACGAGCGCGGCGGGCGGCGGCGTGAAAAAAGTCTTGTCGGCGCCGTTACGGGTAAGCGCGGCCGCCGGGGCGAAAAGTCCCGTCGAAAACGGCGGGGTCGGGACGAGTATGCAGGGAATTTTGCGCCGCGCCGCCGTGTACTTGGCGACGTCGGCTATGACGGGGCCGCCCGCGCCGACTACAAAACGGACGTTTTCGGGGACCGCTATTTTGGCGCATTCGGCGACGCTCCCCGCGGGAGGCTTTGCGAATATGTGCGCCGCCGGGGAATAGCCCGCCCGCATAAGGGCTTTATCGACGGCGCGGTTTGTCCCCTCGCGCGTCGCCGAATCGGATATTAAAAACACCGCGCTGCCGCTCGGCGCGACCGATTGCGCCGCCTTAGCTATGCCGTCCCCTACCGCGCCGCCGCAAAAAATAACGCCGTCCGCGTTTAACGCGTGCGTGCGTCCGCATACGCACTTAAAATCCGCGCCGCCCGGCGCCTCGAAAAGCTGTGAATCCATAGGTTAGGTCTTTATTCTACCATACGGAGCTTGTTTTGCGGCGGCCGCTTTTGGGGAAAAACGTCGAAAAATAGGGCTTGCGCCTTATTTCCGCCCTATGGGCGCCGCGCCTTGTTTCAACCGCTATTTTAACTGTCCAAAAAGACTAAATCGCCGAAGTATCGGGATAGGTGGAAGTCGGGCGTTTTGCCGCGCACCTTAAAAACCGCGCCGTAATGCGGCGTGGGCGTTTCGTCGCCGCACTTATAAAAGTTCGCCGCCGCGCCGTCCTTGGGGCGAAACTCCTTGCCGTAAAGCCCGGAAAGAACGTCGAAAGGAATTTCAAAGCTAAGCCGCCAATCGGTTTGCGAGGCGTACGCGCGCACGTTGAGCCGGCTTTTGTAGACGCCCGAAAGCTCCGCTCTGCCGTCCCTGCTTTCGCCGAAGCCCATAAGCAAAAAGCCCGCGCGGTTGAACTCAAAATTGACGTAGCGGGCGTCGGCGGCGAACGGACGCAAAAACATTTCGACCGCGCTGTCCTTATAGACGGCTTGACCGTCGCCGTTGTAACGCGTTTGGGCGGGCGGCTCGTCCACGCCGAATTCGACGTAAAGCCCGCCGCCGTCGTAGGCTAAAAACACCGCGACGCGCGGCCGATAGCCGTTATTAAGCCACAGATAGTGACTGACGAGGGCTTGCGGCGTTTTGCCGAAGCTCTCCGACATTTTGGGGACGTAAATCTTATTCATATTGCGGCGACTTTTCCTTTGAAAATTTTGACGGTTTTCGGCGGTTTACTCGTAATCGATTTCGACGGCGAGCGGCTTTGTCCCGTCGATAATTTTAATGCCGGTAACCGCTCTCCCCTCGTGTCGCAGGGCAAGTTCGGCGTGCTTTACCGCTATGCCGAGGTCGTAAAGATATATCTTGCCGGGAAGCAGCTTGCCCACGCCGCGCGCCGCCGACTCTATAACGACCTTGCCGTCGTAAAATTTAAGCTTCCACGGTTGAAGATTCACCGCCGACGGCGCGACCCTTACCGCGCGGGCGACGGCGTTGTCCTCTTGCGATATGTCCGACAAATTCTTGCGCTTAAAAGCGTCCTCGCCCGCCCTAAACGGAACGTCCGTATTGCCGAACCCGAGCAAAATGCGGTAGTCGCTTTTGCGCTCGCGGGGGCGCGCCATTCCGCACCAAACGCTGCCCAAACCTATACTTTGGATATACAAATCCAAGTCCTGCAAAACGTAGCCGATATTGACCTTTGACGCGTCGTCGCCGTCCGAATACGCCGTCAACGCGTAGGGCGCCATACCGCCTTTAAGGTCGCCGCCGCCCACAAGCTCAAACGTCGCTTCGCGGTCAAAAAGCCGCTTTTCGGAATTCGCCCGCGCCTCTATATCCGCCCTGACCGCCTCCGACAGCGGCTCGGCGCTATACCTGCGCGCGCTCCTGCGCTTAAAAATAGTTTCGTATAACGTCATGGTTTTAATCTCCTTGTATTTTGAATTTTTACTTAACCGCTCCTCACCATCATAATACTACAAATTTCCGAAAAAGGCAACTCTTTTTGCGCGGCAAAAAATTCTTTGCGAAACGCTTGCTTTTTTGTGAAAAATATAGTAAAATGAAACTCGGTTTCAAATTGAGGAGGGTGCGTTTTGAGCGGAAAAACAAAAATCGGAGCGGGCCGAAACGAAAAAGCGGACGCGGCGGGCGGGCGGGTCGGGACGTATACGACAAGGCAGGGCGAGGCGGTGCTTGACTATCTGCGAACAAAAGCGGGCGAACACGTTACCGCCGCCGAGATAGCGGAACATTTTAGGGAGCGCGGAACGCCGATAGGACGCGCTACGGTTTACCGCAGGTTGGAGCGTCTTGTAAGCGAGGGTAAGGCCGCCAAATACAGCGTTGAGGGAACGGACGGCGCGTGCTTTGAGTTTTTGGACTGCCGCGACCGCGCGGGCAAGCATTTTCACCTTAAATGCGAGGAATGCGGAAAGCTGGTGCATACGGACGGCGGACTTTTGCCGTCGGCGGTCGGGGAAATATTGAGGGAATACGGCTTTGCGGTGGACGTCGCCAAGACGGTGCTTTACGGCAAATGCGGCGACTGCGTGAATTCGGCGCGGCGGCAAAGCGTGGAAAAATAATATATGCGGCAAGCGGCTAATTTTAGGAATTACGGCAAGAATAAGAGGGCGCTTTTGAGAGCGGTCTTGTTTTGCGTTTGCCTGCTGCTTGCCGCTTTGTTCGCACTGTCGGCGGCTTATCTTGCAGCCGAGGCGAATCACGAACACGACGATAGCGGGCGCGGCGGCGAGTGCGCGGGCTGCGTTCTTATTCAAGCCGCCCAAAACGTTCTTAAAGATTTTTCGGCGGCGGACGCGGTTGCGGCAAGCGCGGCGGCGGCGGTTTTTTGCGTGATATTTATTATCGGCGGAATCGCCCGCGCCTTAAATTTCGGGACTCTTATTTCGTTAAAGGTGCGGTTGAATAATTAGTAAGCTCCGATATATTTACGTGAACACGACCCGGGGCGTACTCACATAAACGAAAACGAGCGAATTTTAGACGATTTTGTACCTTTTAAGGCGTTTTTGACGCGGCGTAGCAACGCTACGTGAGGAAAAACAACGCAAAAAGAGGCAATTACGAGGCAAAATTCGCCCTCGGCGCGTTATGTGAACATGACCCGGGGCGTACTCACATAAACGCCCCAACTAAAAAAATTAAAACGGAGATCATTATATTATGAAAAAAATTATTACCGTCGTTTTGGCGGCGCTGACGTGTCTTGTTTTTCCGGTCGGCTGCGGAGCGAAGGACAACGACGACCGAATAAGCGTTGTAGCCACAATATTCGCGCCCTACGACTTTACGCGACAAATTGCCGGCGAAAAACTTAAAGTCAAAATGCTGTTGCCGCCCGCGTCCGAAAGCCATTCGTACGAGCCAAGTCCGCAGGATATTATAGCGATTCAAAAGTGCCGCGTGTTTATTTATGTGGGCGGCGAGTCCGACGTGTGGGTGGACGGCATACTCGAATCGATGGACACGTCCAAAATGACGATCGTTAAGCTGATCGACTGCGTGGAACCCGTCGAGGAGGAAATTAAGGAGGGTATGCAGGACGACGAACACGAACACGACGAAGAGGACGAGGACGGCGACGAACACGATGAAGAGGAAGAAGGCGAAGAACACGAGCACGAATACGACGAGCACGTGTGGACGTCGCCCGCTAACGCCAAGCTGATAGTCGCAAAAATAACCGACGCGCTGTGCGGAGTCGACGGCGGCAACGCCGAAACGTATAAGGCGAACGCCGCCGCGTACGGTGCAAAATTGGACGGGCTCGACCAAAAGTTCAGGGAGATTGTGGACGCCGGCAAGCGCAAGACGATAATCGTGGGCGACCGCTATCCCTTCCGCTACTTTACCGACGCGTACGGGTTGGATTACTTTGCGGCGTTCCCCGGTTGCGCTACCGAAACGGAGGCGAGCGCGGCGACGATTGCGGGGTTAATCGACAAGGTTAAGAACAACAATATTCCCGTGGTGTTCAAAAGAGAATTATCAACGGGCAACATAGCCGCCACGATCGCCGAGGGCGCGGGCGCGAACGTAAAGGTACTTGAACTGCATTCCTGCCACAACGTTACGCTCGCGGACTTTAACGCGGGAAAGACGTACCTAGACATTATGAACGCGAACGCGGAAGTATTAAAGGAGGCTCTAAGTTAGTATGGCGCTTATCGCCTGTAAGGACGCGTCGTTCGCCTACGAGGGCAACACGGCGGTATCGGGGCTGAATTTCGAGGTTAACGACGGCGATTACCTTTGCATCGTCGGCGAAAACGGCTCCGGCAAAAGCACGCTCGTAAAGGGTATGCTTAAATTAAAGCCGCCCTCGGGCGGTAGCGTCGTTATGGGCGGCGGGCTGAAAGCGACCCAAATAGGGTATCTTCCGCAGCAGACGGCGGCGCAGAAGGACTTCCCCGCGAGCGTGTACGAGGTCGCGCTTTCGGGGAGGCTCTGCTCGCGCGGCTTGCGGCCGTTTTACTCGCGCAAGGATAAAACCGTTACGAACGAAAATCTTGAGCTTTTGGGAATCGCCGACCTTAAAAAGCGATGTTACCGCGAGCTGTCGGGCGGTCAGCAGCAGCGGACGCTTTTGGCGCGGGCATTGGGCGCGACCGAAAAGCTCCTTTTGTTAGACGAGCCGACGGCGGGACTCGACCCCGTGGTTACGGGCGAATTTTACCGATTGATCGAAAAAATTAACCGCGAAAAGGGCGTTACCGTCGTTATGGTTTCGCACGACGTGCGGTCGGCGGTAAAGTACGCGAGCCATATTTTGCACCTAAAAAGCAAGCAAATATTTTTCGGCCCGACGGCGGCGTACTTCGATTCCGCTATCGGCAAGGCGTTTATGGAGGGCGAGCGCGATGATTGAACTTCTTATCGAAATGTTTTCGTACACCTTTTTAGTACGCGCCGTGGTGGTGGGCTTTTTGGTGTCGCTGTGCGCGGCGCTTTTGGGCGTGAGCCTTGTGTTAAAGCGCTACTCTATGATCGGCGACGGACTGTCGCACGTGGGC
Source organism: Clostridiales bacterium (assembly GCA_031276725.1). GTDB lineage: Bacteria > Bacillota > Clostridia > Christensenellales > Pumilibacteraceae > RACS-047. The sequence continues at coordinate 3,612 of JAISMM010000051.1, read as the reverse complement.
TTTGGCACGCTGTCGATAGCTATGGCGCTGAACCTCGCACCCTTAGCGGTGTCGCTCCCCGTCGTGATTTTGGCGGCGTTCTTACTTTTAAGAATCAGCGAAAACAGCAAAATCAAGGGCGACGCGGCGATCGCCTTAATATCGACGAGCGCGCTCGCTATCGGCGTACTCGTCATATCGATAACTACGGGTATGAATACGGACGTGTGCAACTATATGTTCGGCAGTATTCTCGCCCTTAATAAGGACGACGTTAAACTGTCGATCGCCTTGGCGGCGGTGGTTTTGGTGCTGTTCGCGCTGTTCTATAACAAGATTTTTGCCGTTACGTTCGACGAAACGTTCGCAAAGGCGACGGGCGTAAAAGCGGGCGCGTACAATATGCTCATCGCGTTTTTAACCGCCGTAACTATCGTGCTCGGTATGCGTATGATAGGCGCGCTTTTGATTTCGAGCCTGATAATTTTTCCCGCTTTAACGTCGATGCGCCTTTGCAAAAGCTTTAAGGCGGTAACCGTTTGCTCGGCGGCCGTCAGCGCCGTTTGCTTTTTTGTGGGCGTGGTCATCTCGTATATCGGCGTGCCCGTGCAGGTGGGCGGCAACACGATTATGCGCTCGCTCGCCACGGGCGCGAGTATCGTGCTTGTGAATATCGCCGCTTTCGGTCTGTTTTGGGCGCTGCGCTTTGTGCCGTGGGCTAAGGTTAAAGCCGCGTTAAAAAGCGCCGCCGCAAAAATTTCTAAAAGGAGAAAACCGTTATGAAAAGAATTATAGCCGCGATAGTTATTTGCGTTTTGTGCGCGTTTGCGCTTGTCGGTTGCCGTTCACCGCGCATTATAGGCGACACGGTCGAAATCGGCGAGGATATGTTTATCGCTCAAATTAACGACATTTACCTAAATCAAAAGGACTATCTTGGCAAAACGATTAAATTCGAGGGTATGTTCACCCAATACACGTGGGAGGCGGAAAATAAGACTTACTATATGGTCTACCGCCGCTCCCCCGGCTGTTGCGGCAACGACGGTCAAGCGGGCTTCGAGGTCGTTTGGCCGCCCGACGCCGAAACCGCCCTATACCCCGCCGAAAACGATTGGTGCTTGGTCGAGGGCGCGCTTGCAACATACGTCGAGGGCAGTCAAGCCTATTTGCACATTGTTCTAACCGCCCTCACAGTAAAGCCCGACCGCGGCGCCGAATTCGTCGAACGCTGAACCGGTTGTCGTTTAGCGACGAACCACCCCGGCGCTAACGCGCCACCCCTCCATATAGGGGAATTTTGTAAAGCCGCCGAGAGCGGCGGACAAACAACCACCCCGGCAACTTCGTTGCCACCCCTCCACGGAGGGGAATTCAGGAAAATAGCCGAGTGCGGCAGACTAACCGAGAACCACCCCGGCGCCAAAGGCGGCACGAACCGAGCCGCCAAACGGCGAAGCCGTTTGTAGGGCGGGCGAGCTTGCGAGCTAAGCCCGTCAACAAGGCGAGGCACTCCACAGAGGGGAATTTTTTAACGGCTTGCCCTCTTAAAAGTACAAAGCCTTAGGGCGGTTAAAAGGGCTGTCGGAGCAGTAAGGGCGAAAGCCGCCCCTATGCCCGCCGCACTCGGCATATCCCTTGAATTCCCCTCTGCGGAGGGGTGGCGCGTTAGCGACGGGGTGGTTAATTGTCCTCGTAGGTCGCACTTGTGGCGGCAGTGTTAGCCCCTCACCACCCCCCCCCGCCAAAGGCGGCACGAACCGAGCCGTCAAACGGCGATTTATATATGCCGCCTACAATGACCCTTACCACCCCGGCACCCACGGTGCCACCCCTCCATAGAGGGGAATTTTGGGGAATTTTTCGGGAAAAATAAGCGGGGTTAAATCGGTTGCGTTTGGGGGCGAAAATGTGGTATAATCTATATAAACGCGGCAATAATCGTGTTTATACAGAGTTTGTTATGAATCTGAAAATCAAGCAGGATGAAAAAGAGAGGCGTAGAGCGTTGGGAGAGATTCTGACGGCGGAGTGCAAAGCACCCGGGTACAGCCTTGACATAATAGAGACGGCTCTTCAAAACGGCGCGGATATTAACTATAATAATTCGCGGCCGCTGTATTTTGCCGCCAAGACGCAGAAGTTTGAATTGATTAAGTATTTGCTTAGCGAGGGAGCGGGCGAGCCGCCGTTCGCGCTTACGTGCATATCGGCTATGTGCGACTTTAAGGGCTTTGGCGAGGAGTCGGAGCCGCGATTTTTTGAGCTGTTGGAGCTGCTGCTGCCAAAAACGGACGAGCCGATAAAGCTGTTTACGCCTTACATAAACGCTATGGCGGTGGACGGGCGCATAGACAAGCTGAACGCGCTTGGCGTGCGGTTCGGCATTAGCGAGGGCGAGATCGCGGACGCGGTGTACATACGCATAATATTCGAGATTATTCTTAAAAACTGCGACGCTATGTTGGAGTTTATCGAGCGGCACAAGAATTGGATGACGCAAAGCGCGTTCGATTTGTGCGTTTCGACGGGCGAATGGATGGTGCTGGAACACATTATAAGCCGCTCGGAGCTTAGGACGCCCGGTATAGACGCCGTTGGTCAAGCCGTTTACGAGGGCTATTTTGAGGTGCTGGATATTTTGACCGGAACGGGCTACGATTTTTTGAATAAGCCGCTCCTTTTGGAGAAGGCTTGCCGCGCCGCGTATTCTAAGGGAACGAGGAGCCTTGAATATCTTTTAAGGCGCGGGTACACGCTTAACGACGGCTACAACGGTAAGAGTATCGCCGAACACGCGGTCGCGGATTCGAACACGCCGCTGCGCGAGTTTTTGCAAAAACGGGGTATACCCTTGGGGAGGAATTATGACTAAATATTCGGAGCTTAGCGACGAGCGGCTTAAAGCTTTGGCGGACGCCGACGATACGGACGCGCTGTATGAAACGGCGGTCAGGTTTAAGGCTGCCGGTAACGAATCCGAGGAGCGCAAATTTTTGGCGTTCGCCGCGCAATTGGGCCACCCCGACGCCGCCGTCGCCCTCGGCGCGTTTTTTGAGAGGGACGGCGACGCCAGCAAGGCGGCCGAGCTTTACCGCAAGGGCTTGCGGGGCGGCAACACGGATATAGCGGCGCGGCTTGCCGCTCTTATAATGGACGAGGACGAGCCGGGCGCGCTGGATATTCTTGTGGACAGCGCGATGCTGGGAAACGAGGAAAGTATTTCGATGCTCGAAAAGTTCTACGCCCAAACCGGGGACGAGCAAGAGGAACGTTTTTGGAAGGAAAAGCGCAGTGTTTAGAAAACGGAGGGCACCCGAGCCGCCCGTTACCGGCCCGCGCTACGAGTCGGTTTTAGACGAAGGTAAGCTGGCGGCGCTGCAAGAGGGCAAAAGCTTTTTGACGTTTTTAGCCGTATTGCTGTATGCCGTTGCGTTAAATTTGCCGTCGAAAGCCGTCGGCGCGTTTTATAGCAACCACAAGATTTTTGCCGCGACGTTTCTCGTTATTCATATCGCCGCGTTCCTTTACATGGTGTCGATCGCGTTGCGGTCGGATAAAAAGCACAGAATCCGCAAGGCGGTACGGGCGTGCGACGCGCCGCGCTTCGGCTTTGATAAACGCACGTACGTA
>JAISMM010000006.1 GCA_031276725.1 Clostridiales bacterium | reverse complement strand
CAACGGATTTTTTAGACGGAAATTGACTTGTTTTTGCAGGCAATAGCACCGCTATTGTCAAAAAAAGAAGGTAATTTACGGCAAAAAAGACGCGTCTTAAAGTTGCCTAAACTTGTCCGGAGTTTTCAATAAAGGGGAATTTTTGGGACGTGCCGAGTGCGGCGGGCGGGCAACCACCCCGGCACTACGTGCCACCCCTCCATAGAGGGGAATTTTTGGGGAGCAACCGAGTGCGGGGGGGGACGGGCAACCACCCCGCCGCTAACGCGGCACCCCTCCATAGAGGGGAATTCAAGGGACACGCCGAGTGCGGCGGACAGGCAACCACCCCGGCACTACGTGCCACCCCTCCCCAGAGGGGAATTTTTGGGGAACAACCGGCACGGCGTTACGCGGCGTCGCTACGTGCTTGCCCGAACGCCGAAACGGATTTCGCGCAGCTTTGCGCAATTATAATTGATGATTTCCAAAAGACCGTCGAATATCTTTTTCGCCTCGGCTTTGTCGCCTATTATGCGCGGCGAGAACGCCTCGACGGAATTGTCGGAATGCAGATAAAAGTTGCGCTTTTCAAAATATTCCTGGTAGAGGGCGCTCATAACCTCGTTATAGATTATACTGCCGATTTTTTTGCGGTAGCCCGATTTTAGGCAATATTGACCGTTATCGCGCTTTTCGTACGCCTGCCCTATCATCTTGACCTTAATGTCCTGGGCGACCTGCAAGTCGTAGATAAGGCGTTCTAAGCCCCTGTACGGCGAAACGAGGAGCCCCGAATAGTCCGACAGCCGCGTTTGTTCGTTATTAATATCGATTAGGGCGAACGTGAAATCTTTTTTGGACTGCTCCGAAAGGTATTCGAAGGCGGCGGGAATAAGTTTTTTGAGCTTGCGCTCGATATTCGACGCGGACGAATCGGGCGAATGCTCGCTGTCCTGCTTTATGTAGGAGCTTACCGCCGTTTTGTAGTCCGACCCCTTGAACGCCGCCGCTTGGACGTCGCTCGACAGCTTTGAAAAGCGGCCTTGAAGCTGTAACGATTTTTTTTGCGGCATATAGCGGGCGTAAACCTTTTCGCCCTCGGCGTCCGTGATTTTGTAGGCGTGAAGCTCCTTGTCCGTCCCCTTGTTGTCGACGGCCGCCAGCTTGACCGTTACGCCCGAAAACGTCTTTATCTGCTTTAAGAAGTCGTCGAAACGCTCCTGCGGACAGTTCTTTATGGACAGTCCGTTTTTGTATTCGGGCGGCGGCTCGGCGGCTTTTTTGACCTCGGGCGGCTTTTTTTCCGCCGTTTTGCGCTTTTTGGCGGCGGGCTTGGCTTTTGCGGGCGCGGAATCGGCGTCGGGCGGCGCGGGCGCGGGCGCGAGGGAGGCTTGTTGAGCCTGAACGGGCGCGGAATCGGCGGCGTAAAGGCGCGTCAACCCGTCCGTTACGGCGGGCGGCGCGGTTATGGACAGCACGTTCGCCCACACGTCGAACACTATCGAAACCTTCGCGTCGGCGCAAACGTAGTTGTAGCGTTCGTAGTGGCTTTTGCCGTCCGCCGGCCGATAGCTTTTGCGTCGGTAAGACCCCTCGCCGTCGAGCGCGGTTATAAAGCGGCCGAGCTTTGCCGCGTCAAAGTTTTTTATGTTTGTTTGCGAATTTTTTTCCGGCATAATACCCCGTGTTTTGTTAATATTTTGATTAAGCGGCTCTTTGCAAAGAACCGCTTAATCAATATAATTATTTTAGAATTAACGTACTCCTTACTTATCGACCTTGACCTTGCGGTAACGCCAGAAGTAGAGGACTACGCCCGCGATAAGGACTACGCCAACGATGATGAGCACCGTGCGCAAAACGCGCAGGGCGACGGCGGAGGAGTTGTCGGCGGCGGTAACGTCGATAGTTTCGCGGACGACGCTGCTGTTGCCGACCTTGTCGGTGGCGGTGTATTCCACCGTGTAGAGTCCCGATTTATCGAACGTGTAGGCGGCGTCGGAGCTGTTGAACACCTTGTCGCGCCCCGACGAGCCTTTTAGGGCGTCGGTGGAGTAAACGGTTTCGCCCGTGGGGGTGTAGATGAGCTTTTTAACGAACGTAACGTTGTCGAGGTCGCCCGCGTCCTCGGCGTCGAGCGACAGCTTTTTGAACTCGAACTTGTCGTTGAGCTTGGCGGTGGCGGCGTGCGACGAGGCGAGCGCGAACGAGGGCGGAACTACGTCGCCGACCTTGATAACAACGTCGGAAATATCGGCGGTCGCCGAACCCGCCGCGGCGTTATAGGCGACGGTGTATTCGCCGTGCTCGGACGGGCTGAATATATAGCGGCCGTCCGCAAGCTTAATGACCTGCGTTTCGTCCGCGAGCGGGCCGCCGGGCGCCTTTACGGTAACCTTGATTTCGGCGTTGGCGTACTCCGTCGAGGCGATCACCTTGGGAAGAACCACAAATTTTTCGGCGAGCTTTTCCTCAAAATTAGCGTCGGTGTACGCGCCCAAAACGGCGGTAAGGTATTGGTCTACGCTTTGGCTCTTTTGCTTGTTCGCCACCTTGGGATTTTCGACGCCGTCGTGAACCTTTGTATAGCGGGCGGGCATCGTTCCCAAAATCTCGAACACGGGATTCGCCGACTCGGTAACGTCGAGCTTGTAAAGCTCGCTTATCTGCTTGTATTCGGGGGTATCGGCGGCTTTCTTGAAGTAGTAGCCGTCGCGGAACGTACGCGTACCCGTCGTGTAGGCGGTGAACTGCGTGCCCATAAGCGAGAATCTGCCCGCGTTGCTTATTTTGCGGACGATAAAGTCGCGGTTGTCGGCGGTGTCTGTGTCGCCTACATAACCGGTAAACTTGGCGGTCTTGTTATTTAGGGGGTAGCTTACCATAACGGAGCCTTTTGTCGGCATTTTGACGGAACCGTGTTCGGTGTCGCCGCCGCCCGTAGTTCCCGCCTTTGTTACGATATTGAAAGCCTTGACTACGCTGCGCCCGGTAATGTCGTAGGCGCGGACGGTAAGCGTATAAAACTTTGTTTCGGTCGTTACGACCGAGGGCGTAAACGTGATGTCCTTAACGTAAATCTTAGACTTTGCGTCGTCGTTTTTAACGAACGTTTCGAACTCTAAGCCGTCCAAAATATCGCCCTCGGGATCGGTTAAATACATCTCGAATCCGGTATAGTCGCGCATACCTTTAAGCGTCAGCTTGCCGTCGGCGGCGTATTCGGGTACCTCGGCGAATTCCGATATAACGAGCGAGCCGATATTGATTTGCTTGCCCGTAGCGTAATTGTTATCGCCGTTGAACACGGCCGCGCCGTATGTTTTGGCGGCTAGCGACGTTACGCTCAACTCGACGCCGCCGAGTTCGGCGGTATTTTGAACCAGGCTAGCGCGGGCAAGGTTAATGTCGACCGTGCCGCCCGCGGGCTTGCCGACGTTGCCCACGTCGTCGGTCGCGCTTATTTTGAGGGTGAGGACGCTTAGATCCGACGCGGCGTTAACGCTTGTATAGGTCTTATCGTCGTAGATTATGACGAGCTTGCCGTCGCCCTCCTTAATCTTGATTTTTTCGCCGTTTTTCGCGGTAATATCGTCGCCCGGGGTAAGCCCGTCGCCCGTAAAGCCGTCCGTTACCGACAGCTTGTACTCGATAAGCAGATTGGCGTCGGCGGAGTCGGAAATTTCGGCGAGCGGGAGCGTGTATTCGCGCTCCTTGCCGTCGATATAGACGTATTTATCGGGGTTGACGTCCGCCTTGGGGGCGGCGTCGTCGGTAAAGTCTTGGTCGTAAGCGATTTCGTAGGACTTTGTGGTAATGTTGGGCTTGGCGTCCCGCGCCTGATAGATTACGGTGTACTTGCCGTACTTTGACAGCGAGCTGTCGAGCTTGTCGGTGTAGTGCTTAAAATCGAACTCGAAACCGTCGTTAGTAAATTTTTCTTCGGCGGCGGCGTTGTTATACATACCCTTTGACGGAAGCGAGGAATTGTACTTGTAAACCGCGCCGCCCTTGGGAGCGCCCGCGTCGTCGCGCTCCAAAATATTGTCGAACTTAATGACCGTGTTGTTGTTTACGGTGTCGCGAATCTCGAACGAAACCTGAATGTTGGACGAGGCGTCGTTGTCGGAGTACTCGGGCAGAGGGAACCTTATTTTGGTGTCGGCGGCCTCGGTTTTTTCGGTGTCGGCGGGGTCTACCTTATTGACGGACGCGCCCCACTTTGCCGGGATTTGGCTGTCGGCGATTTTTTCCAGCTTAGGGGCGGAGCTGTCAGTAACCGTTATTCTTTGCGAAACAAGAACGGACTTTCGCGCGCCGGCAGGGTCGTCGTCGAACGTTTGGAACGTGGCGATATAGTCGCCCAATTCGTGAGGATAGAACGAAAGGTTGTAGGCGTTGTCGAACTCTACGGTCGCGCCGTCGTCGGTGTACTTTTCGGCGTAGCCGTACTCGTTTAGCTCGACCTTGCGAACGGGAGCGCCGTTAAAGGTAACGCTTATCTTGGCAAGAACGTTTTCGTCGTAGTCGTCGGTACCGACCGTCTTGGGGAGCGTTACCTTGGTGTTAAGGCTCGCCATCGTAGGCACGCCCGTAATGCTGATTTTGGGCTTTGTTTTGTCGGTAAAATTCTTTTGGCACTTGACCTCGAATTTTTCGTTAAAATACTTGTCGGTGTCTTTTAGCTTGGCGGCGTACTGCACGGAATGCGCGCCGACAGACAGAGTTTGGGCGGCGGCCTTATCCGCCACTTTGACGTTGTCGATATAAATATCGTAGGTGTAATCGGCGGCCGCAAGCGGCTCGAACTCGTCGTCGGCTTCCTCGCCCTTGCGGTAAAGCGCGGCGGACGGCAGCGTAAAAGCGTCGCCCTCCTTTATATAGGTGGGAATGCGCGCCCCGCCGTCCGCTACGCGGAACTCGTAAGTCCCCTTGGACTTGCAGTTGACGATATGCGTATACGTACGCGTAACGTCGGTAGCGTTATCCGTCGCACCGCTATCGCCCTTAATCGTTGCCGAGTACGTAATAACGTAGTTGCCGACCGTAGTCGCTTTAACGTCGTTGTCGATTTCACCCGCGCCGGGCGTGCCGTCGATAACGGTCAACTTATTCCCGTCCGGCGTTTCAAGCTCGACCTTTACGTTCGTATTCGCGACAGTCCCCGCGAGCGGAATAGTAAACGTTTCGCCCAAGGTTACGGACTCGGGCAAATCGACTTCGGCGGCGGTAAATTCAAACACGTCCACGTTGCCGTAGTCGTAAGCCGCGAACGCGCTTATGCCCGCCCCTCCGATTACGATCGAAACGGCTACGGCTACAATCAGCATAGTCATCCAAAGGCGCTTAAATCTCTTCATTAAAATGGTTCTCCTATCAGTAAAAGTAAAATTTATATAGTATAACGGAATAATTATACTGTTTCGGCGCTTTTTTGTCAAATAAATTTGACCGCTATTGCAAAGTTATTATTCGTATAGGCTTGGAATATTATGTAAAGAACCCAAAAAACGGCTTTTATGCCCGATTTTTACCCCGCCGAAACGGAAAACGGAACGATTGCCCGCTAAATTTTCATCTGCGGTTTGTCCGCCGCTCTCGGTGTGTCCCTTGAATTCCCCTCTTATAGAGGGGAATTTTGTAGAGTAACCGATTGAGGCATTGATAGATTTTGCCGTTTAATAATTTTTTTGACGGTTTGTCGGTCGCACTCGGCGCGTCCCTTGAATTCCCCTCTATGGAGGGGTGGCGGCGGAGCCGACGGGGTGGTTTAATTGTCCGTCGTACGGCTGTTTATATATGCCGCCTACTAAGACCCTTACCACCCCGGCACTACGTGCCACCCCTCCCCGGAGGGGAATTTTGTAGAGTAACCGATTGAGGCATTGATAGATTTTGCCGTTTAATAATTTTTTTGACGGTTTGTCGGTCGCACTCGGCGCGTCCCTTGAATTCCCCTCTATGGAGGGG
>JAISMM010000073.1 GCA_031276725.1 Clostridiales bacterium | reverse complement strand
TTATAAATGGTGATATGCTCCGGGTCGCCGTCGGACGGAAAATAGTCGAATATGAATTCGCCCTTCGCGCAGTACATAATTTCGACGTAACGGTGAGTGTGAATTTCCATTTGAAAATTGCGCCCGGGAGTTTTGTTGTAATAGTGCGCCAAAACCAACGCGACGTTGCTCGCCCGCGTTAAATTTTTCAGGCTTATGATTTCGGTTTCTTTCATTCGGCACCCCCACTATATTATATTGCCGTTTGCAAGGTTTGTCAAGCCCCGCGGACGAAAATAAATGAAAATAAATACGGTTTTTCAAAAAATAAGTACGCGATACTTCCCAAATATGTGCGTTTTTGCGACCGAATTATAGTGTTACCTCTTAAATCCGCGCGCGTTAGGGTGTATAATATAAAATGACCCTAACAAAATAAATACGCTCGTCGTAAAAAAGCAGGACGCACTATGGAAAGTAAGAATTATGATTTCGGCGGTTTGACCGCCGTTTATACCGTCGTCGACGGCGCCGTGTCGTTGACCGTGATTCCCGCGTCGCGCCGCCGCTCGCTCCGCGCCGAAAAGCTCGATTTGTCCGCCGTCAGGCGCAAATTTGCGGACGCGATGCCGCAAAGCGTTTTTCAAATCGCGCTGCGCGGCGACGTTTATTCGCGCGGACTCGGAATGGGAATGAACAACTCGTCGTCGTGCGGCGCTTTTTGCCCGACGGGTCAGGAGTATGTCGCAGAGGAGGACGGCGCGGCGGTCGTTACGCGTTTCGACGCGGGCGCGGGCTTAAAGGGCGTTCATACCCTGCGCTACAAAAACGGCGTCGACGCGTTCGAGAGCTTTTGCGAGGTTTATAACGGCTCGGAAAGCGCGGTCGTAATAGAGCGGCTCGACAGCTTCAGCGTGTCGAATTTGTCGCCGTTCGAGGTCGAAAACGACTCCGACAGCCTGGTTTTGCATTATATGCGTTCGCATTGGAGCGGCGAGGGGCGGCTTGTGAGCCAAACGCTTACCGAGCTTTCGCTTGAAGACAGCTGGTCGCTTTACGGCGCGCGCGCGTTCGGAATCGGGCAAACGGGCAGTATGCCCGCCAACGGTTACTTGCCGTTTATGGCGGTCGAGGACAAAGCCAACGGGCTTACCTACGCCGTTTCGGTCGAATGTCCCGCAAGCTGGCGCATCGACGCGCGGCATTCGGGCGGGCATCTGTCGCTGTGCGGCGGCGGCGCGGATTACGCGTCGGGTCATTTTGCGCTGCAATTAAATCCGGGCGAGAGCTACAAAACGAATTCCGCGTTTATAACGGCGGCCGACGGCGGACTTTTGGCGGCGTCGGGGCGGCTTATAGACTACTATTCGACCCGCATCGACGCGCCCGCGCGCGAACAAGAGCTACCGATTATTTATAACGAGTACTGTTATTCGTGGGGCGCGCCGTCGATAGAAAAGCTGCGGCCGCTTATGAACGCGGTCGCCGGCTACGGCGTCGATTACTTTGTTACGGACGCGGGCTGGTACCGCGACGACAAAAAAGAGTGGTACAGCGTGGGCGACTGGAACATTAACGGGCGGCTTTTTCCGGACGGCTTTAACGGACTCGTCCGCGAGGTTGAGTCGCGCGGTATGAGCGCGGGGATATGGTTCGAGTTCGAGAGCGTCTCGGTCGACAGCGAGGCTTACGCCGCGCTCAACGATTGCCTTTTAAGGCGCGACGGGCATATAATCCGCGCGGGCCAACGCGCCTTTTTGGATTTTAGAAAGGACAAGGTTCGCGAATATTTAACAAAGAAGGTGATTAAGCCGCTTAAAGAGGCGGGAATAGGCTACATAAAGGTCGATTATAACGAAACCGCCGGAATAGGCGCGGACGGAGCGTCCAGCCCGGGCGAGGGATTGCGCGGGCACATAAATTGCGTTTTGGACTTTTTTGGCGAAATAAAAAGGGCGGTGCCGGGCATCGTGATAGAGATTTGCAGCAGCGGCGGAATGCGGCTCGAACCAAAATTTTTGTCGCTTGCCGCTCAGGCGTCGTTCAGCGACGCGCACGAATGCCCCGAAAGCGCGGTAATCGCCGGTAATTTGCACCGCTATATGCCGCCGCGCCAAATGCAGATTTGGGCCGCGCTAAAAAAGGAGTATTCGCTCCTAAAAACGGGCTTCGTTACGGGAACCGCTATGCTTGGCAGGTACTGTTTGAGCGGCGATATACCCGCTTTGAGCGTCGAACAAAAGGATTTGGTGCGGCAAAGCGTCGAATTTTACAGGCTGATACGCGGCGTGATACGCGACGGCGACACGGTTTTTATTTCGCAGGAGGGCGTTACCTCCTACAAGCGTCTGCGCGGCTCGCAAACGCTGCTGCGCGCGGCAAAGGACGGCAAAACCGCCGTTTTGTACGCGTTTAATTTCGACGGTACGTCGCGTCGCGTCGAGGTTCCGAATCTTGACCTTTACGCGGTATCCGCCGCGTTCGGGGGCGGGGCGGCGGAGCTTGACGGAAGCGCCGTCCGCTACGCGCCGTCCGCCGAAAAGCACGGCTGTAAAATATTCTTTTTAACAAAAAATGCCGGCGCGGAGCGCGTCCGGTAAGGGCAAAACGCGTGTTTTTACAAATAAATGCGCGTTTTATCCCATATAAGGGTATTTTTATGACATAAGTTTGGACTACCCTCTTGAAAACTCTCAAATAATGTGGTATTATCAAAGTATCGACGCAAGACGGTCGCGGCCGCGCCGCAAGCGGTCTTGCCGTTCGGAACAGCCGCAAAAGAAGCTCCGAATAAGCGCGGCGGGTTTAAGCCGACCAAACTTATCCGGAGTTTTCAAAGGCGGAGGTACAAAAAAAACGGAGAGGTGAAAATGCAAAAAGCGCTGCTTAAAAAAATATGGCGACACAAAGCGTACTATCTTATGCTTGCGCCCGCCGTGGTTTTGCTGGCTATTTTTTGCTATCAACCCATGTACGGGATTATCATCGCGTTCAAGAAGTATTCGTTCCGCAAGGGGATTGTCGGCAGTCCGTGGAACGGCTTTGCCAACTTCAAAACCCTGTTCGAGCTGTCGGGCTTTTGGAACGCGTTCAGGAACACGATCGTCATCAACCTGTTCAAGCTGGCGTTCGGCTTTCCGATCCCCATAATTTTGGCGGTAATGCTTAACGCCGTCAAGCGCAAGGCGCTAAAAAATTCGGTGCAAACGGTTCTTTACCTGCCGCACTTCGTATCGTGGGTAATCGTGGCGGGAATGCTGTTTTCGTTGCTCGACGAGCGCTCGGGGTCGCTGTACTTTATTTTGTCGGCGCTGGGAATAAAATTCAACGCGTTCGGCGACGGAAGCTCGTTCATAACGCTTTTGGTCGTTTCGGACATTTGGAAGGAGGCCGGCTGGGGCGCTATAATTTATTTGGCGGCGCTGTCGGGAATCTCGCCGGAATATTACGAGGCGGCAAAAATCGACGGAGCGAACACGGTTCAGCAGTTTTGGCGGATCACTCTGCCGCTGCTCGCCCCCACGATTTCGATTATGCTTATTTTGCGCGTGGGCGGGCTTATCGGCGGCGGTTTCGATCAGATTTACAATTTGTATAACGAAACGCTCTACAAAAGCGCGGACGTGCTCGACACGTTCATATACCGCTTCGGCATAGGCGACGGCCAGTTCGCCCTCGGTACGGCCGTCGGACTGTTCACTAACGTTATCAACTGCGTTTTATTGGTCGCGGCGAACGCCATAACGCGCATTGCGGGGGGCAACAGCTTGTATTGATATGGTAAGAGTCGGCAAAATGAAAATATCAAGACTCGACGCGGGTCTTACGGCGGCGAACTTTATTCTGCTCGGAATTTTCGCGTTGGCGGTCGTGCTTCCGTTTTGGGAGATTATTTGCAAGTCCTTTATGTCCGATTACGACATAATGCGCGCAAAGCTCGTCCTTTGGCCCAAGAATTGGCAAATAAAGGGCTACATAACGATTTTTAACGACCGAACGTACAATTTCGGCCGCGCGTTTATAAACTCGGTAATCATCACGGCGGCGGTTACGCTCTATCAGCTTGCGGTTACGTCGCTCGCCGCCTACGCGCTCACCAAAAAGACTTTGCCGGGGCGCAAGTTGTTTATGTTCTACATAGTTTTTACAATGTACTTCGGCGGCGGACTCATACCCTACTACATTTTGCTGCGTTCGCTCGGACTGCTCAACAAGATTTTGGCGCTTATAATTCCGCAGTTTTTCAGCGTCTTCAACGCGCTCGTTATGATGGCGTTCTTTAAGGAGCTGCCCGAGGAGCTTTTCGACGCGGCAAAAATCGACGGCGCGGGCAATTTTAAGGTGTTCGCCGTCATAGTGTTGCCGCTCTCGAAGGCGGTTTTGGCGACGATCGCGCTGTTCATCGCGGTGGGAACGTGGAACAACTGGTTTACCGCGCTGTTGTTCATACAAAAGGCGGAGCTTAGGCCGATCGCCTACACGCTGCAAATAATTATCGAACGCAGCCGCGCCACAAATACCGAAATCGGCGGCAGTCCCGTAATAATCGGTCAAAGCGTGCAGTACGCGGCGATAGTCGTCGCGCTCCTGCCGATTATGGCGGTTTATCCGTTTTTGCAAAAGCATTTTACAAAGGGCGTAATGATAGGCTCGGTAAAAGGCTAATAAAACAAACAAAAAACAAGGAGGTTTTTATTATGTTCAAAGGATGGAAAAAAGGAATAGTCGCGGCGTTGGCGGCGGTATTCGCGCTGACGGGGTGCTTTGGCGGAGGAAACAACGACGACGGCGACGGCGAAGACGCGGAGCATTTGACGATTTCGTTTTTCGGCATCGATTACGACGATTTGCAGTCGCCGACGGAGTCCACCGAAAAGATTATGAAGGTAATCGAGGACAAGTTCGACGTGGAGTTCGAGGTTCTTAACGGCTCGTCGGCGGGCTGGAAGCAGGTTTTGGGTCAATATATCGGCGGCGGCGACGTCCCCGACGTATTCTTTCACACGCGCGAGGAGCCGCTCTATTCCGATATGCTCAGCGACGGGCTTTTGTTTAACTACTCCGAGTACTTGGACGAATATCCCAACCTAAAAAAGGCGTTTTCGCGCTACCCCGAAAAGGAGATGAAGCATCTGTTGGGCGGCGACTATTACGGCTATCCGATCGTTATGAACGACGAAACGGACTCGGCGCTCGTAAACGAGCACGCTATGTATTACAGGCGCGACTGGTACACTAACCTTGTCGCCAAAAACTGGGCGCCCACAAGCGGCAGACCGCTCGTCGACCCCGAAAACGAAAATTTTAATTACCTTAATTTTTACGATTTGTGCGAGGGGTTCACTAAGGGCGACCCCGACGGCAACTCCAAAAACGACACCTACGGCTACGCTATGACAAAGGACGGCGGACTCTATTGGTGGTACCCGCTGTTGACTATGTTCGGAGTGTCCGCCGACGGCTGGTATAAGGACGGGGACGGCAAGTGGCAGCCGGAAGTAATATCCGACAAGGCCAAGGAAGCGGTTATGTTCATATCCGATATGTACGACAACGGCTTTATCAATTCTACCTACGCCACGATCACCACGCAGCCGGTTATGAAAAACGAGTTTCAAGTCGGCAAGGCGGGAATGGTAACCTATAACGCCACCTATCCGATGGGCTTGGGCATTTTGGACAATATGAGGACGTTTGTTCCGGGCGGCAAGTCGCTTTCGGACGTAGTTCGCGCTATGCCCACCGTTACGGGCAAGGACGGAACAAAAAGAACCTACGCGTTCCCCAATCTTTACGGCTACCGCGCTATCAACAACGACATTTCGGTCAACAAGAAAAAGCGTATTATGAGCATAATGGACTATATGCTGTCGGAGGAGGGTATGCGCCTTTTGGACTACGGCATCGAGGGCGAGCATTACAAAATCGAGGACGGCAAAATCGTCAGCCTTTTGGGGACGGACCCCGACGGCGGCGGCGTCAAGACGCTTTATCACAACAGCGTCGCGCCCGGAGTATTCAGACTTAAATCGCTGGTGTCGTGGACTACGCGCATAGATCCCGGAATCCGCTTTTATAACGAACAAATGCAGCTGCTCGACGCGTGGGGCAAGTCGCAGCACCAAACCGTGCCGAACCTTTATTACGTTTCGGTCGACAAAAGCTACGGACTCAAAATGTCGCAGCTCGAAGAGCTTGCCGCCACCAAATATAAGGAGATCGTAAAAGACCTCGGCGACGGCGCGGCCGCCAAACGCGAAGCCGCGTGGAACAGCTTGGTAAGCAAGTACAAAAAGGACGGCGACCAATACATACGGGCAAAAAATGCCGGCGCACAGGAGCTTTACGGGGAATAACCCCGGATTGTCTAAAAAAATCAAGGAGGAACACGGTCGATGAAAGGAATTTTTAAGAGGGTTGCGGTATTCGTACTGCTGGCGGCGTTCGCTTTTTCGGCGTTCGGCTGCAACGTTACGGACGGCGGTTCGGGGACGCGCAAGCTCGCGGTTCCCGCCGACGTAAAGGTGAACAAAGCCGAAAAAACGCTTACGTGGACGGCGGTCGAAAACGCGTCGGGCTACAAGGTGTCGGTCGCAAAAAGCGGCTCGGACGCAAGCAAGCTTGTGTCGGTAACCGACGCGGCTTATGACCTTGCGCCGCTTACCCCGGGCGCGTACACGCTAAAAGTGCGCGCCTCGGGCGGGGAGGGCGCGGACTACGCCGATTCGGATTGGTCGGGCGCCGTAAGCTACGACGCGCCCGAGCAGGACGGCTTAGCGGACGGAGTCTATACTTTTTCGAGCGGGTTGCCGTCCGAGTCGCCCGTCTATCCCCAAAGCGTCGGCGTCAAGTACTATATAGCCGCAAACGGCGCGGCGCAAAACGACGGACGCAGCGAGCAAGCCCCCAAAAGGCTTGCCGACGTTCAAAATATCAACTTTGTTCCGGGCGTAAGCGTGCTGTTCAAGCGCGGCGACACGTTCGGCGCGCTCAATTTGAGCGCCGTTTCGATCGCGGGGTCGGACACTAACCCGATAACGTTCGCGTCCTACGGCGAGGGCGAAAAGCCGCTGTTCGAGAGCGAGGCGGGAAGGGCTTTGAGTTTTTCCAAATGCAGCAACGTGGTGGTGCGCGACCTGTGCGTCGACATAACCGGCAACGAGATATTAAACAACTACGAGTTAAACGACGTGTGCGAGGGCATCGCGTTCGATTATCAATACGCCGGGGCCAACAAGTACAAAAACGTCTACATAGTCAATAACGAGGTTCGCGGCAACGGCACCACAAAGAATATCGTCGGCATTCAGGTTCAAAGCCTCGAAACCGTCTTCGCCTCTTGCCCGTCGGAAGTTTTAACGGGTTTGTACATTTTGGGCAACACCGTGCATAACGTCGGCAGGAGCGGTATACGCGTGGCAGGCTGGCTGTCGGGCAATCAAGTAAACAACGGCAAATTAGACGTGTTCAAGAATTTCAAGTTCGACGGCAACACGGTCTACGACGTCGGTCAAATCGGTATGTATATCGTATGCGGCACGGACGGCACTATGAACCGCAACCTTGTTTACAACACGGGCAGACTCCCCAAGGAGAAGAACATCAATATAGAGGGCGTCTGCGGAATAATGGCGCTTTGCGCCGATTCGGTCGACATTATGTACAACGAATCCTACGGCAACGCGGGCACTACGGTCGACGCTATGGCGATCGACATCGACTGGAACACCACAAACATAGACGTACGCTACAACCACGCTTATAACAACGAGGGTTGCGGCATAGGCACTATGGCGAACCAAAACAGCTTTATCCGCGACAACCGCATCGAGAATAACGACGCGGGGACGAATCAGGACGCGCAGCTTACCGTGGGGGACTACACCATCCGCGACGAACCCGTCGGAATCGCGGACGGTATGTTCGCCGTTACCAACCTTAAAATCACGAACAACCTTGTTATAGGCACGCCCGACGGCAAGGCTATGTTCCGCGCCTATCACCATTACGGCGACATTACTTGGACGGGCAACGAGTTTAGCGGCAACCGTATGGTCTACAACGGCTCCGCCCCCGACACGGTTAAGTACGTCGAGGTCGTTACCGCCGCGCCGTGGCATACGTTCGCAAACAACCGCTACTACGCGATCGATACGTCCGTATTCAAATGCACCGACGCAAACGCCGGCACGCCCTACGTAGCCGACAGCACTACCTTCGCGGCGTGGTTACTCCGCGACGCGGGCTCCACCTTTACGGCGTACAGCGCCGCCGCGCCGGCTAAGCCCGTAATTTCGGACGTCAAATTCGAGGACGGCGACTTAAAATTGTCGTGGCAAAAGCCCTCGGGCGACGTGTGGCACTACAACGTTTACGTCGCCGTCGCCGCGAACAAAACGGTCGACTACCGCGATTTATCCGGTCAAACCGAAGCCGAAAACTTTTCGTTCAAGCCCGGCCATAAGGGCGTTTATTACATAACGGTTCGCCCCGAATCCAACACGGGCGTTTACGGCGCCGACCTTAAAATAACGGTTACGCTCAAATAATAAGGAGGTCATTGTGAAAAAAATTCCGACAAAAATTCTAATCTGCTGCGCGTTTCTCTTTACGGCGCTGTCCGGCTTTTCGGGCTGCAAGTCGACTAAAACGGTCGACGTTGGCGACGTGGAATTCACGCTCTCGACGGGGCTAGCGTCCGAATCGCCCGTCTACCCCCAAAGCGTCGGCACGGCGTATTACATAGCGGACGACGGCGCGCCGGCAAACGACGGACTGTCGCCCGATTCGCCCAAAACGCTCGCCGACGTTCCCGGTTTGCCGTTTGCGCCCGGCGTAAGCGTGCTGTTCAAGCGCGGCGGCAAATTCGGCCCCCTCAATTTAGACGGCGTAAACGTATCCGGGTCGGACACTAACCCCGTAACGTTCGCGTCCTACGGCGAGGGCGAAAAGCCGCTGTTCGAAAACGCGCCGGCGGGCGGCAACGTCCTGAATTTTGTAAAGTGCAGCAACGTCGTTTTGCGCGATTTAAACGTTATTGTCAACGGGTCCGAAAAAAGGCAGCCCAACGGCAGCTCCGGCTATGGCATACGGTTCTATTACGGCTACGCGGGCGCCAATAAATTCCGCAACGTTTATATAGTCAACAACACCGTTACCGGCAACGGAACGTCAAAACGGACGTTCGGCATCTTCGTTTTAAGCACCGAAAACACCTTCGCGTCAAGCCCCTCCGACGTTCTGACCGGGCTTTACATATACGGCAACACGGTGTCCGCTATCGGCCGCTGCGGAATCGTATCCGAGGGCAGAATCACAAGCCCCGCTCACCTTAACGGCAAATTTACGTTGTTTAAGGACGTGCATATGGACGGCAACACCGTCCACGACGTCGGCAACGTCGGCATGTACATAGCGAGCGCCACGGGCGGCACCATGAACCGCAACCTTGTTTACAAAACGGGTCTTAACGCCGTGCGCGCGGAGTCGGGCGTAACGGGTATGATGGCGATTTGCGACGATTCGATCGACATAATGTACAACGAATCCTACGGCAACGAGTCGTCCGATTACGCCGCCGACGCTATGTCGATCGACATCGATTGGAACACCACCAACATCGACGTGCGTTACAACCACGCCTACGGCAACGAGGGCAGCGGCATAGGCACTATGGCAAACCAAAACAGCTTTATCCGCGACAACCGCATCGAAAATAATCAAGCGGGAACAAACCAGAATGCCCAGTTAACGGTTATGGATTTCACCCAAAAGTATAACGCGGTCGCCGACGATATGCACGCCGTCCGCAACCTCAAAATCACAAACAATCTTATTGTCGGCACGCCCGACGGCAAGGCTATGTTCCGCACGGCGCAATCCGAGGGCGACCCCGATTGGACGGGCAACGAATTCACGTCCAACCGCGTGGTCTACACGGGCGACAACCCCAAAAAGATTTATTACGTCAATTCGGATATGCCGTGGCACAAGTTCGCCGACAACCGCTACTACGCAAAGGATACGTCCGTATTCCGCTGTATGGACTTGACTCCCGCCGACGCTATTAACGCCGGGGCGACGCCCTACGCCAAGCCGTTCGACTTTGCCGCGTGGGCAAAGCGCGACACGGGCGCCGCGTTATCGTCCTACAACACCGACGCGCCGGGTATGCCGGTAAAGGCGGCGGTCAAATTCGAGGACGGCGAATTAAAATTGTCGTGGCAGCGTCCCTCGGGCGATATATGGCACTACAATATTTACTCCGCCGATATCGAGGACAAAGCGGTCGACTACCGCGACCTTTTGGGTCAGCCCGAAGCCGAAAGCTTTTCGTTCAAGCCCGGCCATAGCGGCGTTTACTACATAACTATCCGCCCCGAGTCCAACACGGGGATTTACGGCGCGGATCTAAAAATCAAGGTTACGCTGAATTAACGAGCGGCGATATAGCGCAAAAAAAATTCCATACCGGCAAGAACGGTCGGCGTGTTTACATAAATAAAATAAAAAAAATATAACGGAGGCAAAAACAATGAAAAAAACAAGGTTAATGTGCGCGGGGCTGTTATTGCTCTGCGCGGCGTTCGCGGGCTTCGCGTTCGCGTGCGGCGGCAACAAAAAGACGGGACTGCCGCAACTGTCCGTCCCCGGCAACGTCGTGGTCGACAGAGTCGAAGAAAAGCTGACGTGGACGGCGGTCGAGTCGGCGAACGGCTACGTCGTTTCCGCCGCGGGGGGGGGTGGATTCTTAGAGGAATACGCCGTAACGGCGGCGTCCTACTCCCTTGCGGAGCTTGCTAACGGCGCCTACACGCTCAAAGTTAAGGCGGTCGGCGACGGCGTTTCTTACTCCGATTCCGACTGGTCGGAGGGCGTTCCGTATACCGCCGGAAAAGTTTTGGTCAAAAAGTTCGAGGTCGATTCAAGCCTTCAATACTGCGAAATAGGCGAGATCTGCGCGATCGACCCCGTAAGCGCCGAGGGCGACGACGGCATATTTTACCCGGCGACGGTTAGCGTAACCGCTCCGGGCGGCGCGGCTGTCGAAACGTCCCCCGCCGCGGGCGACAAGCGCACGTTCGCCCCCGCCGTTTTGGGCGACTACACCGTAACCTACACCGTCCCTATCGGCGAAAACGGCAGCACCGCAAAAAGCTATCAGCTCAACGTCTACGACGAAACCGCGCCGCAGCTGTCCGCCGACTTTGCCGAAAAGAACATTACGGCGGTAGGCACGGTGCTGGATATATCCGGCATTACGGTTACCGACAATAGCGGCGAGTCCATTACGCCCGTCGTTACCGCGCACTTCAAAAAGCCCGACGGCACTACCGAGGATGAAGCGCCCGACAACGACGGCAAAATAACGCTTAGCAAGGAGGGCGCCTACACGGTCAACGTCAAGGCGACCGATTCGTCGGGTAACGAAACCGATACCGACGTTATCGTTTGGACAAAAATGACGTTCGAGGACGGTCTTGCGCCCGACAATGAGTTTTTTGCGACCGAAATCAGCGACGAGGTCGCGCACGGCGGCGCACATTCCAACAGCGTCGACATATTCGCCGCGCAAACCACGTGGCACGCGGGCGAGGCTATGCTCGGCGACAACGTTCAAATTCTCAACTATTCCGACTACGACAAGCTGTCGTTCTGGTTCAGCTATACGCTTCCCGACGGCGTTGACGCCGTGCTGTT
The DNA here is from genome assembly GCA_031276725.1 of Clostridiales bacterium. Lineage (GTDB taxonomy): Bacteria > Bacillota > Clostridia > Christensenellales > Pumilibacteraceae > RACS-047. The sequence continues at coordinate 1,074 of JAISMM010000073.1, read as the reverse complement.
GTTAAAGGAGGATCCGGACCCCGCCTACTTCGGAGTGTACTACGATACGGCGGTCTACGACCTCTACGGCGATGCGGTAGCCAAGAAGCGCACCGGGGGCGCAAACTCCACCGATTACTATGAATTCAAAGCGGACACGTGGTACAGGTGGGTCGTAGATTTGGAGCCGAACGAACTCGGCGCGACTTCCGGCAAAGCGCCTATCCGAAATTTACTGCAATACGATTTAAAAATGTCGTTTTGGGTTAACTCGGGCGAGTTCGGCGTTAATAGGTCGACGGTTTATATCGACGACGTGCGCGTATTCAATTCCGACGACGACGGCGAACAATACGCCGACAAACCCGCGCCGCCGCCCGACGCCTCTCCCATGATGGGCTACACAAAAGGCACGGATCACGGCCGCGTAGGCGACAGGCTGATCGATTTGTACGCTCCCTTCGTCGCCGCAAACTACGATTGGGTAACGAGCAACGCATACGTCGACTACAAATTCTTTAAGGGAACGTCCGAATCTCCCGTCGCGCTTTCCGCCGCCGACACCGGCGATAGCGGAATATATAATGGGTGGCAAATCCGCGCGGGGAATAACGGCCGCTCGTTTATCTACGCCGTACAAGCCAAAGCCGACGTAGTAGTCGAATTCATAAAGTGCTTTGAAAACAACGCGGATGCTGACATAATGGGTTGGTATACCCATAAGACGCTCAAAGCGTACCGCGACAACGGCGTTGCTAAAACGCAGATTTATGAAGAATTTACCGGCGAAACGGGCAACACGGACGAATCGAACAAGACAAAATACTATCCGAGCTTTACGGTGCTTAACGGGCAAACCCTGTACTTTGAAATAAGCTGCGAAGCGGGTGAGTTGGAAACCATGGGGCAACCGCCTTCATTCAAAGTGTACGCCGCCGTCGCCCCGTCCGCGTAAATTCCCCCAATTCCCCTCCGTGGAGGGGTGGCGGCGAACGCCGCCGGGGTGGTTGACCGTTTTCCGCTCTTGCCATTTCCCCCAAATTCCCCTCCGGGGAGGGGTGGCGGCGAACGCCGCCGGGGTGGTTGACTGTTTTC
>JAISMM010000091.1 GCA_031276725.1 Clostridiales bacterium | reverse complement strand
GCCGCCCAAATAGCTTTTTTTGCCGCCGTTTGAACGGTAATGCAGTCGGGCATAAACAAGCAGTCGCTTTTGCACTTATATTTTAACCATCGAACAAAATCCGGATAAATCGTTACCGTTCCGGGGGAATCGTGATCGAAATAAAAAACCTTTTCGTCGCGTTCGCTTTTTGAAAACGCATAGTAGCCGCCCATTCCGTCGTCCGCGAAAAACGTAAAATCGTCGGCTTTGAATTCGCCGTCGTAAAGGTCATAAAAATATTTTTCTATATCTTTTTTGCATTCCTCGTTTGTATAAACAAACATATTGTCTTTATTTTTGCCTACCGCCGTTCCGTAGATATAACCCGCGCCGACCTCGTCCCAACCGTCCGTTAAACTCATAAACTCTATGTAAGAAGCCGGCAAATTTTTAGCGGCTCCGAATTTATCCGGGGCATTATTCGGCGGCTCCGGCTTTCGGCCGGATTGCGCGGTCAACGCATCAAACAGTTGTTTTACTTCGCTCGGCTGCGCGGATATTTCTTGCTCGTTCATACCGTATCGCTCCTTAAAAATTACAAACTATATCTCGATTCGGGAGGTTAGGGCGCGGGCGAGGGTTACCTCGTCGGCGTATTCGATGTCGCTGCCCATACTGATGCCTTGGGCAAGTCGGGTGGTCTTTATGCCGAGGGGCTTTATGAGCTTGGCGATATACATGGCGGTCGCCTCGCCCTCGACGTCGGGGTTGGTCGCCAAAATGACCTCCTCCACGCCGTCAAGACGGGCAAGAAGCTGTTTGATGCGGATGTCCTCGGGGCCGCGGCCGTCCAGCGGCGAGAGGGTGCCGTGCAGGACGTGATAGCTTGTTTTGAGCGCCGAGGCGCGTTCTAACGCCTGAACGTCCTTTGGGTACGCGACGACGGTTATAATCCTTTTGTCGCGCGTTTTGCAGACGGCGCAAAGCTCCGACTCCGAAAAATTGCCGCACTCGGAGCAGTAGCGCACCGTCCTTTTAACGTCATCGATAGCGGCGCAAAATTCGGCGGCGTCCGCCTCGGACATATCGATAACGCCGTAGGCGTAGCGTTGCGCCGTTTTTACGCCCACCCCGGGCAGTTTGGTAAACTTGTTGATTAACCTGGCTATGCTGTCGAGCTGTTTCATACGCCGCTAAAAGCCCATACCGCCCATGGGGAGCTTTTCTTGCTCCAACTCCCCGGCGCGCTCGTAAGCGTCGTTATACGCCGCCAAAATAAGGTCTTCGAGCATTTCGACGTCGTCGGGATCGACGGCCTCGGGCTTGACCGAAACGCCGAGCATCCTCTTTTTGCCGTTCATAGTAACCGTAACTATGCCGCCGCCCGCCTCGCCCGTAAGCTCGGTATCCTCTAACTCCTCCTGCGCTTTAAGCATTTGCTCCTGCATTTTTTGCGCCTGCTTCATCATCTGCTGCATATTCATACCGCCTCCGAAGCCCTTAAAACCCGCCATAATAATATCTCTCCTTTTAATAAATTTGCGTAATAATTTAATTTGCCTAACGCCGCTTAACGCTGCTTAACGTTTAACTTGGCGTCGCCGATAAGCCTTTTGATTTTGTTGATTTCGCCGTCCATATCGACGTCGGAGGCGCGGCGGCGGACGTCTAGGGTAAGATTGACCTTGTCCACCAAAAGCGCCTTGTTGATAGCGTCCGCGATAGCGGGGTCGTTGAACTGCATAAACTTTTCGTCGGCGGCGTAAACGGCGAGCTTGTCGCCGTCGATCTCGTAATCGGTGTGGCCGCCCACGAGGGCGTAGAGCGCCATCTGCTTGCCGTTGCGGAACAGCGTCGTCATCCGCCCCCAAATGCTTTTGGCGTCGGTCGGCTTGTTCGCGCCGTCGGCAAGCGGCGCCGCGGTCGGCTCCGACAACGACGGCCTTTGCGGGGCAATTACGCCCGATTCCAGCCGCCGAACGCGTTCCTCCAACGCGGAAAGATCGGTTCCGCACAGCTTGCAGGCGCGTATCGCCGCCGCCTCTAAAACTATTTTGGGGCTTACGGAGTAACGCAATTCGGCGTCGATCGCCGAAAAAATTTCTATCACGGCGGAAAGTAGGTCGACGGAATACGCCTCCGATTCGCGGCGCAACACCTCCAAATTTTCTTTCGTGTCCACGATAAGCGCCTCGCCCGTCGTCTTTATAACAAGCAGGTCGCGGGCGTACTTGGTAAGCTCCTTGGCGATAAGGCTCATGGACTTACCCAACGACGCAAGCTCGTTTATGCAAAGCAAAGCGTCCCCCGGCCGCGAGGCGGCGACGGCGTTGAATAAGGCGGCCGTTTTGCTCTTGTCGGCGGCGCCCAAAATCGTTTGAACGTCAAAAAGCGTCAGCGGTCCGTCCTTATAATTAAGGCACATATCCGCTATCGAAAGGCAGTCGCGTACGCTGCCCTCGGCGCACTCGGCTATAAACTTTAACGCGTCGTCCTCGTACTTTTTGCCCTCGCTCTTATATACCTTTTTGAGCCGTTCGGTAAGCTCGCCGCCGGGCACCAGCCTAAAATCGAAGCGCAGACAGCGCGACAGTATGGTCGCGGGCAGCTTGTGAACCTCGGTGGTCGCCAAAATGAATATGACGTGCGCGGGCGGCTCCTCGAGCGTCTTTAACAGGGCGTTGAACGCGCTGTCGGTAAGCATATGAACCTCGTCCACAATGTAAACCTTATACTTGCCGCACACGGGCAAATACTGCGCCTTTTCGCGAAGCTCGCGGATCTCGTCCACCTTGTTGTTCGACGCCGCGTCGATTTCAAGAATGTCCATATTATTTTCGTTCGCAAGCCCCTTGCACACGTCGCATTCGCCGCAAGGATTGCCGTCGGCGTTTTGACAGTTGACCGCCCGCGCGAAAATCTTCGCGCAGCTCGTCTTGCCCGTTCCGCGGCTGCCCGCGAACAAATAAGCGTGGCCGACCCGCCCGCTCTTGATTTGATTTTTAAGCGTAACCGTAATAAAGTCCTGCCCGATAACGTCGTCGAACGTCCTTGGCCGATACTTGCGGTACAATGCAGTGTATCCCATACTATGAGTATACTAGATTCCGCCCAAAATGTCAATTTGATTTAGCCGTCTTTATTTTAGAGTTTTTTGATTAGAGTTTTTGACTTAAAAAACGGCTTGCGATAATATATCGCTTTTAACCGGTAGGGAAAGTAGGGAAATCCCTACTTTCCCTACCGAATATTAGCGACTATCTCTTAATAGTTGAACCGCTTAATTCCCTCCGCAGCGGGGAATTCAAGAAATACGCCGATAGCGGCGGGCGGGCATTTTTTTCTTAACGGCTCATCGGTCGCACTCGGCGACTCCCCGGAATTCTCCTTCGGGGATGGGTGGCGGCGAACGCCGACGGGGTGGTAAGGATCTTAACTCTACCGCTTTTATAAGGCGACCCGCAAAAACAATCAACCGCCCCGGCAATTCCGTTGCCACGAACCGAGCCGCCAAACGGCGAAGCCGTTTGTAGGGCGTGCGAGCTTGCGAGCTAAGCCCGTCAACAAGGCGAGGCACTCCACGGAGGGGAATTTTGGGGAATAGTCAAGTGATTATTGATAATTGTTACCGTTTAATAATCTCACCTAACGACCTGTCCGCCGCTATCGGCATATCCTTTGAATTCCCCTCCGGGGAGGGGTGGCGGCGAATGCCGACGGGGTGGTGGGGGTCTTAACGCTACCGCTTTTACAAGGCGACCTGCAAAAACAATCAACCACCCCGGCACTATGTGCCACCCCTCCATAGAGGGGAATTCAAGGAAACAACCGAGTGCGGGCAATGGGAAACCACCCCGGCAACTACGTTGCCACCCCTCCCCGGAGGGGAATTTTGGGGACACCCCGATAGTAGCGGACAAGCCAAATACACAACCGGGGCGGTTCAATTAGTAAATAGCGGCCGCTGAAAAATCCGTCGGCTTAAACCCGCGCGGTTTATTCGTCCTCTTCCTCTTGGGGGTTGATTTTGACCTTGACCTCGACGACTTTTTTGTGGGTGGCTTTCGTGACGGTAACGGTTAGGTTTTGATAGTCGAAGCTCTCGCCGGAGATGGGGATGCGCTCCATTTTTTCGATTACGAAGCCGCCGACGGTCGTAGAGGCGAATTCCTCGCGCACGTCCTGACCGAGCGTTTCGAACATAGTTTCAAGGTTTTCAAGGCCGGACACGGCGTATGTATCGCCGTCGATTTTTTTGATAAGGATTTCCTCCTCGTCGTGTTCGTCCCAAATTTCGCCCACAAGCTCCTCGATAATGTCCTCCATAGTCACGATTCCCGAGGTGCCGCCGAACTCGTCGACAACGACCGCCATATGGACTTTTTCCTTTTGCATAAGGCGCAGCGACGCGCTTATGCGCATTGTGCGCGACACGCAAACGATCGGTTTTAGAATGTCCTTCAATTTGGCCGCGCTTTTATTTTCGAGCTCGTAAAAATCCTTTTGGTGCACCGCGCCTATAACGCTGTCGATAGTCCCCGAGTAGACGGGCAGCCGCGAATAGCCGTGCTCGCGGAACGCGGCGGCGACCTCGTCCATATCCGCGTTTTCTTCGACGGCGACGACGCTTACGCGCGGCGTCATAATGTCGTAAATATCGAGGTCGTCGAACTCTATCGCCGAGCGAATTAGTTGACTTTCGTACCCCGTAATTTCGCCGTCGTTTTCCGCCGTTTCGACGTAGGTTTTAAGCTCGTCCTCGGTAACGGCGCTGTCGCGCGAAAGTCTGAAAACGCTTTTCAGCAGTTTTTTCCACAGCATAAACAGGGCGTTTACCGGAGTCAGCAGCATACAAAAAAAGCGGACGATCGGGTTCATCAACATACAGAACGCCTCGGGCCGTTCCTTTGCGACGCTTTTGGGGGTAATCTCGCCGAATATCAACAGCATTACGGTAGTTACGATCGTCGACACCGTAACCGCCAGGTTGGCGCGGCTTGCCAAAAGGTCGGCAAAAATCAGCGTGGCGATCGACGCCGCCGTAATGTTGACTATGTTGTTGCCCACAAGCAGAGTCGAAAGCAGACGGTCGTAGTTGTCGATCGTCTTCAACGCTTTTCCCGCTTTTTTGTTGCCCGCCGCTTCGAGCGTGCGCAGTCTTACGCGGCTTGCCGTAGAATACGCCGTTTCCGAGGCGGAAAAGAACGCCGACAGCGCGATTAACGCGATATACGCTATTAAAAGCCATATAGTAGGTGGGTCCATTACAAATATTATACCATAACCTTTTCAAAAATTCAACGTTTTAGGGCCAATAATTTTCAAATTTATCAAAAAATTCTCCGACGGTATCGGCTTCTACGTATTTTATTCGCGTTTCGCCGTCCATATGAACGCTGAACGCCGCCTTATAATAGAGCGCGATCGGCGAAACGCCGAATACGGGACGGATATTTTGCGCGAGCTTGGTTTGCGATTCGTACAAAATACCGCGCTTAAAGCCCGCCGCCAAAAAGCACGGAACGGTTACGGCGTTTACGGAATCGGCTCCGTCCGTTTTTACGGTGCCGGAATGGAACGGGTCGAACACGGCCCCGCCGCCGTTTTTAACAAGGTATCCGTTGAGCGCGCGGTAATCGAAGCCGGGGTAAGGGCGGACGAGCATAACCTTGCGCGAACCTTCGCTTACGCGCGGCGATTCGGCGGGGACGCTTGCGTCGGCGCGGGCGCGGGGAACGGGGCGGTCGGCGGCATACGCGTTCGGGCGGCCGGCGGGGGCGGCGTCGGCAAAGCTCCACACGTAGCCGTCGGCGCGGGTGTAGTACAGCCTTGCCGCCGCGTGGATTTTTACTTTTTCGCGCGGGTTTTGCCAGGCGGCGTAAACTCCCGCGCACCCGCGCCTAATAAATTTCAGCGCCGCCGCCATATTGACAAAGCCGTTTGAAAGCGGGTCGTCGAGCGGACGCGCCGCCGAAACGAATACGACGGGTTTATTTATGCGCCCGAGCAGCACGGCGAGCGCCGCCGCCGAATACGCCAAGGTATCGGTGCCGTGCGTTATCGCTATGCCGCCGCAAGCGCCGTCGGCGAGCGTTGCGGCGACGGCGGCGCGCAACGCGTCGATTCCGTCAAGATCGAGATTTTCGGACAGTACGTTAAAGGGCGACGACGTTTTGTAAAAAGCGCCGCCGAACGTTTTTTGCAAAAGCCCGGCGCCGCTAAACAACACGCCGTTTTTGTTGCGCGCGCTTATCGTTCCCCCGGTCGTTATAAGAGCTATATTACAGTTTTTCGATGGCATAAAGAATCAATTTGGCGTGGTCGAAGGCTATACCGTCGCAATCGGTAATTTCGGAGCGGTTAAGGTCTATCGTGCCGACGCGTGTGCGCACTATATTCATTTTGGCGCGCAAAAACTTGCCGCCGCTCTTTAATATAAGCTCGTAAAGGTCGTCCTTAGCCGCGTAATCTATGGTAAACCAGTCCGCGTCGTCGGCGTCGTCCTTGCCCGCGACCGGCTCGGGGCTTTCGATTACGGTAAAAAAGCAGTTTGAAACCGTCCAGCCGCGTATGTCGCGGTGGGGAGTCGAAACGGTTACAAGCTGTTCGGGCTCGTTAAGCTCGAGCCCCGTCTCCTCTTTAAGCTCGCGCGCCGCCGCCGCCTCGCAGGATTCGTTTTCGTTGACGTAGCCGCCGGGGAACGCCCACTCGCCGATGCAGGGGTGGTTGCCGCGCTTGATAAGCAGTACCACGGGCTTGTCGTCCGCCATCGAAAACACGATGTTGTCGACCGTTATGAACGGCTTTCGGTAGACAGTCGGGTCGTACGACTCCAAAAACTCTTCAAGAGTCTGCCCGTTCTTATTAACTTTTTCCATAGTTGCCTCCTTTCACGATCCGCGCGCGCCGCTAGTTTACTTCCTTAATCATACGGTAAACGCCGTCCGCCGCTATAAAGTAATACCTTACGTTCGGGTCGCGCGCCCAAACGCCGCCGCGCTTTATGTAGTTGTTCGACTCTAAGCGCCCGTACGCCACGTTCTTGGCGACGGAGCTGCCCTTAGAGTTTATAAGCTCGGTTCCGCCGCCGGTCGTTATTCCCATCGCGAAGCCGCCGAGCGGCACGACCGATTCGAAGACGTACTTAAAATCCGTAACGGGTCTGCCTTTAAGGCTCGCCACGGCGCAAAGATTTTTAAGTCTGAGTACCGCGTATTCGCCGTACAAAAGAATACCGTCGTAGCGGGGCGAAACGGCTATTTTGCCGCCCGCGTCTATAAGACTAGCGCGGCCGCCGCCGTCGGCGAATACGACGTTGCTTTTTGAAACCGCCGTTATCGTAACGGCCGACGCCGAGTAAGACGCCGTTTTTTCAAAGCCGCGCTTTGCCGCCCTAAAAACGTCTATGCGGCTCTTTGTCGCGCAGGCGTAAAGCCCCGACCCGAACGGATACGCCGCCTCGTAATTTTGCGTCGCGACGGAGTCGTCGCCGCAATACATAGCCCTGTCCGTTACAACGACCAAAGCGCCTTGGTCGGTTAAATACGCGAATTCGACCTTTTCGCCCTCCGCCATAGCGGAGCTTGCGACCAGTCTTTCGTCGAACGAATAAACGCCGTCGGCCTTTTGAAAAATAACGCCGCTCGTTTTGGTATACTTGTTTTCCGTATCGGGTTTTACAAAGCTTACAAACGCGCCGCCCGCGTCCCTTTCGTACATAAGGTCGGCGTGCGCGTAAACGGGGTACGTAACGGTAACGCCGCCGATTGTCCGCTTGCCCGACAAATCGGAATAAATCCCGTCCTTATATAAAACTCCGGGGGCGGGAAGACTGTCGCCCTCGCCGATTACGTTTAATTCCGCGTCGTAGATTTTGCCGCCGCTTATAAAATAAAGCCCGTATTCGCGCCGCGCGCCGCCGTTTTTGTACCCGTATTCGCCTATAAAAAAGTCTTTATCGCCGTAGGTATGACTAACGCCGTCAAGCTTTTTTATGAGCGTCGAGCCGTCGTAGACGTAAAGCGAGGAAAGCTCGCCGCCGCCCGAAGGCTTTACAATGTAGTATTCGCGTTTGTCGTCGGCGATATATTCAAGCTCCGCCGCCGCGACGTCCGGCAAAACGTTTTTTAGTTCGGCGTTAAGAATTTTATCGCCGAGTCTAAAAAGCTCCCCGTCGGTCGTTCGCAGAGCGCCAACGTCGGCAATGCGGCTTAAAACGCTTCCGTCAAAATAGCCGTAGCCCGAACCCGAATAAGCGAGCAAAGCGCGGTTTTGCGCCGCCGCCTTAAATTCCGTAATCGCGTCCGCGCCGTTTTTACCCGCCGCCGTTTTTGCGCCGCCGCCCGTTACAAACAGCACTTCGCCGCCCTTGTCCGCCGCGATAAGTCCGTTTTTCGAGTAAATTTTATCGGGGTCTACGCCGTTCAATTCGGCAACTTGTTCAAGCGAGGGGAGCAAGTACGTGGTAAAATTATTTTGCCCGTCGTTTAACGTTATAAATTCCGCCGTCAATTTTTCTATCGGCTTTACCGAATTCGATTTTGCAAGCTCCAAAACTCTTTCGTTTGCGCCCGACAACGAGCTAACATAATACGTCGCGGCGTCCCCGGTTCCGTTCCTTGCAAAAAACACGCCCGCCGGCGTACCGCCGGAGAACCGCGGAATAACGTCGGTTAGGTCGGTCTGGTCAATCTCGCCGAACGGCTTAACCTCGGAATTTCTAAAAACGACGTCGTACCCGGCCGACTTTTTGTCGCCGAGCCGCGCCTGCGCCCTGCCGTTTTGCCGCGCGTACGTAAACGAAAAATCGGTATAGCCGTCCGTATCAAAAATCAAGTCGCCGTTGACGGCGACCCTTTCGGTCTCGTTGCCGTCGCGGTCTATGTAGCCGCCCTCGCCGCCGTCGGTCAAAAAGCGGTAGATTAATTTATCCCCGTCCGCCAAAATTAGGGAGCCGTATTTTTTAGAAATCACCCTGTTGTCGTTTACAAGCGCGTACGCGCCGTCGATCTGCGCCACAAAACGGCCGTCGTAAATATCGACCCTGCCGTCTTTGTTCGTTTCGACCCACGAATAAGAAAGGGAAAGCAATTGCGTTCCCTTTCTTGACGCGGCCACCGCGAGAATAACGATAACCGCGATTACGGCGAGCAAGACTACGGTCAGCCCGATCCCGATAATCAGTTTAGTTTCTTTTTTCAGCTCTCTCATTTACCTTCCGCCGGGCAGGCGAAAACGGGCGGGCGGGCTATAATATTTTGCCCGCCGCCTTAATCGCCTTCGAGGTTCCTATAAGTATCGCCTTACCCGACCGCTTAACCTTAATCTTGTCGCCGTCGGCTTTCAAACCGCTCGACTTGGCTTTTTCGATGGCCTTATCCTTGTCCTTAATGAACTCTTTCGCGTCCTTGGTTTCTTTGTAGTAAAAGATTGTTACGCTTTCCTCGTCTTTGGTCGCCAGCAGCACCGTTTCGACGCCGCCGATTCCCAGCGCGGGCAGCTTGACTACTACGTAGTCTTTCTTTTCAAGCTTCTCTTTCGTGCTGTCGGGCTTACCCACGCAAGCCGCCAACGCGCCGAAACAGAAGAGCGCGGTAAGAATTACCGCTCCGATTTTGGTGAACTTTTTCATTGTTTGTTTTCCTCCGTAAAATTTGATAATATAATTATACTATGTAAAACCGTTTTCGTCAATAAGATTTACCAAAAAAACGAAAAACATAAAAATTATGCGGCTTATTACGGGTTTTATTCGGCTAATTCGGGCTTGCCCGGGGTTTTTAGCCGGGATAGTTGCCAGAAAAGCAGGCGTCGCAGTAGCCGAAGTCGGAGCGGACGCCGATTTTTTGCAGGTCTTCGAGCCGCATATAGTGCAGCGAGTCCGCGCCGACCTTTTTGCGGATTTCGTCGACGGGGTATTTTACGGCGATAAGGTCTTTTTTGGACGGTATGTCGGTGCCGAAGTAGCAGGGCCAAAGGAACGGCGGCGAGCCTAAACGTATATGAACCTCCCTCGCGCCGTTCTCTTTTAGCAGACGTATCAAATTCGCCATAGTCGTGCCGCGCACAATCGAATCGTCCACCATAACTATGCGGCGGCCCTCTACGCTCGCACGCAAGGCGTTCAGCTTTATGTTTACGGCGAGCTCGCGCTCCCTTTGTGTCTGCTTAATGAGCGTGCGGCCGCTGTAACGGTTGCGCACAAGCCCGTCGCCGTAGGGGATTCCGCTTTCGGCGGCGAACCCTTGGGCAAAGTGAAGCCCCGAATCGGGAACGCCTATAACCACGTCGGCGTCGGCGGGGTAGGTTCTCGCCAGAATTCTGCCCGTTTCGACGCGCGTTCTATAAACGCTCACGCCGTCGATAACGCTGTCGGGCCGCGCGAAGTATATGTACTCGAACAGGCACAGCGACGGCTTTTTGCCGCAGAATTTTTTGAAACTCGTTATGCCGTTTTCGTCGATAAGAACGACCTCGCCGGGCTCTACGTCGCGGACGAACTCGGCGCGCATAGTGTCGAGCGCCGCGCTTTCGGACGCGAATATATAGCTGTTCTTAATCTTGCCTATGCAAAGCGGCCTAAAACCCTTGGGGTCGCGTATTCCTAAAAGCTTGCGCGGCGACATAAGCACCATAGAATACGCGCCCTCTATCTGCGGCATAACCTCGGCGACGGCGTCCTCGACCGAATGGGTGCGCGTGCGGGCTATCGCGATAAGGTGCATAATCACCTCGGTGTCGTTCGTGGATTGGAATATCGCGCCGCGCGTTTCAAGCTCCTCGCGGAGCGCTCCGGCGTTTATTATGTTGCCGTTATGGGCGAGCGTTATGCTGCCCTTGCAGTAGCGCGACACGATCGGCTGGGCGTTCTCTCTTAAATCGCCTTCCGTAGCGTAACGGACGTGCGCCACGCCTATCGCGCCTTTAAGCCCGTTAAGAGCCGCCCCGTCAAAGACCTCGCCCACAAGCCCCTTTTCCTTACGGTGATACAGCTTGCCGTCGTCGTTCGTAACGATTCCGCAGCTTTCCTGCCCCCGGTGTTGAAGCGCGAACATACCGTAATACAGCATACGCGCCGTGTCGAACCCGTCGTTGTTATAAAACCCCAAAACGCCGCACTCCTCGTGCAATTTTTCGGGACTCTCGAATTTCATACGCGCCACCTCGCAAATAATATGTTGAGTAAGACTACCGGATAAGTATACCACATAACCGGATAATATGCAAGGAAAACTCGACGCAAGCGCCGAAATAAAATCCGGGTTCGCAAAACCGATACCGCAATCGTCGAAAAAATTCGGGCGCGGGCGGGTATGTTTTGTCGTGATTGCGGCAAAAATTGTAATATCAAATTATTACGGAGCGTAACGCAATGAGCATTAACCCCTTCGAGCTTAAATCGGGTTCGGTCGACAAAGGCATCAACGATTGGAAAAAGATTTTCGTTAAGCCCTACGACAAGCGCGAAACCGACCCCTACACCAAGATCCGCATAATCCTTTGCACGGGCGCGGAGTACGAACAGGTATGGTTCGGCCACCGTTTTCACCGCTGCTGCGCCGATAACGACCTGCGCCGCGAGCTTGCTTTATTGCGCCGCGTCGAGCAGCAGCAGCAAAAGCGGCTGGCGTTCTTAAAGCCCGCCGACGAAAATATTTTGGAGACGACGATAGGGTACGAACAACTCGCCGTGGATTTAACGGCGGTTTTGGCGCAGAACGAGCCCGACGCTTACGTCAAGGCGGCGTTGGACTTCGCGCTGTTAGAGGACTTCGACCACCTTTACCGCTACGCCGATTTGTTAGAGATGGAGTACGGCGTCTACGCCGAACAGCTTGTGGGCCGCTACACCGAAATTATGCCGGGCCGCCCCACCATAGCCGAGCATCGCTATCCGTTCGACGACGTAAAAAGACCCTCCGACGCGTCCGCGTCGCTCGCGACAAAGCTGTGTACGAACATTATAACGGCGGCGGAACAGCAAACTATGAACTACTATATGAACGTGGGCGCGACGTACGTTTCCGACCTCGGGCGCAAGCTGTATTTAGAAATCGCTATGATCGAGGAACAGCACGTTACGCATTACGGCTCTCTTTTAGACCCCGCTATGACGTGGCTCGAAAATCTTTTGATGCACGAGTACACCGAATGCTACCTTTACTATTCTATGCTCAACGACGAGGTTAATCCGCACGTCAAAAAGATTTGGGAGGCTCACTTCGATATCGAGCTTTCGCACCTTCATAAGGCGGCGGAGCTTCTTAAAAAGTACGAAAAAAAGGAATGGCAACAGGTGATTCCAAACGCCGAATTCCCCAAATTGCTCGCGTTTACCGATATGCAGGAGGCCAACAAGGCGTACGTTCGCGGAGTTTTGGGCGCTACCGTGCAAAACACCGCCGTTTTAGAGGAGTATACAAAGGTCGCGCGCCTACCCGACGGCTACGAATTTTTTAAGTATAACGACGCCGTCAACCGCGCCCCCTCGGACGTCGCCAGCCACGGCGTAATCGACAAATATATCGCCGAGGCGGGAATCGATTACCGTTTCGAGGAGCGTCCCCACCCCGTCAAGGCGCTTTCCAACCGCAAAAAGGACAACGTCGACGTCGGCCGCGCCTGTCCCAAAGCCGACCGCTGAAAATCAGGGCGGCGGCGCGGTCGAATCGCCGCAAAAAACGCAAAAAAAGTTCCCCTCTGCAAAGAGGGGAACTTTTTGGTAAAGAGGCCGCTTAAAAGCTGCCGGTTACGGGTTTTTTGGCGTCGGCGGACAGCTTTGCCGCCTCCATAATTTTGAGTACGCGCATAGTCTCGTCGGACTTAACGAGCGGGGGAACGTCCCTCATAATCATCTCGTAAAAGTTTTCGTAAATCGCGTCGCCAAGGGGCTCCACGGCGGGCAGGGGGAGCGTTTCGACCTCGTCCGAGTGCTTGTACGCCATAGTGCGCGTAAGCCCGTTGCCGGCCGTCATGGCGGGTCTTTCGACGCCGTCGGAGGGGAACGGCCGCACGATTTTTCCGTCAAGATCCCACGTGGAGATTTCGGCGGTGCCGTCGCAGCCGAACACGCGCCAGCGCGGAGCGGGTATAAACGTGTTCGTGTCGACTACGACCCGCGCCTCGACGCCGTTATTAAAATACAAATCGGCAAAAAAGCCGTCCTCGACCTCGCACCCCGCGATATAGCTGTAACGGCAGTCTATCCTCTTTATAACGCTGCCGGGGAACATCATAACAAGCTGGTCTATAAGGTGTACGCCCCAATCGAGCATCATACCGCCGCCCTTGGCTTTTAGCTTGCGCCAGTCGCCGGGAATGCCGTTGCCGCCCGTAACGCGCGACTCTATTCTGTAAACGCCGCCCAAGGAATTATTTTCGATAATCTTTTTTACCGTCAAATAATCGGGGTCGAAGCGGCGGTTTTGATTGACCGCAAAGAATCTTTTTTTGTCGTCGCCGATATTTTTAAGAACCGTTTTAAGCTCCTTCGAGCTCATCATAACGGGCTTTTCGCACAAGACGCAAACGTCGGCCTTGCAAAAATATTCCACATAAAAGCGGTGGAAGTCGTTTGGTACGGCTATAATGACGCCGTGGGCGCCGCGATCCAAAATATGGCCCGGCAACCCGAATATGTGCAGGCCGTCTCTGCCGCCCGCGGCCTGTCTGCGGGGGTCGGTATCGTATATGCCCGCAAGCTCGAACTTGGGGTTGTTCCTCAGCCTGTCGGCGTGGCCTTTTCCCATTCCGCCGTAACCGACTATGGCGACGTTAGCGATCATCATATTTGTTTCCTCTCGTTGTTTTTAGATTATAGCGGGTAACGGAAAACTCCGGATAGGCGGAGCGTTCAAAAGTCCGCGCGTCCTAATTAAAGTAGTAGGGCTTGCCGGACTTTGCCGACTCGTATATGCCCTCTAATATCCTCGTAACGGCGGCGGCCTGCTCGGCCGTAACATACAGCTTTCTTTGGCCGCGCACCGCCGCTATAAACGTCTGCGCCTCCACGTCGCGGTCGCGCTGCGACTGCCCGTCAAAGAACGCCACGCCGCCCGACTGCAAATTCGGCTCCGTGGTGTACTGCAAATTGTTTTTTACGCCGTTAATAATCAGTTTGCCGTCGTTGCACATTTGCGCCCCGGCTTTCGTTCCGCAAATCGACGTTTGCGCCTCGCCCACGTCTACGGTATTGAGCGCCCAGCTCGACTCCAAAATTATCGTCGCGCCGTTTTTCATAACCACAAAGCCGAAAGCCGAATCCTCTACGGTGAACTTGGAGGGGTCCCAATCGCCCCACGCGTTCGCGGCCTCCTTTTGGTCGTTCAGCTTATGATACGTCGTACCCACGCAATAGAGGGGATCGTAGTTGTTCATCATAAACAGCGTAAGGTCGAGCGCGTGCGTGCCTATGTCGATAAGCGGCCCGCCGCCCTGCTTTTGCTCGTCTAAGAACACGCCCCACGTGGGAACGGCGCGCCTGCGCACGGCGTGCGCCTTGGCGTAATAAATTTCGCCGAAAACCCCCGCGTCGCATTCGCGTTTAAGGTACAGGCTGTCCTTGCGGTAGCGGTTTTGATACCCTATCGTAAGCAGCTTGCCGCTCTCGTCGCGCGCCTTTATCATTTTTTGCGCCTCGGCGTAGTTTATCGCCATAGGCTTTTCGCACATAACGTTCTTGCCCGCTTTTAGGGCGGCGACCGTTATTTCGCAGTGCGAGGAGTTGGGCGTACACACGTAAACCGCGTCGAGCTTTTCCTCCAACAGCTTGCGGTAGTCCGTAAACGCCTTGCCCTTGCCGTCGGCGAATTCCTTATTCGACTTAACGGCGCGTTCCTCGATTATATCGCAAAACGCGACGGGCTCGACGTCTTTAAGCTCCTTTATCGCCGGCAAATGCTTTCCGTTCGCAATGCCGCCGCAACCGATAATGCCAACCTTTAATTTAGACATAAGATACCTTCCTTTAACAGTAGTTTGCTTACTTATAATTCTATATCAGAACGCGCTATAACGCAATGTTTTTACGTATTATTTAGTGTCAAAACTTACGATTAACTCCTTACGCGCGCCCGACGTTCGCGGCCGACTAAACGGCCGCGGCGCGGCGACTTACGAGCCGCAGCAGCCTAAATCGCGTTCGACGGACGGGTCGGGGGCGGCTTGCTCCAAAAGCGCCTCGCGGCGGTTTACGTACTCGCGCGGCGTCATACAAAAGCGGGTCTTAAAAACGCGGTAAAACGTCCTCATACAGTCGAAGCCCGAATCGAACGCGGCGGCCGAAACGTCCGCGCCCCCGCGTATAAGCGCGGCCGCGTCGTCGGCGCGCAGGGTGTTCACGTACTCGCGCAGTCCGGTCTGCAAGTACGTGTTGAACAGCTTTGAAAAATGGTTCGGCGAGTACCCGAATTCCTTAGCGAGGCCTTCGAGCGAAATCTCCTCGCGGTAGTTGGCGTTTATATAGGTCAGGCAGTCGCGCATAACGTCCTTTTCCATTTTGACGGACTTCGCCCTTCCGAACGGCAGATTTTTAAGCACGATTCCAAGCACCGCGTCTATAATGCCCTCGGTGGTCAAATCGTCGCCGTCGATATGCCGCTCTAAAACGCCGAACAGCGTTTCGATCTCGTTAAAAGCCGCGCCGCCGAAAAAGTAGTCTTCGAGCACCTTTTTAGAGGTCAGCGCGCCGAATTTGGCGGCGTAGGTCAGGGGAATAATCAGCACGCGCCCGACGCTGTCCGGTTCGATAAGCGCGTATTGGTGAATGTCGAACGGCCCCGAAACCGAAACCTCGCCCCCGCGCAAAACCCTGCGCGAGCCGTTTATAACAATCTCTATCGCGCCGCGCTTTACGCAAACAATCTCGATATTCGCGTGAAAATGCGCCGAGCAACCGTTCGTATCGAACAAAAGCGGCCGAACGTCGTTATTATGCGACGATTCAAAGCGTCCTATCATAATACTATTATACACCCTTTTGCAAGAATTCACAAGAAAAAATCATAAGATTTGTCATAAAAATTTACTCATATTCCTTGCCCGCGTCCGTTTTAAGGCTTATACTTATGTTATACCCGAATATAAATTTTTAGGAGGCTTTTTATGATACGAGTTACAGTTTGGACGGAATTCGACAAAACCGATATTCCCGCCCCCGTCGCGGCGGCGTACCCCGACGGTATGGACGGATGCCTCGGCTCGATTTTGGGCGGCAAGGACTTTAAGGTTACGCTCGCCAACCTTTTCGACGCCGATTGCGGACTGTCCGAAAAGCTCTTGAACGATACCGACGTGCTTGTCTATTGGGCGCACTCCCGCCACGGCGCCGTGCCGGACGACGCCGTCGCCCGCGTTAAAAACGAGGTCAACAAGGGAATGGGCGCGATATTCTTGCACTCCGCCCACCACTCCAAGGCGTTTAAGGCGCTTACCGGCGCGAGCGGCGATTTGGTTTGGCGCGAGATCGGCGAACACGAACGCCTTTGGACGGCGACGCCCGCCCACCCCATCGCCAAGGGCGTGGAGCAAGGCTTTGTTATTCCGCACGAGGAAATGTACGGCGAGCCGTTCGACATTCCCAACCCCGATTGCACCGTGTTTTTGGGGTGGTACGCCGGCGGCGAGGTTTTTAGGAGCGGCGTAACCTTTACGCGCGGTTGCGGCAAAATATTCTATTTTCAGCCCGGACACGAAACCTTCCCGGTTTACTATCAACCCGAAATCCGCACAATCCTCAAAAACGCCGTCCTTTGGGCCGCCCCCTCGTACCGCCGCGTACAATTAGGCTGCCCGAATATCAAAACCTCCCCCGAGGGCATCGAGGGCAAGCTATAAGGCGGCTGCCGCTTGTTCCGCGTTCTCCCCGTTGTAAGGCGCGATTTTCTTTTTCCACGGCGCGAATAAAACGAACGCGACGGCGATAAGGGTGCCGATTATCCAACCTATCGGCCAGCTCCACCAAATGCCGGAGCTGCTTTGCAGAAGCCACGATAAAAGGTAGGCGAAGCCCACGCGGGTCACGAGGTCGATAAAGGTGCCCGTTACAAAGCCGATCATAAAGCCCGCGCTTTTTAGGAGCGCGTCGCAAACGAATTTGTTTATAACTATGAATTGGAACGGCAGAATTATATACAGCATACGCGTTCCTATCGCTATGACTCCGGCGGAGTTTTCGCCGGAGATAAACAGCGACATTATTTGCGGAGCAAGGCTAAGCCCCGCGCCCGCCGCCGCCGCCGTGGTTACCGCCATTATCAAAAGACCGGCCGCCATACCTTTTTTAAGGCGGCTGTGCGTGCCGGCGCCCACGTTTTGCGACATAAACATCCCGAGCGCGTCGGCCTCGGCGATAGTAATCTGAACGAAGAACGTAAAAATCTTTATGCCCGCGCCGTAGCCCGCGACTACGGTCGTGCCGTAGCCGTTTATAAGGTTTTGCACGAACAGTTGACCCACCGACACGCTCGCCGCCGACAGCACGCTCGGGATTCCCAGCGACAGCATTTCAAAAAGTACCGGTTTACTAAAAATCTTGTAGCTTTTTTTGCGCGCGGCGAACGCGGCCAGCGACATAAAAACCGCCGCCGCTTTTTTTACGAAGCCGGGCTTTATGTCGTTCCCGCGCCCTACGCTCCCCAAAAGCGAGCAAAGCACAAGCACGGAGCCCGTGCAGGCCGTTCCTTGGGCGATGACGGTGGCGGTCGACAGCGAGGCGACGCCCGCCCCCGGAATAAGCAAAAAGCATATGTCGAGGACGACGTTCAACAGCGTCGAAAATATCAAAAAGCAGAGCGGAATTTTGGAATTCCCCAGCGCCTGAAACACGACGTTGCACGCGCTGTAAAGGTAAACGAAAACCATTCCCAGCGTATAAATTTGCAGATATTCCGCGGCGTCGTCAAAAATTTCGGGCGGAGTGGACAGCAGTCTTAAAAGCGGTTTAGCGGCAAAAAACCCGATAACCGTCATCGCCGTTCCTATGAGCAGTATAACGGTGAACGACGTCGATACGGTCGTCTTTAAGGCGTCCGTCTTTTTTAGTCCGTAAGCGCGCGACGTCAATATTCCGCACCCGACCGCCATACCCGTCCCCACGCACATATAGATCATCGTTACGGGGTACGAAACGCTCACCGCCGCCAGCGCGTCCCGTCCTAGCATACGCCCCGCGATTACGCTGTCGGCTATGTTGTAAAGCTGTTGAAACGCGACCGAAAGCACCATCGGCAACGAAAAAATTATCAGCAGTTTAAGCGGACTGCCGCGGCTTAAATCCCTTGTTTTCATCGGCTTTTCACAAAGACCTCTAACATTTCAAACGAGCCGGTTACGCTCGCCGCCTCGCCCGCGCCGATATAAAACGCGTCGCCCGCGGTAAAGCTTTGCCCGTCTATAACGCCGCTTCCCGCTACGACCGTCAAGCCGGTAAACGAGTCGGCGCGCCCGGCGGTAAAGGGCTCGGAGCGAAGCGCGACGGTAAAATATTCGCAGTCGGCAAGGTAACCGCCCTCAAAAACGGCGGGAGTGTACGGCGTTAAGGAGGAAACCGCCAGCGCCTTTTCTATGTGCAGGGGGCGGGGCTTGCCGTCGGCGCCTAACCGGTTATAGTCGTACACGCGGTAGGTAAGATTGCTGTTTTGCTGAACCTCGGCGAGCGTGCAGCCGCGGCCTATCGCGTGAACGGTGCCCGCGGCTATAAAAAAGCGATCGCCCTTTTTGACGCGGAAAAAGTTCATAAGCTCCGTTACCGTACCGTCCGAAACCGCTTTTTTGTAGCGCCCGGGCGTAACGGCCTCCTTAAAGCCCACATAAAGCCCCGCGCCGTCGTCGCAGTCGATAACGTACCACATTTCGGTCTTGCCGTATTGACCCTCGTTTTTGAGCGCGTACGCGTCGGACGGATGCACCTGCACCGACAGATCCGCCGCCGAATCTATCAGCTTTATCAGTACGGGGAAGTCCTTAAATTTTGCGCAACAGGCGCCCCACGTTTTTCGCGGAGCAACGTCGGCGAGCGCGCGTCCGTCCTCCGTCAGCGACGGGCCGTCCGGATGCATCGACAGCACCCACGCCTCGGCAAGCCGCCCGGCGTCCGACCTTACGCCGTAATCTTTCAGCTTTTTGCCGCCCCATATGTAGTCCTTGACGGCGGGAATCAACTTAATAGCGTTGGTAACATTCATATATCGGTTATTATAGCACTAACTAAAAAAAATAGCAACATTTTTAACCGAACGAAGCCCGATATTTCTTGTTTTTATCACAAACATATGTTAAACTAATGGTATGGCTAAAAACGTGAAAAAAGGTAAGCTCAAAAAAATAGGCGGTCTTGTGCTCGGCGGCGCGTTGACGGTGTTCATTCTGCTGTTGTTTTTGTCGCTCAACAATATCGGCGAAATTTTCGACGCCGTAAAAACCGCCGATATAAAATACGTCCTTATAGTCGTCGCCGCGCTTTTAATGTACGCCGCGCTCTCGCCCCTAACGCTGTGCATACTCGCAAAGTCCAAAAAGACGAAGGCGTCGTTCGGTCAACTCTACGTCATAGGTATGACGGAGCATTTTTTTAACGGAATAACGCCGTTTTCGACGGGCGGCCAACCGTTCCAGGTCTATTCCTTAAACAAAATCAAGGTCAAGCCCGCCGAATCCACGGGACTGCTTTTAATGAACTTTATCATTATGATGATAGCCACCGGTATGTACGCCTTATGCTCGCTGTTCTTTTTCGGGCGGCTCACCGCCGACCCCGGCTTTTACGTCATAGCGATTATCGGCTTTACGATGAACTTTGCGGTGCTCGGGTTTATGATAGCCCTCGCCACGAGCGAGCGGCTAAAAAACGTCCTCGTAAGGCTCTTGGCGGCGCTTGCCGGAATAAAGTTTTTAACAAAGATTATCGGGCCGCG
Source organism: Clostridiales bacterium (assembly GCA_031276725.1). Taxonomy (GTDB): domain Bacteria; phylum Bacillota; class Clostridia; order Christensenellales; family Pumilibacteraceae; genus RACS-047. Next base: position 28,454 of record JAISMM010000091.1, on the reverse strand, counting down.
CGTCCCCGCGTTCAAGACGTACTGCGAGCAGTCGCAGGCCGCCTTCAAGGAGCTGTGGGGCAAAAAAACGACGTTCCTTATTTGCCTCGGCGTAAAGCTCGTTACAATGGGCTTTTACTACGTTATGACCTTTTATATCCTGCGCGCGCTCAATATCGACGTCGGCTACGACCGACTGTTTTTTGTGGTTTGCTGTTCGGCGTTCGCCATAACAGCCGTCGTCTTTTTGCCCACGCCCGGCTCGTCGGGCGGCATAGAGTACGCATTCAAGTCGATTTTCGTATCCATAGCCGGCGTATCCTCCGCCGTCGCCTACGGCGGTATGCTGCTTTGGCGTATGACAAGCTACTACCTGCTTATGCTGTTAAGCCTGTTTTTTTATATCGCCTTTGAAGTCTATTACGCCAAGGTTTACAAAAAACGCCTTGCGGAACTTGAATCGACCGCCGAACCCGACCCGACCGCCGAACCCGAAATCATTCCCGACCCGACCGCCGTCGAAAAAACCGAACCGGAGCAACGCGCGGACGTCGGCGGGAAAACCGAACCGGAGCAACGCGCCGCCGATTCCGAAACGGGAATTATCGGGGAGCGAGAAGCGGAAACGGTTGCGGAACGGGAAGCCGAACAAAACGCCGAAACGGCCGCGGACGCATAAAAGCCGAAGCGCGGCGGCATACTAGGCGGTATGGAAACACAAAAAAACGTTTTAATAGTCGGGGCGTCGTCGGGGATAGGATTCCGGACGGCGGTTAAGCTGTGCGACGGCGGGTACAAGGTGTATAACGCGTCGCGGACGGAGTGCGCCGATACGCGCGTAACGAATCTTTTGACCGACGTAAGGAACGGGGACGGCATAAAACGAACGGTGAGCGAAATCTTGCGGACGGACGGACGGGTCGACGCGTTTGTTTACTGCGCGGGATTTTCGATGGCGGCGCCCGTGGAATTTACCGAGCCCGACGATTATTACAAAACGTTCGAGGTCAACTTTTTTGGGGCGGTGCGCTGTTTACAGCAAATTTTACCGTCTATGCGCGCGCGGGGCGGCGGACGGATAGTCTTGATAAGCTCGATGGGCGCGTCGCTGCCGATCGCGTTCGACGCGTTTTACAGCTCGGCGAAGGCCGCGCTCGAAAAGCTCGCCGGAGCGCTGTCGATAGAGCTTATGCCGTACAACATAAAGGTTACCGCGCTTTTGCCCGGCGGCACGGCGACGGATTTTACTTTTAAGCGCAAGGTCTACGACGGCGCCGGGGTCGGCGACTACGCCGAGCGGATGAACACGGCCGTTAAGGCGCTTGCCAAAACGGAGCAAAGCGGTATGAGTCCCGAGGCGGTCGCCGATACGATAGTCAAAATTATAGAGGATTCCGACCCACCCGAAACGGTCGCGAGCGGCTTTGCGAACAAGGCGGCCAGATTTTCACAAAAAATTCTGCCGCAAAAGCTGACCTCGTATCTTAACCGCCGTTCCTACGGCCAGCCTTAAATAAAACCCTTAAAAGTTTTAATAACGATACTCCGATTAAACGTGAATTTTTTGCGTCTTTGACCCCGATATTGTGTCCGTTCCGTTACCAAACGGGGTCTTTATGAACGTCATATTTCAAAATCGATATTTAGGTATCAAAAAGTATGGGATTCCCTCGTTTTCCCTCTAATTATTTTTAGGCGTTTTTCGACAACAATTGACTATTCCTCCGCTATGCGTTATGATATTATTATAGGGAGGTTAAGTTATGAACACGGAAAACACTTTAAGAGCGGCGGGCGAACCGGACTTTGCGGATGTGGATGACTGGTTGACAAACGTCCTTATCTGCATCGGCGTTATGCCCAACCGGGAGGGATTTTTGCATATCAAAAACGCGGTGATGCTACGGCTGCGAAAACTAAGCCCCGACAATAAGAACGGAATTTATTCGGCGCTTGCCAAAACCTGCGGGCGGCGCGCCGACGGCATAGAACGCAATATCCGCAGCGCGATACGCTCGGCTTACGACGCCGGACGGCTTTGCAACATAAACAAGCTGTTCGGCATCCGCGTGGTGGACGAGCATACCTGCCTTACCAGCATAGAGCTTATATCGCTGCTTACCCAATACGCGACGATATTCTTGCGAATGCGGACAAACTCATAAATTCGACCGCGCCGCCGCCCTGATTTTCAGCCGCTTGAATATGCTTGCGGATTCGGCGGGAGCGTGGTATAATGGCTCGTATGAAGCGGCTTAATAATGTAAAGTGTTTTTTGCTCGATATGGACGGAACGGTCTATTTGTCGGGCGAGGTTATCGAGGGCGCGCGCGAGGCGGTAGAGCGTATGAGGCGCCGGGGAAGGGTCGTATTTTTGACGAACAATACGTCCGTTTCGAGGGCCGATTACGTTCTTAAACTGTCGCGTATGGGCTTTGACGCGGAGCCGGAGGACGTTTATACGGCGGGTAACGCGACGGCCGACTATCTTAAAGAGTATCACGGCGGCAAAAAAGTTTTTCTTTTGGGTACGGACTCGCTCCGCGCCGAGTTCGGTGGCGCGGGAATACCGCTTTGCGCGGACAATCCCGACCTTGTCGTAATCGGGTTCGACACCTCTCTTACGTACAAAAATTTGACGGCGGCGTGCGATTTTATCCGCGAGGGCGTGCCGTATCTTTTGACCCATCCCGATATAAATTGCCCCAAAAAAGACGGCTATATGCCGGACGTGGGCTCGTTCGCCGCGCTCATAAAAACGAGTACGGCCCGCGAGCCGTTCATAATTTGCGGCAAGCCGCATAAGCCGATTGCCGACGGCGTTAAAAAGCTGACCGGATTTTTGCCGTACGAAACGGCTATGGTTGGCGACAGACTCGCCACCGATATGGCGTTCGCCAAAAATAACGGCTTTATTTCGGTTCTGGTTCTGACCGGAGCCACAAGCAAGTCCGACCTTAAACAAAGCGGCGCAAGCGTCGACGTAGTTTTGGACTCCGTCGCTTTTTGGGATATATAAGTACTCCGTCAAGCGCCGGACAAACTGTTGAAAAAGATTGTTAACGGCAAAAGCTGTCAATACCGCACTTGGTTATTTTCCAAAAATTCCCCTCTATGGAGGGGTGGCGCGTTAGCGTCGGGGTGGTAAGGGTCATTGCAGGCGGCATATATAAACCGCCCTACGGCGGACAATCAACCACCCCGTCGGCGTCCGCCGCCACCCCTCCATAGAGGGGAATTTAATGGATACGTCAAGAGCGACGGACAAACTGTTGAAAAAGATTGTTAACGGCAAAAGCTGTCAATACCGCACTTGGCTATTTTTCAAAATTCCCCTCTACGGAGGGGTGGCGCGTTAGCGCCGGGGTGGTTAAATTATTAAAGATTTGGCCGATTGAAAAATTTTTGCGCCTTACTTGGCGGCGGGGTCGGTTGTCGAGTCGTCGGCGGTTGCGGTTTCGGAGCCTTCGGGGGGCTTTTCGTCGGAGGAGGCGCGGACATAGACGGGTACGGCGTCGGTTTCGCCGCCGCCGATTTTCTTAAAGAAAGCGTAGCCGTCCGCCCATTCGTCGACGCGTGCAAAATAGATAACGTAGCCCGCGGCAAGATCGGCGGGATAGGGGCCGGAAACAAGGTCGGCGTGGGAAATTTTTTCTTTCTTGTCGTCGTTTTCGCCGTATGATTTTTCGGCTACGCCGAGGGTATACTCGGTGCGGTAGAGAGTCGTACCCGCCGAATCGGTAAAGTACATATAGTTGCCGTCGATAAATTGGAGCGTAGCGGCCTCGGCAAGAATTTGAACGGAATCCGCGCCGTTGGAAACAAGGCGGACGCCGCCGTCGTTAAAGCCGAGCATATAGGCGACGTTGGTATAGAGGTCGGCTCTGTAACAGTAAACCGAGCTATAATCGGTGGCGTCGGTCTTTGTAAACGTGAACAGCGTTTCGGCGTCGAGCGAGCGTTTTTCGCCCTCGGGGCGGGAATCCTCGTACGCCTTATAGCTTTGGCTGTGCTCGTAGAGGGCGTTGTGCAGGTTGGTGAATTTGATAACGTCGTAGCCCGTAATATTTTTTGTGCGGTAGAACAGCGCGCCGCCGCGAACCGCCTCGAACGTAAAGGTCGCGCCGCTCAAAAACGCGAAACGCTCCGAGCCGTCGGGGCGCATAGCTATGGCTATGTTTCCCGTGCGGACGCTGTCGTCGGGGGTAACGTCGCGCGTGTAGTATATAAAATCCTCGGGGTCGCAGGCGGGGTTGTTTGCCGAGTCGTAAACGTCCCTTTGCGGGAAGTAAACCGCCGTGGCGTTAGAGGCTAAAAGCATCGGCTTAGACGGCTTTTTGCCCGCTTTCATTTCGACCGAAACGATATTCTTGCCGTAGTAGCAAACCAAAAATACCGAATTGCCGCGCTTATAGAAAGCGTAGGGCTTGTCGGCGCTGTCCTCCTCGGTGGTAAAAATGAGCTGCGTTTTGCCGCCGTCGAGCCGCGTGCGCATAAAGTCGGTTTTGAGCGTTTGCACCGCGCCGGACTTGTCCTTGGTGTTGTTGGGCGATGCGTAGTAGATATAGTCGTCGTAAACGAACAGACCGCCTTGTTTGTAGCCGCTTGTGCCTATGACCTTGGGGGCGACAAGCTGAACGTCGACAATATCGATCTCGGTTTCGCCGTCGGCGTAGTCCGTACCCTTGTACGAAACGAGCTCTAATCCCGTGGCTTCGACGCGCTCCGGAATAAATTCGCGGCCCTCTTTTTTGCCGTTTAGCTTGGCCTTGTAAAGCGCGCCCTTGACCGGCCCGCCCCAAAGATTTTGCTTGCCGTCGGTATCGTCGAATCCGCGCGTACCGTTGATAAAATAGATGAAGTCGCCGTATTGAACCGACATTCCGCCGTTGCCGTAAACGACATAATCGGTGTTCTGTTCAAACCCGCTCTTAATCTTTATTTTGGAAAAGCCCGCTCCGCACCCCGACAATAACGCCGAAGCCGCCAAAAGCGCGGCCGCCACTAAAACAATAATCTTTTTTTTCATTCCGTCATAACTCCGTTTTTTTGCGCGCGCTCCCGCCGATTTATGCGAGGCGCACCTATCAAGAAAAATTATACAACAATTTTGGGTTGTCTGTCAACATTATATACACACTATTGCGCGGCAAATTGAAATACCCCGCCGCGCGTGGCCCGGATCAACGTGCGTTTTTGCCTGCGGAAGAAGGCTTGACTTTGATAGTAGTCTTATAAGAACTCAACCCATCGCCCACGACCTTGATTGTGATTTTGCCCTCCTCCGTGCCGCGTATGACCGCGAGAGCCGCGCCGTTATAGACGGGGCAAACGTGGTCGGCGCCGGTGTTGGTTCGTTCGGGGTCGGCGTTCCCGAGCGCCACGAGCCTGCCCGCGCCCTCGACGTGCGCCTCGACGTCGCGCACGGCGTAAGGGACTACTCTGCCCTCCTTATCGACGACCAGAATTTCGACAAACGCGAGCGAGCCGGGTTCGATAATCTTTTGGAACGCTTCGAGCCTTACGGCCTTTGGGGACGTAACCGTTTCGAGTACGGCGCGGCAAAGCTCCGTTCCCTTATGAAAGCTGACCGCCTCTAATTTGCCGGGGAAAAACGTCGTCTTGAATTCGGCGACGTAGCGGTTGAACTTTCCCGCCAGCTTGCGGCCGATCGGCTTTCCGTCGAGCGTGAGCGAAACTATGTCGCCCGCCGAATACACGCGCACCTTTATCGGCTTGCCTATGTGGCGCGGCCAGTTCCAAAGGTGGTGGGTGTTGTCGGCGGTAAAGCCCGCCGAGGGGTCCTCGTCGAGTGCCTCGGGGTTTTGCACCACGATGCGCGACGACGTTTTTTTGCCCGTAAGAATTTCGGCGTAGTAGCCCGCGTCCTTCTTGCGGAGCGTTATGTCGAACGCGCCCGAGGTGTTTATGTGCGGACGCGTGAGCGCGTTGCGGCGGCCGTCCAGGGCGGCGGGGTCGGGCCTGCCGATGAAGTCCGCGCCCGTAAACAGGAAGTCGCCTATAATGTTGGGGCTTTTGTCGACCTCGTCGAACGATTCGAAAAGCGCGTCGGACTTTACCGCCGTACCCGTTATGACGCGGCCCGGTATCAGCTTGTCGGCTGCGAATCTGTGGGTTAAAAAGCCGTAGCCCGCAACGTCGACCGCGTCGAAGTACTCGTCGGTCAGGCGGCGGAACATATCCTTTTCGCGCGAGGCCGCCATAATTTTTTCGCAGACGGCGGGATCGGTTTTAGAGACGTGAATATCGAATTTTTCAAGCTCGGACGCGGTGGGGACGCGCTCGGTCGCGTTTGCCGTCAACAGCTTGAAGGGGTCATACTTTTTGATTTCGGCGGCCACGGTTTTGGCGGTTTCGTACCCGCCGCCGCGCCCGTAGCTTTCGTCGGCGTCGGACGCTATGCCGTACATAACGACCGAGGGATGGTTGCGCAGGGTCTTGACGGCGAACTCGATAATTTCGGCGTAGTCCCGGTCGAACGACAAATGACCGTCGCCCAAAAAAGCGGACGAGCCGAGCGCGTCGAAAATGTCGACGACGCAATTGATACCGAGCTTGTCGAGGGCGTTCAAAACCGCGTCGGTCGGGCAGCCCGTGTAACGCGCGGCGTTAAAGCCCGCGTCCCTTATTTTGGTCAGCTTAATAATTTCGGCGGCGGGTTCGGACACGTTGCCCAAAATTCCGTTGTCGGCCGCCATTACCGCGCCCTTTAATTTGAGGGGCTTGCCGTTGGATTTTAGCGCCCGCGCGACGAGCTCCGTCTTGCGGATTCCGAACGACACGGACGCGCCGTCGTAAACAAAAGGCTTGTCGGTGTCCGATAAGAGCGAAACCTTGCAGGCGTAAAGATAGGGGTCGTAGTCGCTCCACGCGTAATGGCGCGACATATTGACGGGCAAGCGGAATATTTTTTGCGAGCGCGGAGCAAGCCTCGCCTTGCGCATTTTTTTTGTTACGCGCTTGCCCTTCGCGTTAAGAATCTCCGCCAGCACCGCGAACGAAACGGGTTGGGCCGAATCGTTTTTTACCTCGACGTCGACAAGAAGCCGCGCCTTGTCGCCAAGCGATTCGGTAACGACAAACACGCCGTAGGGGGCGATATGAAGCGGCTTTTCGTACACTAAAAGCTTTACGCCGCCCGCGACGCCGAGTCCCGTATACTTGCCCGAATCGACCTTGTGCGAAAGTTTGAGTTTGAGTACATTACGGACGGGCTTTAAGCAGTCCGTAATATCGGCAACCCGCCGGGAGGGGTCGGCCGCCGACGCTACGCGCCGACCGTTCACAAGCGCCTCGTAAAGCCCCGAAACTCCTTGAAGGTCGAGCATTACCTTGTGATGGCGCGGAAGAAGCGGAAACTCCTTATAAAGCGTAAGAGTCGCCGCGCCGTAGTAGCCGTTGCATTCGGCGGCGGGCGAATCGAAGGAATGGCGCGCAAAAGCCAACGCGTCGTAAGGCAGATTTACGCTTTCGGCGTCGCGAAGGATTTCAAAATCGTGCGCCTGCGGCTTGTCCGCCAACGCTCTCCAATCGTTATTAAACTCTATTTGCGTCATTATTTGCACATCCCATTTCAAATATTATATCTTTTTTTTACGGAATTTGCAAGCAAACACAGCCATTATTTTACCGCTATAAAAAAAAGTCGCTCAAAAACCGCCCTTTTTTTGACGTTCGCCCGCCAAAACGGTTAATTTCCACTCGTTTTTGCGACTTTTTATAAGCGACGGCGGCCCGGCCGGCAAAAAAATATCAAAAGCAAGCGCGGCCCGGCACTCCCCGGGTTGATAAAGAAAGGAATTAAGGAAAAACAGTAAAATGATAAAATGGTTGTTTTTGTGATTATTATAACCGCACAAAAAACCGAATTCTTACGCCTTGGCGGCGGCGAGGAGATAGCGGATGAGGGCGGAGCGGTCGGGGCCGAAGTCGATTTTGCCGGAGGTCGCGTCGAGCTTAGAGGCGGCAAGCCGGGCGGCGGCGGGGGGAAGGTCGGCGACGCGGGCGAATTTGACGGAGCATTCGCGGCGCTTTAAGGTAACGGAAACGGCGTTTATGGCGGCGGCGAGGTTTTTGACGAGGGCGACGGTTAAAAGGTTTTCGGCGGGGGCGGGAATTTTGCCGTAAATGTCCTCTAAATCCTTTTGCAGTTTTAGGCGGTCGGCGTTTGTTTTGACGGCGCTGACGCGCGAGTAAACGCGCATACGCCAATCGGGGTCGCGTATGTAGCCCTCGGGAATGAAGGCGTTAAAGTCGGTGTAGACCTTGACCTCGGGCCGATCCGCCGCCGCGTCCGGCTCGCCGGCAAGCTCCTTTACGGCGCTTTCGAGTAGCTTGCAGTACATATCGTAGCCTACCTTTTCGATATGGCCGTGCTGCTCGCGCCCCAAAACGTTGCCCGCGCCGCGGATTTCGAGGTCGCGCATGGCTATCTTGAAGCCGCTGCCGAACTCGGTGTATTCCGTGATGGCGTCGAGCCGCTTGTAGGCGTCCTCGGTCAAAATTTTGCGGCCGTCGAACGTAAAATACACGTAGGCGAGCCGCTCGGCCCTGCCCACTCTGCCGCGCAGCTGATAGAGCTGCGAGAGTCCGAAGCGGTCGGAATCGACGACGAGCATAGTATTCGCCCGGGGCATATCGATGCCGTTTTCGATAATCGTGGTACAAACAAGAACGTCCGCGCCGCCGTCCGCAAAATTCGCTACGGCGTCCTCTAACGCCGACTCGTTCATTTGACCGTGTGCCACCGACACGCGCAACGACGGCAAAAGTCCGCGCACGCGGGCGGCAAATTTTTCGATAGTTTCGACGCGGTTATAAACTATGAACGCCTGACCGCCCCGATTGACCTCGCGCGAAACGGCGTCGGTTATGAGCGCGTCGGTAAGCTCCGTAACGTAGGTCTGAACGGGAATCCGCATAGCGGGCGGCGTGTCGAGGACGCTTATGTCGCGAATGCCCGAAAGCGACATATGCAGCGTGCGCGGAATCGGCGTCGCCGAAAGCGTAAGCACGTTGACGTTCGTCTTTATCCGCTTGATTTTTTCCTTGTCGCGGACGCCGAAGCGCTGCTCCTCGTCGAGGATTAAAAAGCCCAAATCCTTAAATATAACGTCGGACGAAAGCGCGCGGTGCGTGCCGACGACAATGTCGATATCCCCCGCCGCGAGTAAGGCGAGAGTCTTTTTTATGTCGGCCGCCGAATCGAACCGCGTAAGCGAACCCACGCGCACGCCGAACGGCTCCATACGCGCCTTTACGGTATTGTAGTGCTGACGCGCCAAAATGGTCGTGGGCGACACGAACGCCGCCTGCTTGCCCTCCGTTATGACCTTGAACGCAAGGCGCAGGGCGACCTCGGTCTTGCCGTAACCCACGTCGCCGCAAAGGAGCCTGTCCATAATGCGGCCGTCCGTCAAGTCGCGCAAGCCCTCCTCGACCGCGTCCAACTGATCGGGCGTTTCCTCGAACGGGAACGCGTCGCAAAATTCGTTAAAGAACGCGTCGGGGGCGGCGTACTTATGGCCCCTCGCCTCCTTGCGCGCGGCGTAAAGCCCCAAAAGCTCCGCCGCCATAAGCTTTACCGAGCTTTTGACCTTCGCCTTGACGCGGGCGAAATCCGCCCCGCCTATTTTGGACAGTTTGGGATTTTCGCCGCCCGAAACGAGCCTTGTAAGGCTGTCCATATTCTCGATGGGAACATACAGCTTGTCGCCGCCCTCGTAGGCGACCTCGAAGTAGTCGCGCGACGCGCCGTTTAATTCCAGCCGCCGCACCGCCTCGCAAAAGCCCACGCCGTGGACATTGTGCACCACGTAGCCGCCCACGGCGGGTTCGACGAACACGTCGCCTTTTTTGCGGCGCACCGTACGCGGCGGCGTTTTTAGAACAAGGTTATACGTGCCGATAAGAATCGTTTTCTGCTCGAAAAATACGGCGCTCTCGTCGAGTACGTCGGAGCGGAATACAAGCCCGCCGACGGCCGGGCCGAAGCCGCCTTGCTCCGCGAAGTAGTTCCGGAAATTGTTTTTAGCCGCCTCCGACCCGCAGAACAAAACGACGGTAAAGCCGTTGGAAAGCCACGCCGAAATATCGTCGTACAGCTTTTGATAGTCGCGGTTATAGGCGGGAAGCGAAACCGAGTTAAAGCTGAAAACGGCGTCGGGAGTAAATATCGGGTTTTGAACGGCGAGCGTGTGGAACGCCAATTGCGGACAAGGAAATTTGAACGCCGCCCCGCGCGGAACGAACGGGTTTTCGCCGGCTCCCCCGCCGCTCCTTCGGCGGTTGGCGTATTCGGTGTAGAGGGCGGCGGCGTTGTCCGCCACGCGCTTGGCCTCGTCGTAGACGACGCGGGCGGGGCTTACGAATTCGTAAAAGCCTACCCTTTCCGTACCGTCGAAAAGCTCCGTACACGGCGCGATAACTACGGAGCCGACCGATTCGCCCGCCGTCTGCCCGTCAGGCTCGAACAGCCTTATCGATTCCAACAGGTCGCCGAAAAATTCCATTCTTACGCCCGTTTCGCGGTCGGGCGGCCAAATATCCAAAATGTCGCCGCGCAGCGAAAAGCGTCCCTTCGCCGTAACCTGATCCTCCCGCTCGTAGCCCGCGTCCGTAAACCGTGCGGCAAGGTCGGCGAGCGGATACTCGTCCGACGCGGTAAAAACGTATGTCCGGTCTTTGAACGCGGCGGGATCGGGGTAGGTTTGAACGAGCGCGTCGACGGTGGTTACTACAATTTTAGGATTGTCGCACGCGACGGCTTTGAGGGCGGCGGCGCGGTTGTGGGCCGCCTCGCCCGCCGCAAACTTTCGCCCCGCCAAAACGTCGTTGCGCTCGCCCAAAAAGACGACCGGGCCGTCAAAGCACGAAAATAAGCCGAACGCCTTACGCGCCGCCACATAGTCGGCGCAAACGTATACGAGCGGGCTTTTGCCGTCGTCGCCGCCGTCCGCCAAAAGCCCGGATACGACGGCGCGTTCGCCGAGGTGCAACGAAAAAACCGAGATATTTTTTTTATCCCGGTGAGCGGCCGCGAGCTCCGCCAATGTTCCGCTGAGTTTTAGGTAGCCGCTAACGTCGATCATTCGCCATTTACGCGCCGCAATACCTCCGCCGCCGCAAGCTCGACCGCTTCCGCCAAAAGCGGCCGCTCCGCCTGCGGAATTTCGGACAGAACGTAGTCGTAAATATCGCGGCTGCGATCCTGCGGCCCTATGCCTATCCTTATGCGGGCGAATTCCGTCGTTCCCAAAACCCCGACCACGTCGCGCATACCGTTATGGGTGCCCGCGCTGCCGCTTTCGCGCACGCGGATTTTGCCCTTTTCGATGTCGACGTCGTCGTAGATAACGATTAAGTCGGCGGCCGTCGCGCCGTTTTCGTCCAAAAGACGCCTAACCGCGCGCCCCGACGCGTTCATAAAGGTTAGCGGCTTTGCGATTATCACCTTTTGACCGTTCACAAAACCCCGCGCCGTAAGCGAATCGCATTCGCGCTTCTTGAAACGAAAATTAAGCTTGTCGGCTATGCAATCCGCCGCCAAAAAACCCATATTGTGGTAGGTGTACGCGTACTTATCGCCGAAGTTCCCGAGCCCCGCGATTATCTTCATTCAGCGCTCTTGCTTTAAGGCGATTTCGTTCAGCTTTTCAAGCATAACCGAAAGATCCGCGCCGTGCGCCGCTGCCGCCTGCTCGACCGTTTCGCCGCGCGACATAGGACAGCCCAGGCAATGCATTCCCAACTCAAAAAAGACGGGCGCCGCCTCCGGACAGCTTTGAATAACCTCAAAAATCGTCATATCCTTATCGATAGCGTTCATAATATTCTCCTGACCGTATAATCTTACCATTTTTATCGCGTATTGTCAAGGAATTCGGAGCAATCTTAGATAAATCTAAATCAAGCGCGGAGTTCCTTCCGACGGACATTGTCGGCATTTACAAACGGACTTTGCCGTCCGTAAGCCTGTAAATCTTGTCGGCGACGGAGGTTGTGGAGTCGCGGTGGGATACGAGGATTATGGCTTTGTCGGGCTTTTGACGTTTGAGGGCGCGGAGGATGATGCCCTCGTTTATGGCGTCGACGTTGCTGGTGGGTTCGTCGAGGAGGATGAGGGGGCTGCCGCGGAGGAAGGCGCGGGCCAGACCTATGCGTTGCTTTTCGCCGGCGGAGAGGCGGTCGCCCAAAGCGCCGACGCGGGTTTGATAGCCAGATGGCAACGAGGCTATAAAATCGTGGACGGAGGCCTTTTTGCACGCCTCGACCATATCGGCGTCGGACGCGTTAGGGGCGGCTATTTTTAGGTTGTACTCTATTGTGTCGTCGAACAGATACGTGGTTTGACTGACGAGCGTCGCGTTCTGCAAAAGGCTTTGCGCGTCGATATTATCGACGTCCGTACCGTTATACAAAATCGCGCCGCCGCCCTTTTGCCAAAAGCGCAGAAGGAGTTTGAGGACGGTGCTTTTGCCGCACCCCGACTCGCCCGAAAGCGCGGCGATTTCGCCCTTTTTAACGCCGATCGAAACGCCGCTTAACACCTCGCGATCGCCGTAGCCGAACTTTAAGTCCTTGACCTCTAAACTTTCAAACTCGATTTTTTCGCCGTTTTTGACGGACTCGACAGCGGGCTTTTCCGCCAGCAGGTCGAGGAGTCTGTCGCCCGAGGCGAACGTTTGCGACAGATTCGCGGGAAGAGCGGAAAGCGCGACGACGGGCCCGAACGCGCTTATGACCGCCGTAACGCCGACTATCATACGCCCGACCGACAACCCGCCGCCGAGCGTCAGCGCGCCGCCGACGACCGCCGCGCCCGCCATAAACAGTCCGACGAGCGCCTGCGTAACGGCGCCCGAGAGGTTCGCTTTTGCGTTCTGCTTTTTGGTATGGGCGAGCAAGGCGTCCGACCGCGCGTCGATTTCGTTAGCGCGCGGTTCGCCCGCGTTGTGCAGGACGATTTCCTTGACGCCGCCGACCGAGTCCAGAAAGTAGGAGTTGAACGACGCAAGCTCCTTGCGGTAAGCCGCGCCGCCCGCCCGCAGCGCCTTGTTCGCGATAAGCGGAACTATAAGACCTATCGCAAGGTACGCTACGGCCGCCGCTAGCGCGAGATACCACGACGCGAACAGCCCGACGAACACGAGCACCGCGCCCGAGGTCAAGACCGCTATCATAACGGGCGAAACGGTGTGCGCGTAAAAAACCTCCAACGTTTCTATATCGGCCGTGAGCATAGAGATTACGGCGCCCTTTTGCTTGCTTTCGAGCTTGGCGGGGGCGAGCCTGCGGAGCGCCTTAAAGACCTTATCGCGCAAGACCGCCAACAGCTTGAACGCTATGAAATGGTTCGAGTACTGCTCCAAATAGCGCAAGAATCCGCGCAGAATTCCGCAGCCGACCGCCAAAAGCGCGATCGCCGTATAGGAAAGCGCGACGCTCTCGCCCAGCAATTTGGCGACTCCAAGCGCGCCGAAAACCGTTACGCCGACGGCGCACAAAAAGCCCGCGCCGCCGTTTAGAACGGCGAGTATCATTATAAAGCCGAGGCTCCCCAACAGCGATGCGAGCGACAGCATAATTTTAAGCGCGTTTCTACGCATTCGACGCCTCCCCGAGCTCCAACGCTCTTTGCGCGTTATAGAGTCGCGCGTACTCCGTAGGCTTTTGCGTCGGCGTTTGCGTCAGCGTCCTGTGCGTCCCGTTTTCGACGACGCGGCCGTCTTTAAGGACGTAAACCGCGTCGGCGGAGGCCGCGTTCGCCAGCCTGTGCGAGATCATAACGACGGCGGCGGAGTTCTTTAAGGCGGCGATATTGCGCATAATAATTCCCTCGCTTTCGACGTCGATATTGCTTGTGGCCTCGTCGAAAACATAGATTTTTTTAGGGCGCGCCAAGTTGACGGCCAGCGCGAGCCGCTGTTTTTGACCGCCCGACAGGTTGTTAGCGTCCTCGGCGACGGGCTTGTCGAGTCCGCCGTTCGCCTCTATAAAGCCGTCCAAATTGACCTTTTTGAGCGCGGCGCGAATCTCGCCGTCGGTAGCCTTTGGCGCGGCGAGCAAAAAATTGTTGCGTACGGTGTCGTTAAAAATATATGTGTCGAAGCTGACGAGCGCCAAATTGCCGTAAAAACCCTCGCGCGACAGCCCGTTAAGCGGTTTGCCGCCCACCGTAACGGCGCCGGAATCGGGAACCTTAGCGCCCGTAAGCAGCTTTACCGCCGTGCTTTTGCCCGAGCCGCTTTCGCCCACGATAGCCGTCAGGGCGTTTTCGGCGAACGTCATATCGGCGGATTCGAGCGCGTTGCGGCCGTCGCCGTAGCCGAATGTTACGCCGTTAAAGCGCACCTCGGCGGACTCGGGAAAGTCCGCGCTCCCCCATTGCGGCTCGGAAAGTTTTAGCAAGGTCAAAATCTTTTTGCCCGCCGTCGCGCCGTTCATCGCCACGTGAAACGCGCTGCCGAACGCCCGCAGCGGCAAAAAAAACTCCGCCGCGATAAGCACCAAAAACAGGACGGCGGCGGCGTTAAGAGTCCCGGCGGCGTTAAGAGTCCCCGCGGTCATAAGGTTTACCGCTATGCCCGCGCCCGCCCCGCCGAACGCCACCAAATCCATCACCGTAACCGAGAACAGCTGCATAACCAAGACCTTCATCGTAATGCGCCGAAACTCTTCGGCGTCGGCGTTCATCTTTTTGTTACGTTCCCCGTCCGCGTTAAAAATTTTAAGTTCTTTTAAGCCCCGCACGCTGTCTAAAAAGCCGTCGCCCATCGACGTGTACTTGCCCCAATACTTTGCGAAAATCTTTTTGGCGTACTTCGACATTAAGATTACGGACACCGGGATAAGCGGCACGCACGCGAGCAACACCGCCGCCGCCTTGACGTTTACGAACGCGCAGACCCCGAACAGCACGAACGGCGCCGACACGGCGAAAAAGAATTGCGGCAGGTAGCTTGTGTAGTAAAGCTCCAACTGTTCTATGCCCTCGACGGCGACCTGCGTAAGCCCCGCCGCCCCGAGCTCCTCCGCGCCCCTTTCGTTCAGCCTCAGCAACTTTCCGTACAGATTTTTGCGCAAGTCCTTTTTGACCGACGCGCCCAAAATTCCCAGAAATTTGCCGTTTAGAACCGTCGAGACAAAGCGGATAAGTACGCCCGCGACAACGCATACGGCGGCAAAGGCGTACGCGCCCAAATCCGTTACGCCGTTTATAACGCCGTCGATTCCGAGACACAGCCCCGCCGTTACCGCCACGCCCGCACAAAGTCCCAAAAGATTGAGCGCGGCGCAAATAAATATATACTTCTTGTTGCCGCCCAACAGCGCGAGCAATTCCTTGTCTATCATAAAATCTCCAAAATCTCCTTGTAAAACCGAATATATTTCCCGAGTTATCGTATGCTTATTGCCATTATACACCGCGATTGTTAAAATCTCGTGTGCGTGGCGTTAAATTTTGAACAAAAACCGCGCGCGGAGCGAATATTTTTGCGCGGACTTATCGGAGCTTTCCGCGAACCGAATATTTTTGCCACAGCTCCTCGAAGCTATCGCGGACGGACGGAATAATTTTGCGCCGGCCGTCGCGGCCCGCGAACAGCCCGAACATAGACGCGCCGGCGGTATTATAGAACATAACCGACAGACTTTCGGTGCCGTAGAGCGTCTTTTTGATAAGGTAAACGGCGTCCAAATTCTCTAAATAAACGTGGCCGCCAAAGGGGCCCGGTTCAAGGTTGAGCATAGTGCCGTCAAACATAATTTCGCCCTTTGGGAGCTTGCCGGAATATTCCACTATGACGTCGCCGTGATCGACGTAAAACATAGCGCCCTCCCACGCGGCGGCGGCGTTCCAAACCTCCGCAAAATCCCCGACGGGAACCTTGACCGACAGCGCGTAAGCGGCGGCGATTTCGCGCTCCGGAACGGCGAAAACCTCGGCGAGCGTGCGCAGATGCTCGTTCGGATTCTCCGCCAAATAGTCGGCGATTTTTTGTTTTAATTCGCTGTTCTCCATATTATTTCGACTCCTTATTAAGGTGCGGATTAACGGTTTGAATGCCGTTTTCCTCCTTTTCTTTAAGCATAATTTTCATACACATAGTCAGGCTGTACCGGCTCCTGTGCGCCTCGACGCACGCGCAGCAACGCCCCCAATTAGGACACGACGTGTGCGGGCAGGTGCAGGTTGCCACGCTTTGCGGACAGACGTTTTGCATATTGCTTTGACTCCTTGTTATTATACCTTGCGGCGGCAGGCGCAAAAGAACGTGGTCAAAAATCAGACGGGCATTAAAAACTCGTTAGAATATCGGTTTTTGTTTTTTGCGGGCTATGTTATCGACTTTTTTGCGCCGCCGCAAAAGCCGCGCGAATACCCCGCCGCGCGTTAAAAAACGCCGGACAAGCTTAGTCGGTTTTAAACCGCCCCGCTTGTAGGGAGTTTTTAGTTAGGCGGTTTGCTTTTAAGCTTTGACCGCAAGCCTAAAAAAATTTTTTTATATATCCGATTTTTATTGACATCCTACAAAAACGGGACTATAATATCTAGCGATAAGTGCGGACGGCCGCGCGGTTTTACGGCGCGGCGGTTTTGCGAAACGTCGGAAAAGGATGGGCAAAACAATACAAAAGGATACAAAAGGTAAACCGCTTTTATGGACGTTACAAGAATTTTACTTGACCTTGCCGTAATTCTGTTTTCGACAAAGCTGTTGGGTATGCTTATGCGCAAGCTGGGTATGCCGCAGATCGTGGGCTTTATACTTGCGGGACTGCTGGTAGGCCCGGCTATTTGGGGCTTGTTCGGCTCGTTTTCGCCCGTGGCGCAGTCGCAAAACGAGGCGGACTTTTTGGATATTATGGCGGAAATCGGCGTAGTTATGATTCTGTTTTCGGCGGGATTAGAGACCGATTTTAACGACCTTAAACGCTCGGGGCTTACCTCGACGGCGATAGCGGCGGCGGGCGTTACCGTTCCTATGGCGCTGGGGTTCCTTGCGGCGGTGCCGTTTTTGGGCGGCTTTAAGGCGCTCGGCGACCGAACGGTCGTTATAGAGGCGGTGTTTATCGGCGTAATACTCACCGCGACTAGCGTCGGCATAACGGTGAGCGTCCTTAAAGAAGCGGGCAGACTGCGCGGCAAGGTCGGCACTACCGTGCTGTCGGCGGCGATTATAGACGACGTTATAGGCATCGCCGTGCTGTCGGTGGTGATGAGCTTTAACGACCCCGCCGTTAAGCCCGCAAAAACTCTTGTTATGACGCTGCTGTTTTTTGTGTTCGTCGCCGTGGTGGGCGTGGGCGTAAACTTTTTGTTTAAGTGGCTCGCCAAAAGATACCCCCACAAGCGCCGAATCCCCATATTCGGGCTTGTGTTGTGCTTTGTCTATTCGTTTTTGGCGGAAAAAGTGTTCGGCATAGCCGACATAACGGGCGCCTACGCCGCCGGGATTTCGCTGTGCGGCATAAAGCAGGGCAGCGAATATATCGACCAAAAAATCGACGTCAGCTCCTATATGATTTTTACGCCGGTTTTCTTTGCCAATATCGGCATAGGAATGGACTTTTCGGGCTTTACTCCGACCGCGCTCTATTTTGCCCTCGCGTTCGTCGCCGCCGGAGTTATCGGCAAGCTCGCCGGCTGCGCCGCCGCCGCGCGCGCCTGCAAATTTAGCGGCAGGCAGTCGCTGCAAATCGGCGCCGGAATGATCGCCCGGGGCGAGGTCGCGCTGGTAGTTTGCGGCAAGGGCGTGGCGGCGGGCTTTTTTGCGTCCGCCGCCGCCGACCCCATGTTCGCCACCGTCGCCCTAATCGCCGTAACCTCGTTGTTGACCCCCGTATTGTTAAAACTGCTTTTTAAAAACGACAAGCCCGGCCCGTTACCGAACCCCGATCCCTTAACGCCCGCGCCCCCGACGGAAGCGGCAAACGCGGAAGCGGCTACGGGAACGCCCGCCGAAACGAATTCGGAAACGACGCTTGCGGACGCGGTTTTTCGCGCCTGATACCGGGGCAAATTAGGCGGCTAAACCCGATTTTGCGCGGATACTCCTTATCGCGTTAAACGGCGGAAGACGTTTTGCGATAATTTTCCGGTTTTTGCGCGTAAAAAAATAAAAATATCGCTTAAAATATTTGTCCGACGGCGTTTTTTTTGCTATACTGTATATGTGCCGGAAAATTTTTACTTGTAGGAGCGAAATATGAACGCCAAAGACTTAAAGTTTATGCTGCTTTTTGAAAGGTTTGTCAAGACCGATTTTTTGGTAGACCGCAAAATTCTGACAAAATCGATGAAAGGCTTTTTGGATCTCGATTATCAAGCCGCCGTCGGCGTGTGGGACTTTTTGACGACGACGCGCGAGGACGAGCTTATAAACGACAAAAGAATCGCCCAAACCTTGGGCGAAATGATGCTGCAAATATTTTACGAGCGCGCTCCCTCGAAGTGTACCAGGGCCGTAACCGACACGCCCGCCGTAAGACGCGCCGTTTTTCAGCATTCGCCCGACGCCTGCGCTCCCGAAAGCCCCTCCTTTTTGATTTTGACCGACCTTCTTGCCGCCAACAAGACGGCCGCCGGCGAGGAAATTTTGAGGTGCGTTATAAAAAACGACCGCATCCACTACGGCGATTCTATGCGCCGCTGTATAGAACGCGTGTTTATAGAACTCCTTAAAAAGAACCCCGCCAAAATCGATATGAACAAAAAGCTGAACCTGCTTTTGACCGCCTACGTAAAGCGCATCCGCACCGACGAGCGCGCGATGCTTGAACAGCGCTTGAAGGAAATAACCTAACGGAAAAGTCGCGGCAAGCTTAGACGGGTTTAAGCCGCGCCGCACGTCCGGAGTTTTAACAAAGCCGGGACGCTGTGCGCCCCGGCTTTGTTTTAGATAAATCTTGCCGTCAAAATTACTTTTCCGCAAAGGCGGGCAGGTAGTCGGCGGGATCGACAAACTTGCCGTCCTGCTTCATTTCAAGATGCAGATGGGGGCCCTCGTCGCGTTCGAGCGGCATATTGGCGGCGACTGTGCCGATGGCGGCGCCCGCCTCGACCGCGTCGCCGACGTTGACGGCGACCGTTTCGTTAAGACCCTTGTAGTACGAAAACAGTCCGTTGCCGTGGTCGATCGTGATGACCATAGCCTCTAACACGGTGTTTTGCACGGCGGTAACGGTGCCCGCCGACACGGCGAACACGGTCGTGCCCGCCTCCGCCAAAAAGTCTATGCCGTTATGGGTTTTCCAATACTTCATCGACGACGAGTACACCAGGCGGTCGAGCGAGGCCGGCTTGCCGACGGTGAAGTTCTCCATAGGCATAACGAACGCGGGCTTAGGGTCCTCGACGGGCGGCACGTCCACGTCGACGATCGGGTCGGGCGGCGGCGCGGGCGTTTCGATCGCCGGCGCGGGCCTGCCCAGCGTGAGCGACAGCGTGATGATGACGGCGACCGCTATCACCGAAAACGCCAGCAACAGCGAGTAGGTAAGTTTTTTGCGGTCAATCCGCCTCTTTTTGTCATTTGAATTGTTGTGATAAGTTCTCATAATGTTTTTTAACCTCCGTAGCCGTGATTATAGCCGTTTAGGAAGTTATTATACATTAAGTCGAAAAAAATTTTTCGGCGTTTATTACTATCCCGGATACCGTTACACGCGCCGCCGCATCGCAAGGCATTCCCGCGGTATAACGTTCGCATTACCGGGATTATCTTAAAAACTCCGGATAAACGGAGCGATTTTAAACCGACGGATTTTTTAAAAGACGCGCCCTAAACCCGCCTAAGCTTATTCGGAGTTTTCTTTTACGCCGATACAAAAATTTTGCTGCCCGCAGGCGTTTTTTCGACGTCGATGCGCTTATCGATCCGTTCGCGCAGCTCGGCGACGTGGGAAATAATTCCTATAACGCGGTTGTTGCCCGCCATATCGGAAAGCGTCTTTATCGACAAATCCAAAACGTCCGCGTCGAGCGAACCAAAACCCTCGTCGATAAACATCGCGTCGAGATGAATACTTCCCGCGCGCTGTTGAACCACGTCGGAAAGCCCCAGCGCAAGCGATAACGACGCCATAAAGGACTCGCCGCCCGAAAGACTGTCCACGCTTCTCGGCTTGCCCGTGTGCGCGTCGAGCACGTCGATTTCGAGCCCCGTTTTTTGCCGCCTATCGCCCGCCTCGGCTTTGCGCACCAGCGCGTAACGGTTTTGACTCATCGCCCGCAAGCGCAGATTCGCCGCTCTTAAAACACGCTCAAAATACGCCGTTTGCGCGTATGTTTCAAAGTCGAGTTTTCCGTTCGCGGCGTCGGAAACGCCCTTTACCGCGGCGAGCTTCTTTTCCGCCGCCACAAAATCCTTCGCGGCTTTCGTCAGCGTTTTTAAGTCGCCGCTCAACCCGTTTATCGTCGTAATTATCGTGTCGCGCTCGCCCTTCAACTTCTTTGCCCGCTCGGCGAGCGCCGCTCCGTCCCGCCGCAGTTTATCGGCGTCCGGATTTTGCTTGCCCTTCGTTTCGCCTTCGAGCCGCGCAATATCCCGCTTTATCTGCTTGCCGTCCTCGTCGTAGCCGTTAATTATTTTTGTTATTTCGGCAAGCCTGTCCTCGGATAAAAGCGCGTCCGCGTAAGCGTTTTCGTCGGCAAAACCGCCCTGTTCAAGAGCCGTTCTAAACGCCGCGACCGCGCCGTTTAGCTCCGCCGCCGTCTCGGCCGCGCGTTTTGTGCGCTCCCGAACAAGCGCCGCGGCCGTGGCAAGCGCGGTATCGCTTTCGTTTTTCCGCTTAGTCGCGGCGGCAAAATCGGCTTTTAACTTGTCTAACGCGGCCTTACTTTCCTCCGTTGCGGTCGTCAAGCTTTTGTAGTCTTGCCCGGTTATTTCTAATTCGCGCTTCAATTTATCCGCCGCCGTATCGGCGTCCATATCCTTTATTACCATTTTTGCATTCTTAACAAAGGTTCCCTTCAAAGTCGCTATTTGAGATATTAAGGCCGTACACGCGGACGCTTTTTTGTCTAATTCGCTTTTGGCGTTCTCCGCCGCCTTTTGAAATCCGCCGAGCTCCTTTTCGTTTACGCTCCCGTCGAAAAGCGCGGCGGGAACGGGATGCGCCGTCGAACCGCAAACGGGACAAGCCTCGCCCGCTTTAAGCTCTTTTGCAAGCAAACCCGCCTGCCCGCGAATAAAACGGTCGTATAAATCTTTATATTTTCCGTCGGCAAGAGTGAATTTTTCGCGCAAAACTTCTACGACGCTCCGCGCCGCGGCAAGCTCCTCCTCTCGTTCCGCTATCTCCGAATATTCCTTTTTAAGCGACGCCAGCTTTTCAAATTTATCGCCCGCCGCCGCCCTCTTTTTTTCCAAGGCGCCGTGCGCCGCCTCGAGCGTCTCGACGGACGGCAGCTCCGTTAAAGTTTCCGCCGCCTCTTTCAGGCTTTTTTCCGCCGTGTCGGCATCCGCTTTTGCAATCGATAATTGTTCGACGGCCTTTTTGTTCTCGTCCTTGGCGGCGTAACATTTGTCCGCCGTCGGTTTTACCTTATAAAGCGCAATCTCGCCGCGTATTTTATTTGCGCGCAATCCGTCGATTTCCGCCTTCCTCCCGGCGTGCCTCATTTCATCCCGGCGAGACTTTTCCAGGTCGGCAAACAACTTTGCTATGCCCTCGGCAACCGCGACGGCGGCGGCAAGCTCCTTTTCGGCCGCCCCTTGCGATTCGATTTGCTTATCTAATTCTTGCCGAAAGCTTTCGCCGTCCGCAATTTGCTTTTTCCAATCCGCGAACACTTCGTCGCGCTTGTACGGGTCGACGCCGCGGCTTTCAAAATCGCGCTTTACAAGCTGCAACGCGTCCTCCGCCTTTTTCCTTTCGGCTTTAAGCCGCTCTTGAAACCATTTTATGTGCCCCGTACTAAAAATACGGCGCAGAATGTCGACGCGTTTATCCGTTCCGCTCTGCAAAAAACGCAAAAAATCGTTTTGCGCTATCATAACGATTTGGGCGAATTGATCCTTATCGAGGCCGACTATTTGCTCAATCTTCGCTTTTACCTCTTTATCGCGGTCGAGAACCGTCCCGTCCGCGAGCGTCAATACGACGGCTTCGTTCAGTTTAGTAATTTCCTTTGTGTCGCGGTTAATTTGCGGTTTTAGCTCCCTTCGGATATTGTACTTGTTGCCGTTTGAAACAAAATCGAAATCGACGGCGGTTTTATCCTTGACGTCCGCATATTGACTCCTTAGCTTTTCCGGCTTGTCCCGCGCCTCGCCGCTTGCCTCGCCGTAAAGCGCGTAGGAAACGGCGTCGAAAATCGCGGTCTTGCCCGCGCCCGTTTGCCCGGTGATAAGGTAAAGCCCGTTTTCGCCAAGCTTGGTAAAATCGATAACCTGCTCGTCCGCGTAGCAAATAAACGCGCTGACGGTTAATTTGACCGGCTTCATCGCGCGTCCTCCCCGTCAAGCAAATCGCGGATTATATCGGCCTGCTCCCCGGTCATAACGCCGCCCGTTACGTCGGCGAAAAACTGACAAAACAAGTCGTACTCGCTTAACCGCTCCGCGCTTTCCGCGTCGGCGTTTACCGCGCTTAAATCGATACGCGTCCGCGAGTTTTCAAAATCCAGAACCATCGCGTTAGGGTAAACGGCGCGTAATTTATTCATCGGGTCGATAATCTCTTCCTCGTCGGTCAATATTATACGCAAGTAATCGTCCCTATCGCCGACCGTCCCCCCGTCCGCTTTGAGTAACCCGTCGAGAGTTCCTCTTATCTCGCGCAAATCGTGCAACGGAGTCAGAGGCAGGGCTTTGACCGATAGCTCGCCTTTTTTCTTTAATTCGACGAGCAGAGCGCATTTATTTTGCTTGCATTCCGAAAACGAATATTTTATAGGCGAACCGGCGTACCGAATATGCTCCGCGCCCGCGCGCTGACTTCCGTGCAGATGCCCGAGCGCCGCATAATCGAACGCCGAAAGAATATCCGCGTCGATCTCGTCTATGCCGCCTATGCTTATTTCCGAGTCCGACCGCTCCGCGTTCACGCCCGCTTTTGTATAAAATTGATGCGAAACAAGAACGTTGCGCCCGTCGGGATTTATGTCCGCGTTTTCTAAAACCGCTTTTAGAGCGTCGTTATAGCTTTCGATTTCCTTACCGGCAAAATATCCGCGAACCGTTAGCGGCTTTATGAACGGAAGCAGAAAAAACTTTACCTCGCCGAAAACGTCGGCAAGCGTAACGACCTTAACCGCGCCGTCGAACGCGCCGCATATATGCAAATTCATTTCCGTTAAAAGCCGGCTCGCGTAATTTAAGCGTTCCGGCGAATCGTGATTGCCCGCTATAAGCAATACGGTTACCGCCTCGCGCGAAAGACCGGTCAAAAAGTCGTCGAATATCCGCACCGCCTCGACGGACGGCACGGCGCGGTCGTACACGTCGCCCGCGATGACAACGGCGTCCGGCTTCCGCTCGCGGATATATTCTATAATCTGCCGAAAAATATTCCGCTGTTCGTCCAGCATAGAATAGCCGTTTACGCTTTTGCCGATATGTAAGTCGGCTATGTGCAGAAATTTCAACTTTCGTTCTCCTTATATGTGTAGCTTAAACGCATTGTACGGCTTAACAATCATACCCGTATATAAGGTTTATTGTAGCACAGTTCGCAAAAAACCGCAACGAATTTAACGGATTTTATGTATTCGTAAAATTCCGTAAAACTTTTACCCGGAGCTTACCCGAGACTTAATTAAACCTTTTATAAAAACACCCCCCGAATTCGCTTGACAAATCGGGCAAAATGGTTAATAATACATATCTATGAAGTATGTATACGGAGGTACGGCAAATGAAAATTTCGTCTAAGGGCAGATACGCGTTGGCGTCGATGGTTTTGCTTGCGCAGCGGGGCGCGGACGCGCCGCCCACGACGGTTATCGGCGTGTCGCAAAGGCTGAACGTTTCTAAAATCTATTTGGAACAGATTTTCGCGCTGCTGCGGCGCGGCGGGCTTGTGTCGTCGACTAAGGGCGCGCAGGGCGGCTATCAACCGGCGCGGCCGTTATCGCAAATAAGCGCGGCGGATATTTTGGCCATAACCGAAAACGCGATTTTTGAGGACATCGAAAGCGTCGCGCCCGACGCGGAGCCCGGGATAGAGCGGGCGTTGCAGGACACGCTTTTTAGACCCGCGAACGAGGCGTTTAAGCGGATTTTTCAAAAAACGACCTTGGCGGATTTGGTCGAGGAAACGCGCAAGCGGGCCGCCGACGGCGCGTACATTTATTGTATTTAGCGCGGCTTAAAAGCCGTCCAAACCTGTTCGGAGTTTTCAAAAGAAAGCTCCGGATAAGCGGGGCGCCGCCTAAACTTGTTCGGAGTTTTCAAAAAAAAGGAGAAAATATTATGGCAAACAAAATCGACACGCTGTGCGTTCACGGCGCGGCCGACAAAAACAACGCGACGGGCGCCGTAACGGTTCCGGTGTATCAGGCGGCGACGTTCGCCCACCCGGGAGCGGGGCAAAGCACGGGCTACGACTATTCGCGTATGCAGAACCCCACGCGCGAGGCGCTCGAAAAAACGGTCGCCGCGCTCGAAAACGGTTGCGACGCCATGGCGTTTTCGTCCGGAATGGCGGCGATGACCGTTCTTACGGAGCTGTTCGGCCCCGGCGACAACATTATTGCGAGCGGCAATCTTTACGGCGGTTCGGTGCGGCTGCTCGATAACGTTACGGCAAAGCACGGTGTTACGACGACGTATTTACACACGGGCGACGCGGCCGCCGTAAGAAAGGCGGTAACCGCTAAAACAAAGGCGGTGTTTGTCGAAACGCCGACAAACCCTATGATGCACATAACCGACGTCGCCGAAATATCTAAAATCTGCAAGGAACGCGATTTGCTTTTGGTTGTGGACAACACGTTTTTGACGCCTATATATCAGCGGCCGTTGGAGCTTGGCGCGGACGCCGTTTTGCACAGCGGCACAAAATATTTGGGCGGCCACAACGACACGCTCGCGGGATTTTTGGTCGCCAAGGACCCCGCGCTCGCCGAAAAATTACGCTTTTTATACAAGACTATCGGCGCGTGCCTTTCGCCGTGGGACAGCTTTTTGACGCTTCGCGGAATCAAAACTCTGGCGGTGCGGATGGAACGCATTACCGCCAACGCGCGCAAAATCGCCGATTGGTTAAAGACTCATAAAAAAGTAAAATCCGTGCTCTACCCCGGGCAAAGCGGTATGATTTCGTTTTCGACCGACACGCCCGAAACGGCCAAAAACGTTTTAGGGCGCGTAAAAACAGTGCTGTACGCCGAATCCTTGGGCGGCGTGGAATCGCTTATCACTTACCCGGTTTTGCAGACTCACGCCGACGTTCCGCCCGAGATCCGCGAGGCGTTCGGCATAAACGACCGACTGCTGCGCCTTTCGGTGGGAATCGAGGACGCGGACGACCTTATAGCGGACTTAAAGGCGGCGCTAGAATGAGTAAGTACGGCTTTGACACCGTTATAGACAGACGCGGCACGAATTCGCTCAAATACGACTTCGCCCGCGAACGCGGCAAGCCCGACGGACTTTTGCCCATGTGGGTGGCGGATATGGACTTCGCCGCGCCGCCCGAGGTTTTAGAGGAGCTCCGTAAAACGGTAAACTTCGGCGTGTTCGGCTATTCCGAGGTCAAAGCGGACTATTATACGGCGGCCGCGAATTGGTTTTTATCGCGGTTCGGGTTCGGGTTCGGGCCCGCCGACGTGGTAAAAACGCCGGGCGTTGTCTTTGCGCTCGCGCTCGCGGTTAAGGCGTATACCCTTCCGGGCGACGCCGTTTTGATTCAGACGCCCGTCTATTATCCGTTTTTTGAGGTGATTCAAAATAACGGACGCAAGGTCGCCGCGAACCCGCTCGTCTACAAGGACGGCGCGTACTCTATCGACTTCGACGACTTCGAGCGCAAAATTATCGAAAGCGGCGCAAGGCTGTTCATACTCTGCTCGCCGCATAATCCCGTCGGCCGCGTTTGGACGCGCGCGGAGCTTGAACAAATTCGGACGGTTTGCAAAAACCGCGGCGTTACCGTGGTGTCGGACGAGATTCATTGCGATTTTGTGTACCCCGGCCATACGCACACCGCGTACGGAACACTCGACCCCGACGCCGTAATATGCACCTCGCCCAGTAAGACGTTCAATTTGGCGGGCTTGCAGACGGCGAACATAATAATAAAAAACGCCGCGCTGCGCAAAAAATTTAAGGCGGAGCTTGCCGCGTCGGGCTATTCGCAGCTTAACGCTCCCGGGCTTGCCGCGACCGAACGCGCCTATACGGACGGCGCCGGTTGGCTTAAAGAATTGCTCGCCTACCTCGGCGGCAACGTCGCCTTTGCGCGGGAATTTTTGACCGCCCGTCTGCCCCGCGTGCGCCTCGCCCCCACGGAGGGAACCTACTTACTTTGGCTCGACTTTTCCGCTTACGGTCTTACCCAAGCGGAATTAGACGCCAAAATCATACGCGGCGCAAGGCTGTGGCTCGACTCCGGCACGATTTTCGGCATCGACGGCGCGGGCTTTCAGCGTATGAATATCGCCTGCCCGCGCGCAATTTTAGCCGACGCCTTGAATCGCTTGGCGGCCGGCGTGGGCAATTAGCGGCGTTGTGCGCTACGTCGAAAACTCTAAACAAGTTTAGTCGGCTTTAAGGCGCGGCTTTTTTGCCGTAAATAAAAGGTAACCCTTTTGCCGGCGACTTAAATCCGCCCCTTGCAAGCAAGGCGCTCATCGTCGACTAATCGCCTTCTTTTTTTGATAATAGCGGTGCTATCGCCCGCAAAAACAAGTTAATTTTTATCTAAAAAATCCGGTGCCTTAAACCCGTCCACTTGTTTAAAATTTTCTTTTGTTAATTCCAAAACACTGAAAACGCTTTTTTTGCGACTCCCGTACCGCGATATTTATATACAACAAAAAATTCCGCCATACTAAAATCGCTTTTTCCGTATTGTGCTACAAAGTGTTTATTCGCCATTACAAAACCCGCTAAGCTGCCGTCAACATCCAAAAACGCGAACCCGATTTCTCTCTTTCCGAACGCCCTCGCCACGAGTGCGCTAGGTTTCTCATACACGGTTATCATATCCGCTTTATTATACACCGATCGCCAACCAAAATCTATACGAATACTGCCGAATACTCCCCATATCCTGCTCTATTTTTCAAGCCGCGGAGTCATCCGCCATATTTAACGTTAATTACATATTAATGTGGGTTCATCGTCGGCGTTATTATTTCGGGCTTAAGTAAAACTTTTTTTGACGATTCTTTCTCCACGCATAACTTACAATACAACAGTTTATCATCAGAATATAAATTTTCACCAATTTCATGTTCATCGACAGTATTTAATTGCCCGCAATTATTGCAATGTAACCAATCAATAAAACCGTGCAATTTGATTAATTTATGAGTGTCGTCACTTTTGGTACTACCTGCGTCAGTAAGAATTTCATATTGGATGGTTGCTTTTTTAAGTACTTTTTCAGCAATTATATCCCGGTCGGTGGTAATAATCGTCGCTTTTGTTAATTTGCAAAAGTCAATAAATGACGAGTATTTTTTGTGATTCTTAAATTTTCTCGTTCTACTGCCAAAATAATACATAAATAGGCGAAGTAATGAATGATGAAGTCGGTCGAGATCCCTATATGTATATTCACGCCAATTATCGCGCTCTTTTATGCTTTTATCAAAAATTGTAAATATATATTCTAAGTCAACATCTGTTTTTCTTTAACAAGAGCACTCCTAACAAACTCTCGTGTTCCCACTAAAATTTAATAAATATTGGCATCAAGCAATTCTCTAAATCTCGTCCCTTCCGAAGATCGCACAACATCATCTAAAAGTCTCCGCTTTATCTTGTTGCAATATGTGCGTTTGAGGATCAATTGTATATAGAAACGAGATCCGACATCGCAGAACCACTATATACGCTTCATTTGTCGCATTAAACCAGTTTTAACTCTTTGAACATATTATTATCGTTACATTCCGACATAACCGCGTGTAAAGCGATTTAACAGTTACAAGCAAAAGCAATCCGACTAATTGGGTAACCGGATTGATTGTTTTGCTAAAAGGGACTTCCCTCTTTCATTTTTTAATTTCCGCACGGTTGTGATTATGGAGATTTGTTTATTTCGTGCGTTTTTTATGTTGCGGATAAATATACGCGCCCGTCGGCCCTGTCGGCCCGGTTGCGCCGTCCTTGCCGGATATTCCTCTGTCGCCGTCATCGCCTTTTGCCCCGGTCGCCCCGGTCATTCCCGTTTCCCCCGTCGGCCCGGTTGCGCCCGTTGCCCCTGTCGGCCCCGTCGCGCCCATTGCGCCCGTTTCCCCTGTCGCCCCGGTCATTCCCGTTTCGCCCGTCGGC
>JAISMM010000015.1 GCA_031276725.1 Clostridiales bacterium | reverse complement strand
TACTCGTCGGCTCGTAGCACGCTACGCGCCTTCCTCGCAAATCTAAAAATCTTCAAAAAATCTTGCCGTAAAATTCGCGCGTACTTGTTCAGAGTTTTCCATGGTCGGCTTTCTCCTCGTTTGGGCGGGCGTCGCAAGCCTCTTCAAACGCCGCTAACCCTCTAATTACGGTATTACTCTAAAACATCCTTAATACGTCCGACGCCCGCCGAGTAGCCGGGAAAGCAACCGCCGGCCTCGATCGGCATATCGGAAATCGGATCATACGTTTTGCGCCGAATATCCGGGCACGGCGCGATAAGAATAACCGGGCGCGGGCGTCTAACGCCCCTCAAAACAAACGCCGCATACTAAGACGGGCTTTTTTAAGCTCGCTAATCGAATACCTAAAACTTAGCGCGATAGCCGAAGCCGAATGTCCGCGCAACTTTGGGGACTATCCTATGCGGCTTGATAAATATGTGAGGCTTGATTCGACGAATATGCCGTTAAGGCCGCCGATATAACCGACAAACCTTTAAGCAAAATCGCGGTAGCGGATTTACCGTTTATTCAACAAATATCCGTTCCGCCCGATCGTAATATACGTACCAATGTTATCGACCTTATGCTTTGCCCATTACCTTAAAGTCTTGCAAGGAAAAGGATGGGGCGTTTTGGGACGAGAGGAGCGTGAGCTTGACGTATCTGGCTTTGGCGTACCTTGCATCGACATGAACAAGTCTTTTTGTCGTGTCGGAACTTCTGTCGGCGTAGACGGAATATGTCGAGTTGTCGGACGAAATTTCGATTTTGTATTGATAATCGGCGTCGTTTGCAAATTTAAACGCAGTTTGATAAATATCGTGCTCTTCGTTTAAATCGAGCGTAATCGAACGGGGCGCGTCGACGGAACCGGCCGACCACGCCGTTTTGTAATTCATTTTGTCTATGCAATTGACTGCGGTCGCTTGACTGTTCGCCGCAAGAACGATCGCATCATAACTAAGTGTCTCGTATTTAACGGGAACTCCGTTGACCTCGACGGCGGCGATGGAGCAAATATTATCGAAATTTACGCGCACGTATTTTGCCGTTTTTTTAATTTCAAGCCCTGATTTTACCGCACTTGCACCCGCGCCGACAATTATCGACCCTGCGGCGGCGAACAATACGCCGTCGTCGGAAAGCTCGACGGTCGCGGTTGTATCTCGCTCCGCTTTAAGGGCAGTTATTTGAATATTATCGATGTCGCAAAATTCGTTCAAATCTACAGTCAATGCCCTTACCGCATCGTCCGCCGACGGAGTCCAGCAAGTGGAATCCGCGTTATCGACGGCTTTGCCCGCCGAATATACGGGACTCAATTCGCTCGTGGCCGATGTCAGCCGACGTTTTGCTAAATCGTGAATCAGCGACTTGCCTATCCCCTCGGGCACCGTGGCGCCGCAGTTTTCGTTGAACCAATCAAGCATGGAAATTATTTGATATACATTCCACGCAATGTTAGAATCATGCGCCGCACCCCTTATACCGCCGTCGACAAAGCCGTTACTGAACGTAGAATTGCCGACAAACTCGTTCATAAATCCAAGTCCGCCCGAGTTTTTAATATCGTCCATATGACCTATTTTGTCGCCCATATTCACGTAAATAAGCGTGTTATACAGTTTTGTTCCCGCAAAATCCAAATAGTGTCCGTCTTGGGTATGGGTATACAATCTGTAATAATCTCTCACGCTCGACGCGTTCGCTATATCCAAAATCCCATGCGAGGTATTGTTGAAAATGTATCCGTGTGCGGTAAAGCGTTCATTCCCGATAAACGCCAAATTGTAAACTTTGTTACCGTAATCCTCTAGTCCCGTCGCGCCTTTCAGATTAAGATTGACCATCTGCGTCATCTGATAGGTTTCCATATAGTCGCCGATGATTATCGACTTGTTTAACCATTTTTTATCGCCCGTTATATCGTAAATATCCAAAAACGCGCGCAGGATTATCATATAATCTTCGGCGACCGACAAGTTGGGATTAGTGTTTTCAACTCCACCGTAAAAGCCCTTAAAATCCTCGGTACTCGAATAAATCTCTTCGGCGACGGCGAGTAGAGTGTCGGTGTAGTCGACATATATGATGTCCTGATTGCGCACGACGGCAGAATAGAACGACATCGCCATAGCCGAGCGAACGTCCTTATATAGCTCCGCTTTGTCTATTATGTAGTTGAGCAACTTATTCATAAACGCCGAATCAAACGAGCTTTCCGAAGGTTCGGCGGTAACTTCGTACACGTACAGATTGACGGCCGCTTCTAACGAATCGAACAAGACCCTATAAAAAACAGAGTTATCGGGCTTATAAGCTTGTATATTCTTATCGAGTCTGTCATCGTCGATTTGGCGCGATATGACGGTTTTCGCGTTGTTGATCATATCCAAGCGTCCGCGCTTGCGTCCCTCTTTAAGCATAAGCGTAGCAAGCTCCAAATTACGGTACAAAAATCCGCTGTCAGGGAAAAAATGATCCGTGATAGTCATATACTGAGGAACGCCGTTCCATTCGGAAAGGGAATATGAGCGCTGAACAGTGTCCACTAAAACCTCGTATATATCATCGGTATTATAGCGCCTGTCTTGCACGGCAAAGAGGTCGAAAGCGTTGCGCCATTCTTTTTTTAGCATTTCCGCGTAGCTACCGTGTTCGTCCACGGATATACTAAAACTCACCGTCCGCTTCAAACCTTCCTCTACGGGCAAAAGCCTCCATATATAAACGCCTCTTGAACGGTTAGTGTGGCTTGGATAAAAATGACTGAACGAGACGTTTTCATTTTCCTGACCGATGCCTATACCGGGCAGATTGATACTCTCATCAATATACAAAAGCGTACTTCCGCTTATTCTGTCGTCGATAATATTTTCTCTGTAGCCCGCAGTCAAGTCCAGCATAGTGAACGCCGTATTATCCTTGTACTGCGTGGCCATTAAGAGCGATACATCGTCGGCGGGAATAACCATCGCTGAACCGTCATAATAGATTCTCGAATATGACTGCGAAAACGTATGCTCGCCGGTTACATAGTAGTTTGCCGGAATAAACCAATCACTGTCGCCGATTGTTCCGCCGCTTTGTCCAGTAATTTTGAACTCAGTTGCAAAGCCGTAATCCTCGCCGACCTTCTTGACATAGAACTGTCTGTCAACAAACAATCTGCCGTCCGACACGCTGAAATAGTCCTCGAACGCTATGACGGAGCCGAAGTCGGAGGCGACTTCGCCGTATGCCTTATA
Source organism: Clostridiales bacterium (assembly GCA_031276725.1). Classification (GTDB taxonomy): domain Bacteria; phylum Bacillota; class Clostridia; order Christensenellales; family Pumilibacteraceae; genus RACS-047. The sequence goes on along the minus strand of JAISMM010000015.1, from coordinate 42,768 downwards.
TCCGCCGTCGACCTCGGAATAACCGTCGTAATCGGCGTATATCGGATCATCGGCGCGGAATTCGTTCTTATCGAACCGCACTCCCAACGCGCCGCCTACGGTGGAATAAACGGCGCCGTTCTTGCCGAAAGTGAAGACATATTTGTCACCCTCTTTTAAAAAATTTATAAGATATTCATTCGGTTTCATAGATTGTTCTCCGGGCGACTTCCCCTTTTGACACGCTGTTATAAATGGTGAAACCGCAAGCACCGCCGCAAACAAAACGATTAACAACTTATTTTTCATAATGGAATCTCCTTTCGCCTCAGCCGGCGCGTTTAAGTTACCGATAAACGGCATAGCTTTTTAAGTTAAGAATAAAAATCGTTATAACTTTTTTGCAGAATACCGATATACTCGTCAAGCCTCAACCTGTTGAACTTCTTAAAATCGTCCCATTTGCCGCCGATATGACCTTCCGTAGACATCGACTTTGCGATAAAATCCGTGATATAACTACCGATATCCGCCGCTAGGTCACTCATCTTTTTGAGATCGTCCTTATTAAAGTAGACCATCGGATACCCGACCCAACCGTGTGTCATTTGTTTGTTGCGCTCCGGCCGCGTAAAAAGATCCTCGGGAGTACTTTGTTTACCCCAAAATTCTTCGTCGACGGCGAACGGCATTCCGTCGCCCGGCTGAATTATAGTTTTTTTCATTACGGCTGAATATTCACTGCTCGGAACGGTGGATTCCCACGTGCCGTTCGCGTTCCACTTCCATTCCTCGCCCTGTTTGCCGATAACGGCCCACAGGCAATATTCGCCGCCTAAATCGTATAACGAGTCAATCCATCTTATCGCGACCTCGGGATACTTGCAAGTGGCGGTTATCGAGAAACAACCCCGTTGAACGGGAAGCTGTGCGCTCCAAAAAGACTTATCGTTAACGCCGGGACACGTCAGCGGATCTATCGTAACATACTGAGTCATACGGGTAAAACCCACTACGTACTGCGGAGCGGCAGTCATAAAACAACCGTAAACGTTATCCCCCGAGCCGCCGTTCGCACTCATTTCCGCAGCCGTGAACGACGACCAGTTAGGATTTATCAGCCCCTCCTTTTGCAGCGTCCGCAAAAATTCCAACGCCGTTCTGAATTTGTCAGTCGTAGGCCCAAATTCTATGCCGCCGCCGTCCTTGCCCTGTACCCAGTATTGATACATATCGAGACCGAAGAAATTAAATATCCTCAGCAAGTGGTCGAGGCCCGCGATCGCGAGCGGATATGCATTGTTTGCGGTGCATTTTGCCTTAAACGCTCTTAATACGGCCAAAAACTCGCCCGTCGTTTGCGGCATTTTAAGGTTAAGCTGTGTGAGCCACGATTGATTTATCCACAAAAAATCTCGCATAACATTTTCGGTATTGTCCGGCAGGTTAAGATAGACCGTCGGCAGGCTGTAAATATTACCGTCCGTCGTAGTAATACATTTTTTGATAAGCGGATTTTCGTCTAAAATTTTCTTAATATTGGGCGCGTAGCCGTCTATAAGCCCGTTTAACGGTCTTATAGTTTTTCCGCCATATGTAACCTCGTCATAATTGTTAAAATTAGCCTTAAAAAATATGTCGGGCAAATTTTTATTTGTGGATAGCGTAAGTCCCTTTTTTTCGGTATACATATCGTCGCCGAAAACGTCGAAATTGAAACCTACGCCCGTAAGCGTTTCCATTCGTTTAAAAAACTTGTTGTCGCCCCAATCGGGATCTATAGCCGCGTTGTTCGCGCCCATAATTTTGAGCCTTATTTGTCCTTTGTAATCGTCCTTGATAATCGGATAGACTCCCGCCTCGGTCAACACCTGCGGATTGGAATGCTCGGGACCGGTGTTTTTTTTGTCGCCGCAAGCTATAACGAGCAACGCCGTTATAACGCATAGGACAATAGCCATAATTCTTTTTTTCATTTTATTTCTCCTTAAAATTTTTTATATTTACGTCAGCCCTTTAACGAACCGACCATAATACCTTTGATAAAATATTTTTGAACGAACGGATAAATCACAAGCATAGGCAATGTGGACACGATTATCACTCCGTACTTCATCCCCTCGACTTTCATCATACTTTCAAGTTCCAAGATGCCGACATTGGGATCAAGGCTGTTTATTTGGTTTTGAGTTAGCAGGTTGCGTATAACGAGTTGAAGCGGATATTTTGCCGGGTCGGACAAGAATATCAGCGCATCGAAATAAGAATTCCACCGCCCGACCACGTTATAGAGCGTAATGACGGCAATTATGGGTACGGCGAGCGGAATTGCTACCATTATGAAGAACCGAATATTGTCGCATCCGTCTATCTTGGCCGCCTCCAAGAGGTCTTGCGGTAGCGACGAAATAAAATAGGTGCGAATCAATATGATGTTCCAGACGGAGACCGCCGACGGAATGATAAGTGAGACGACGGAGTCGTACATATTCAAACTTTCGCTTATGAGAAGGTAAGTCGGAATCAACCCTCCGCCAAAAAACATAGTGAATGTAAAAATCCACATTAAAAATTTTTTGGCGTAAAAATCCTTACGGCTTAGGGCGTAACCAGCCATAAACGTAACGGCAAGGCTTAGGAGCGTTCCTAAAACGACGATTATGACCGAGTTAAGGTAACCCGTCCAAATGTCCTTATACTTAAAAATCGCGACGTAACCGTCAAAATACAGCGACGTGGGTATCAGCCACATTTTGCCGTACAACACCTCGCTTGGCTTAGTTATCGACGCGCTAAAAACGAATACCAACGGATAAATAAACACACCTAACATCAATATTAAAAACGAATAGTTAACAATCGTAAAAATTTTGTCCGGACGCGACATTCGTTTACGCTTAGACCGTTTGAGGTGCGGACAACCCGCATTTAAGCTTCGTCCGTTATTTTTTGCTACCGCATTATGCATATAAATACCATCCTTACCACAGACTGTAGCCGGCGGTTTTTTTAGCTACAAAATTTGTTACGGCGAGCATCGCGAAGTTAATAAGCGAATTAAACAGTCCTACGGCCGTTCCGAACCCGTAATCGGACGACAGCAAGCCTTTTTTATACACATAGGTGGCGATAACCTCGGACGACGCCAAATTATCGGGATTTTGCATAAGATAAACTTTTTCAAAGCCGACGCTCAAAATATTGCCCATCGAAAGTATTAAAAGAGTTATCATTGTGGGCGCAATAGACGGAATGTCGATATAAATTATTTTCTGCATTTTTGACGCGCCGTCCAAGGTCGCCGCCTCGTACATCTGCGGATCCACCCCGCTGAGCGCGGCTATATAGATAATACAACTCCAACCAAGCGACTGCCATACGCCGCTTAGAACAAACACAGTCTTAAACGCCGACGCGGAATTAAGCGTGTTTTGCGACGCGTTCGGATTAAACAGCCGTAAAAAGTTGCTGACAACGCCCGTAGAAGTATCGAAAAACGCCGTAATAAGCGCTACGATTACTACGCTTGAAATAAAGTACGGCGCATACGAAATCATTTGAACCGTGCGCTTAAATTTACCGTTGCCGACGGAATTGATCATAAGAGCAAAAATTATCGGCAAAGGGAATCCGAGCGCGAGACTGTAAAGACTGATGGAAAACGTGTTCCACATTACGTCGGCAAAGTAATATCCGGTAAAAAAACGCCGAAAATTATCGAATCCTACAAACGGACTGCCCATAATACCCAACAACGAATCATATTCCTTAAAACCTAAAATTACGCCGTACATAGGAACATAAGAAAATAATATCAAAAACGCCAATGCCGGCAAAACCAGAATATACAAACCCGTATTTTTTTTGACGTCGCTTTTCAACTTATAGGCAAATCCGTTTTTATATGCAAAACCGCTTTTCATTTGTCCTCCGCTTTGTCGGTCGTTATTTTGCCCAAAAGTTCATCAGCTCTGTAATCGGTCGGTAAAACACCGTATTTTTTCTTAAACGCCGTTATAAAACTTATGTAATTTTTAAAGCCTACCTTGTATACAATATCCCTTATTTGATACTGCGTCTCGTGCAACATTTCGCACGCCAGGCTGAGGCGCAAATTGTCGATATATACCTTGGGCGAGCAGTTCATATTTTTCATAAACAATCTGTAAATGTGGCTGCGGTTATAATTTGTCCGCCTTGCAATGGTATCCATATCCAAACTTTTTGTGAAGTTTTCGGTAATAAAATTTATTATTTTTATAAAACTCATTTTATCGGGCGTCTGCTTTCGATCCTCGCCAAACTCGTTTAGGAACCACCCGAACGCAACATAAAACATTCCGGTGGCGCGGACGTAATGAGCGACCTCGTCCACCATATATTCCAGTGTTCTGTCCATATAGCCGTTGATAACATCCCACTGTTCGTCGCTTACGCAGCTAAAAACGCTTTGCCCCGTCAGACCTGCGTTTTCGAGCAAAAACTTAACCGACGCCCCGTCGAACTTGATCCACTTATATTCCCAGGGGTCGTCCTCGTCCGCTTGATAAAAAACATAGTCGCTCGGAGATATCAGGAACATATCGTGTTTTTTTAGGTTATAGACAGCGTTGTTTACTTTTAGTGTCCCCTTGCCGTCGAGTACGATATGAAAAAGGTACGCCGCTTTGTAGCAAGGTCCGGCAAAATGAAGCGGGTCGCATTTTTCGTATCCCGAAAACAATACGTTAATATCAAACGAAAAGGGAATTCTCGGCCCTCTTTGCAGATATACTTCGCTGTTTTCAAAACTGCCTATCGTTGTTGACATTAGCACAATCCTTTAATCTTCCGATCCCGTAGATTTTTGTTGGTCGGTCCGTTTTAGAACGGTGTAATCGCAGCTATCGAGTACATGCTTGCCGTTAACCGTTTTACCGTCAAAATAGTCCGTGTACACACCGTCCGTTTCAAAGTCTTTGGGCGCGTCGCTCATATTGACAAGGCAGACATATTCGCCTTCGCCGTCCGTTCTTATGTATTTGACGATTCCCCTTTCTGCGCTCACTCCCGCGCCTACTTTTTCGGCGACATAATGTTTGATTATGGCGTTCATAGATTCTTCGTTTAACCGTGCGCCCAAGAACACGATCTTACCCGACCCGAGCGCCCTTTCGCTCATCAGACTCATACCGTCAAAAAATCCGCCGATAATTTTGCCGACGCCGCTTTTTACGACCGCGCCGACGGTTTCGACCGTACCTCTGACCCCGAAAACCTCAAATGAGGCGTCTTGACCCCAAAACTGCGCCACGTCGATAATTTCACCGCCAAAAAACTCTTCAAGGTCGCCGAAAGCGCGGTCGGTGTGATACGTATGATCGTTCGTTCGCCAACCCGAATAAGGCCCGATTATCACCGTGGCGCCGTTTTTGGCGGCGGTTATCAGCTTATCTTTGAGCGCGGCGCTTATATGCATAATATACGGCGCAAAAACAACCTTGTATGGCGAAAGATCGTTCCCCTCATAAACTACGTCGCGGTACGCTCCCGTATAAAGCAGGGATTTGTAAAACGCGAATATGTCCCCGGTATAGTTGACTGAATTAAGCGTTTCACTTTCGCAGTACGCCCTAGCAGTATCGGAGTACATTACGGCGGCGTCCGCCCGCTTGGGCGTTGTGGACGTAATGAACTTTTCGATCTTATCAATCGCGGCCTTTACCTGCAAAACGCTTTGGCAGCTGTAAGACTTTGTTCCCCAAGCCGTTACGAGGTGCGCGTGCGGCATTTCGGTTCCGGCGCGCTGCTGGCGGTACAGCCAATACGAAAAGCCGATCGCCCCCGCGAAAAAATCTGAAACCGCTTCGGCTTTTAGGTAGCCTTTTTTGTGCGTCCGTACAGAGCCGTGCAGGTTAGCCGAATTTGACGACGCGGTTTCGATTTCCCAAAACGGGACGCCCGGTTTTAATCCCCTCGACATTTCGGCCGCAAAAACCTTTTCCTCATAATTGTCCTGCGTGCTGTAATCGTCGAACCCGACAAAATCCAGATTCTTAAAAAGCGTTTCCTGATCCAACCAAAAAACTCTGTTCGTGTTGTGCGTAACGGGCGCGCCGGTATGTTTTTTCAAGATAGAAATCTGCATATTGTTGTAGTCCGCGACCGAATCGAATACGAAACGCGAATAATTTGTGGTCAACGACGCACTATGCCCGTTGGGTGTGGGACGCGGCGGCAGAACGCCGTCGAACGAGCCGTATCTTGTGCTCCAAACACCCGCTCCCCAAGCCTCGTTCATCTTTTCGACCGAACCGTACTTCTTTTTAAGCCACGCGCGCCATTTGTCGCGGCAGGAGTCGCAAACACATTCCTTCACGGGCGGGCAGTTAAATTCGTTATGCGTCTGCCATGCTATAACGTAAGGATTGCGCCCGTAATGCTCCGCGAGTTTTTCGACTATAATTTTTGTGCGGACAACATAATCCTTATTGTTAAGACATACGTGCTCCCTTGAACCGTGGTGTGCCTTGACCATATTTTTATCTACATAAAAGCCGTCGGGATAGTTCTGGGCGAACCACTGAGGCGGGGTAGCCGTGGGCGTGCACAATATGCTCATTATACCGTTATCGCCTAATTTTTTTATGACATCATCGTAGACGCCTATGTTGAATTCGTCCATTTTAGGCTCAAAAAACGACCATGCGAATTCGCCCATTCTGACGGCGTTTATACCAAGTTCCTTAAAAATAGCGATATCCCTGTCCACTTCATCCGACGGCCAAAGCTCCGGGTAGTAAGCTACGCCGTGATAAAGTCTTGTGCAATCTAGCTTTGCCGTATTTACTTGTCTTTCGATTTTTTCCAAAAATATTCTCTCCGCTTAATTAATTTGTTCTAATTGGGAATCATTATACCGATAGCATAATTATACTCGAATATAAGTTCCGCGACCGTGGTCCTTTTTGTGGCCGGATCAAAAGCCGGCTTCCACAATCTGTACGATCCGACTGTGCTGTAACCGTCCAACACACCGTCGTATTCGTACGTTGAGTCTCCGTTATACTCACAAGATATATTCCAGATTCTGTCTTGGGCGTATATCATATTTACGGTGTAGACATTTCGGAACATAACGCACCTTAACATATCAATATAAACGGCCTCGTACAACTTGGACGCTTCCGCCTTTGTAACAGCGCCCTCGATCTTGATGCCGTCATACATTACGCTGACCCGGAATGGCATCGGCGTGTACCAATGATACTCCCATATATCGTCGCGTGTGCGGTCTCTGATTCGGTCGATGGGCGGCGCGGGCTGTCCGCCGATCGTACTTGCGGGAATCGTCGCGGTGTCCAAGATAGCCGAGATGCTTTCCATAAAAGAGTTGAACAGCGTCTTGACGTTTGTTAAAGCGGTCGTTTGATACGCGGCCACTATCAAGCCGTGCAATTCTGCCGCTTTTTCCCCATACATTTCGCGCAGCGCCTCCATACTAGGCGCATCGTTCACAGCCGCCACGAATTCGTCGTATTTCGCTTTAACATTAGCGTGCTCTTTCAAGCTTACGGACGCGGGCGTTACGGAGCAGTTGTCGGCGGCGGTACTCGCAAACGTGTAGAGCGGCAATTCACCGGCTATACGGTCGATCGATAACAATGTATTAGCCTTATAAGCGACCAAATCATTATCGTCCGATAATGTCGCGATAGCCGCAAAACCGGTATAGAAATCGTTTACTACTTGATTTTTCGCCTCGTCTGTCGGCGCATTTTTAAAATCGCTTTTGAACGCGGCGTAAAGACCGTTTATCGCAGTTTGGTTAGCCACGCTGTAATCGTAAAAGTTAGCCGTCTCGATAAATATATCCGCCTCGTTAAGAATCTCCTCCGGATCGCCAAACGCGCTGACGGAATAGTAAATAGTCAATTGCAAACCGCTATTCCCGGGCACGGCGAATTCGAGTGTAAGCGGTAAGCTTGTTCCCACAACGTTTGTGGGTGCGGCCGAGGTATTAAACATAGAATCCGTCATAGAAATTACTGTCTCGTATGAATTTGTGTAAGTAAGTTTTATGCGTCCGCCTACAACCGTAACGGTCTCATTTTGACGAAAGACAGTTTTTTTTGGAGCCAGATGGAGCGTCGCGGACACGACCGTCGCGGGCTTTATATTGGCGTTCATCATCAGATTGTAGTTTGTTACAAGCCCCTCGACCGTTGAACCAGCCGAACTGTTATGTAGCGTGCCGCTAAGTCTGTATTCGTTAAATTTTTGGCCGTAATATTCGTCCATTACGCCATCATAAGTAAAAACTCCGCTGTTATCCGAATTATAATCACCAATCTTTGACCAATACAGACCACCGTTAATAGCGTTATAGTCGGGATTGTCTTGTTGCTCGATAGCGTGGAACATCTCGATATTTCTTTGCATAACGGCTCTTAAAAGCTCAAAATAGTATCGCTCGTAGTAACCGATGATTCTGCTTCTTGATAAAGCTGCGGACGACTTAAATTTAGAGGCATAGGAAGCCAAAATATTCGGGATTTTGAGAGGTTCGGGTATCCACCATCTATTGTCGCCCTCAAAGTAATTCACCCCGATGCCGTCGTAACTACCGTTTACGCCTATTTGGGTCGCATTACCAAGTCGTTCGAGCTGCGCGCTTATGGTACTCCGCCATGCGGCGGCCATACCGTTCAAGCTGTCGCCCGCCGTTTGAGCGTAAGCGACGATAAATACGCCGTTAAGCTCCGCTATATTCGCTGAATACGTCTCGTCCACATCCGCAACACTACCGGCCGAATTTATCCTTGCGGTAAAAGCGTCGTATGTGCCGGCGACGGCGGGATTGCCGCTAAAATCGTACTCTTGCGCCGCTACGGACGAGCTTCCCATAGGGTCGGCGTCGTTTATGCGCACGGAGTAAAAATTCGCTTTCATAATCTTTTGCAGCGCGGCGACCGTGGCCGCTTTGTGCATATCCAAACTATAGCCTGGCGTGTCCGTCAATTTGGGTACCGCGTTCACATTGCTATAAAAAGTTTCGGCGGCCTCGGCGATTCCGCGCAATGAGGTCAAATTTTTAGCCGCAGTAAAGGAGTCGCGGTAAGCCAGTATTGTTTCAAAATTCCCGTCCGTATAGCCGCCCGCGTTTAGTCCGTCCGCAAATCTTATAATAAGGTCATACCGCAATTTGTAATAGTCCGTCAAAATGCGGTTTTCGGACTGATTCAGCCTCGCGATAAGATTGGCGTGATTTTGGGTTGCAAAATCGAGATCCTCGGTTTGTAAGCCGTCCAACATTTCTCGCGCCGCGATAATTGAGTCCGCATCGGCCGCGCTCAGCTCATTAAGCAACGGCACTGCGTTCATCGCCGTAACAAATTCGTCCACGGCGACCGAGAAAACCACGCGGTAATTAATTTCCAGCGTTTGCGGCGAATCGGCGACGGTAAAACCGAGCGTCAAGCTCTTATCTCCAACCGACGAGGTGTCGGCGACCGTATACATTTCGACGGTCATATCTATATATTCCGTTGCGGAATCTGAATACTCGACCAAAATTTGTCCGCCGTCTATTTTGAATTCCTCATTAAGCGCGTAAACCGTCTTGTCGGGATTTTTATGAACCGACACACCGGTAACCGATTTATGTACCCCGGATTTGCACGCAAAAACCGAAAACAAAAGCATCGTGCCGATTATAAATGCCGCAAAAATCTTCTTTCTCATACGATGACCCTCCTTAATTCGGTTCGGTCTTTTGACCGCAACCGCCGTCTAAAAAAATGTTTCTCATGCAATGATCCTTTCTAACCATGCGTGGCTTTTTGACCGCAACAACTGTCCATAAAACGCGACATAATTACGTATCCTGATCTTATGGCATAAGTCTAACATTTTTAATGTTGTATGTCAATATAAAAATGTTGCACGTTTGTACGGATATATTTTTATTCGGCTCATATCTTAGCGTCCCGAATACCGACAAAATGTCGATATTCAAGCCGTTTATAAAACCTATGATTTTATAAACGGCATATTCACATCTAAAACAGCAAAATTATAGGCGTCTAAGAATTCCCAATCTGTCATTACGTTCTTTTACCGCATAAAACTGCGCCCGTTCGCTGAGCGGCGGATGATTCGGCGAGTGAAACGATATATATAAAGCGTTTTTAAATTCAAAAATCATACCGTGACCGCCGCCCTTTGAAACTAGCGGCTTGCTGATATGCCGCCAAGGCCCGTGAATTTTCCCGCCGTCGGATACCGCCGTCCCCATAGCGTAGCCGTCTTGAGCGTTCGACGACCACAACATCAATAGCTTTCCGCTTTTAAGCCGCCGCAAAAACGGTCCGTCGGTTATATAACAGTCGCCGTCTATCGGCGCCGTCCAAGGAGCGGAAGACGCTCTGAATAATATTTTTGGCTCATCTACGGTTACCGTTAAATCATTACTTAGCTTTTGATACAATATGGCGCCGTCTTTAATTTGTAGCCATTCGTGACAATACACTATATACGGCTCGCCGCTATCGACATACAATGTAGCATCCAAGCATTCGCGCTCCGGCGGCGTAATAGGATCGTTAAGCGGCGTAAACGGACCTTCCGGTGCGTCCGACATTAAAATCTGGCTTGCCCGGCACTTGCCTTTTCTAAAAAACGAGGCAAACATATAAAATTTACCGTTATAAAAATGCACCTCCGGCGCCCAAAAATTTTCGTTCGCCCAAAAATCGTCCGTCCGCCTGAACACAAAGCCTAAATCATCAAATTTTTCAAGGTCAAACGTCTTATAGCATTTGAATCCATTCGCCTCGCCGCCCCAAGCCGACGCGTCCGTCGTGCCGTACATATACAGCGCATCGCCATGCGGCAAAACAAACGGGTCGCGTATATAAATATCCTTGACCGATACACCCATATCTTGATTCTCCTTAAAAATTGTAACATTTTTAATGTTGTATGTCAATATAAAAATGTTGCACTTTTCGTGCGCGTTTACACAAAATATTGAATTAAAGGCTCCGGCATCGCATTTTGTATAATTTCTATTAATTACGGCCTTATTGATACCCACAAATTTTGATACTGCATGCGCACTCCTCTGTGCCGCACAAAACTCTACGACTGCTTCGTCCGACCTTATATACCCGTCGCCGTTCTCATTAACAAACCTTTTATAAGGCGCTCGCGGACAGTCGGGTCTAGTATATTTCGGCCTATCGTTTTTAATAAGCGAATTGACATACCGCAGCATCGTGCTATGGCGCGTTTCGCCTAAAAACTCTGCTATCTCTTTTTTAGACTTTGGAGTTTAACAAAATCGCACTGTTTCCCCGGAAAAAACTCCGGACAAGTGCGACGGCTTTAAGGCGCCGGAGTTTTTAGATAAAAATTACCAAGCTTGTACGGAGGTTTTATAAGGTAATTTTTTCCATTCCGCCGTCCTTACCATATAATCGCCGATTTGTCAACCCCTTTTTCAAAAATTTTTTTAATAAAATTTTAGTTAAACGCCTTGATTTTGTTGAACAAACGGACTCTAATATAATCAAGGAGCGGACAAAAGCCCGTTCGCCCGCTCCGATAACGCACCGCAACACCTAACGGGTAACGAAATCCGCAAGCCGGTCAAGAATGCCGCCGGAGCGATGAAAACGGGTTTCCGGCGCCGTGCGCGTACTGTGCGTACGCAAGCAAGGCGGGGTTACGCTTTCATTCGCTATCACGGCGTTTTTCGGCGGCTTGCAAACTCCTGCGGTGTGCGTTGTTTTACATTATATTTAACCACAAAGCTTAAAAGGGAATGGCGCGTATCGGTCGCCTATGCCGGGCCTCAAAACCGCAAGGTTTATCCCCGGATTCGTTCGGCGAACAGTGGAAGGCAGAAGCACCGATCAGCTTGCCCACCTGCCGATTGGCGGGTTAAGATTATTGTAAAACAAACGGCATTGCGGGTCTATTTTACAAAAAAGGTGTGAGCGGTTTACCCCGCCCGCCCCTTTTTTGTTTGTTTGCCGACCAAAAAAATTCCCCCGTTCATCGTTAAATCGCTTGTGAAATTCCCGAAAACGGTGTAGAATAAACGGTATAGTATGACGTTTGATTGGAAAAAACCCGCGCCGCCGACGGTGTTCGACAAAATAGAAAAACCGACCGGAGCAAAAAAGGTTGTCGGTTACTTATCCCGCGCCCGGCTGATTTTAACCGTCGTAATCGTATGGGCGCGTTCTTTTTGTTCGGCGGCGTATTGCTGTTTTGCAACACCGCGTTTACGTACAAAATTACCAAAAAAATCAATCCGCCGTTTGTGGGCTTGACCTTTTTAACAATCGGAATCGGCTTTCCGCTTGCCGCGTCGGACATCAAGGATACGGCAAGCCTTCTCGCTTTTGTCGTCGATTTCCCCGCCGCCTGCGTTTGTCCCGTATTTATTATGACCGGCGCGCTAATTCTTGTCTGCCATATCGCCTCCCTTTTTAAGCGGCGCTAGCCAAAATTTTTTATCGGGAAAAGCCGGACGCAAAAAAACTTATTTTTCCGCGGGCGCGGCGCCGATTTGCGTTTGGGCGGTAAGCGCCGCGGGCGCGGCGCTTTTTATCGGGCGACGACGGACGCCATATTGTACAACTCTATATTAAACTCTTTTTTCATAGCGCAGCCCTCGACGATGTCCATATCGAAAACCTTGTTGTCCTTTATGCCGACAATGCGGTTGCCTACGCCCTTTTCGAGCAGCTTGACGGCGTGGACGCCGAAACAGGTGCCGAGGTAGCGGTCTTTCATACTGGGCGAGCCGCCGCGTTGCAGGTGACCGAGGACGGACGAACGAATCGAAAAGCTAGCATCGCGCTTTAAAATTTCGTCGGCAAGCTCGTGGGCGTGGCCGGCGCCCTCGGCCAAAACGACTATGCCGGACAGCTTGCCGCGGCTTTTTGCGGCTTGCAGACGTTCGCAAATTCTGTCGATATCGAGATTATGCTCGGGAACGACGATGACCTCCGCGCCGCCGCCGAGACCCGCGTAGAGCGCGAGGTCGCCGCAACGCCGACCCATAACCTCGATAATCGAAACGCGGTCGTGCGAGGTCATAGTGTCGCGAATCTTGTTGATGGCGTCCAAAATAGTGTTGCAAGCGGTGTCGAACCCGAGCGTAAAATCGGTGTACGCCAGGTCGTTATCGATAGTGCCGGGAATGCCGATCGCGGGAAAGCCCTGCTCGCTGAGCGCCTTCGCGCCCATAAACGAGCCGTCGCCGCCTATGACGATAAGCCCCTCGACGCCCAGGGCTTTTAGCTTGCCGATGGCCTTTTGCTGACCCTCCTTTGTAACGAACTCGGGACAGCGCGCCGTTTTTAGCATAGTGCCGCCGCGCTGAATTATATCCGACACGCTGCGCATAGTCATAGGCGCGATATTGCCCTCTATAAGCCCCATATAGCCGCGCTCCACGCCGTAAACGTCCATACCCGCGTAGATGCCGTAGCGCACAACCGCGCGTATGGCGGCGTTCATTCCCGGCGCGTCGCCGCCGCTTGTAAGTACCGCAATTTTTTTCATAAATAACCCGCTCCTAAACAACTTATGTAATCTTAATATATCCATTATACCAAAAAACAAAAAAAATATCCACTGTTTTGAGGCGGTATTTTTTTAGATAAATCACATAGAAATCGCCTTGATAAATCGGCGTTTTTTATAAATCGTCGGCGTCTTGGACGGGCTCGCCGCCGTCGGCGCTTGTTCCCGTGTAACTGCCGTCGGGATCGGCGTCGCTTTTTGAGCGGTAAAGCTCGCTCAGTTCTTGCATAAATTCCTCGTTCGCTAAATCGTCCATAGGGTAAAGTATGCGCTTTGTTTGCCGCGATTATCCAACCGCCCGCAGGAGCCGCCTTATCCGACACGGCGAAGGCGTTCCGCGAGTTTTATTTTTTGCGGCGGCGCAACATAAAAACGCCGCTCCTTATGCGGGAACGGCGTTTTTACTTAATTGAATGCGGCAATTACCTACTCTACCGGCTCGTTGCCAAGCAAGTACCATCGGCTCCACAGGGCTTAACTTCCGTGTTCGGGATGAGAACGGGTGGGCCCCCTGCGATATCGTCACCGCAATGGCGCGCTAAGGGCGAACCCTTAATGCTCCCCTATTATACCACGCCGAAAAATTTCTGTCAACGATTTTTAGGGATATTTTCGGGTATTTTTAGAATTTTCATCGACCTACTCTGAATTTAATTTTGTAGCGTTTATGTAACCTCTCCCTCAAAAAAGCGCGGAGTTCGGATATGTCGCCCTCGACAAGACCGCTTTTGGAAACGATGAATACGGTCATATTGCTTGTGTAAAACGCAAAAACCTTGTCGTATTCCGACACCTTAAAAAGCCCCTCGTAGCCGCTTTGAACGGTCGACTTGCTTATCTCGTTACGGCTCTCGACAAGAAAGCGCTCGTCGTCGAATTCCGCGTGAACCGTAGCGCCGAAATAAATTTTGTTAGTCTTGATATGACGCTTTTCCGCGAACCGTAACGCAACGTAAACGAACGGCACAAGCAGCGCGAGCAGGCCGCCTGACACGATAGAGGTTATACCGGAGTCCGTACGGTCGGGATGACCCGACGCAACCAAGCATATGCCGAGCACTATAAAGAACGCGGAAAAAGCCGCAATTATAAGGACAAACTTTTTTATTTGCTTGCGGTTGACTTCCTTATAGTCCCGCGTGTTGTCGGCGTAATCGAATACGGCCCTCATATTTTTACTCTCCCGGTTAGATTTTGTTTTTTGGCGGTTTGGTTGGAATGAGTGGACTCGAACCACCGACCCCCACCTTATCAGGGTGGTGCTCTAACCTGCTGAGCTACATTCCATTACGATTTGTTATTCCCCTCTGCGGAGGGGCGGCGACGAAGTTGACGGGGCGGTTGTCGGTTACGCGTTCGCCGGACAAGACAACCGACCGCCCCGCCGCCAAAGGCGGCACCCCTCTCGGGAGGGGACTTTTGGAAACACGCCGAGCGCGGCCCGTATCCGGCGACGTTTGTTCTTTCAATGAAAACTCCGGACTTGTTCGGGGTTTTCAATGGCGGAGGAATTATTCCCGTACGCGGTCTTGAAAGAACAGACGCGCCGCAGACGGGCAACAGTCGGCGAGCCGCAGACGGGCGTGTATTTGATATACACAACCGAGGCGGCGAGCCGAGCGTAGCCCGTATCCGGCGATGTATGTTCTTTCAATGAAAACTCCGGATAAGCGGGGCGGCTTTAAGACAACGAATTTTTTAGACGGAAAGCGACTTGTTTTTGCGGTCAATAGCGGCGCTATTGACAAGTAAAGAAGGCGGTTTCCGGCAAAAAAGGCGCGTCTTAAAGCCGTCCGGACTTGTTCGGGGTTTTCAATGGTGGAGGCTAGCGGGATCGAACCGCTGACCCCCTGCTTGCAGGGCAGGTGCTCTACCGGCTGAGCTAAGCCCCCATTTTGGAACGCAACCACAATATAATACCAAAGTTACGGCGCTTTGTCAAACTATTTCGGGGTGTTCGCAAAAAAAGATTTCGGAAGATTTCAATATATTGCCCTCGGTAATCGTTATTTAATCAGCTTGCTTAAACGTATGGCGACTTGGGTGAAGACGACGTCGAAGACGACGGAAAGAATTATAAACAGGACGGCGAGCGGAACGGCGCCGAGGCGGCTTGCGAGGGAGGCGAGGTCGAAGGCGATTGTGACGGCGGCGGCGTTTACGAGGAGGTAAAGGGCGGCAAAGACGAGCGCGGCAAAGACGGCGACGACGGCGGCGCGGACGGCGAGGTGGGCGCGGCGGGTGTAATAGAGGTTGCGCATAAGGTATGCGAGGAACGAATAGGGCGCGAATATTATGCAGGTCAAAATAAAGGCGGACGAAATTTGCCCCGTAAAAAAGGCGATGAGGACGCTTGCGGCGATGCTTAAAAGTCCGTAGACGGTTCCGGATTTTTCAAACGCTATATAGTAGCATACGGCGGCGAACATTAAAAGCGTAACCCTTAACGGCAAAACGTTCGTAAGGACTATCATAACCGCCGCGAGCGCCGCGCTTACCGCCGCGACCGCGAGCCGTCTTGTGGGGCTTGCGGGAGGCTTTTTTGGGGCGGCGGGCTTTTTGTCGTCTTTATTGTCGGCGTCCGTGGTCATAATCTAGCAACACTGCGTCAGAGTGCAGCAGCAGTCCGAGCACATATACGCGAAGCAACAGCTTGAACAGGCGTTGCCGCACAGCTGACCGTCGTTTACGGGCGGCGGGTTGACCGTGTTCGGGTCTACGCCGATTGTGCGCGGGTCGGCGTTCGGGTCGCCCATTATGCGGTTGAGCTTATTGAGCGCCGTTCTGTACTTTTGGTTGGACGGCTCCTTGTTGACGGCCATTTCGAGCTGGGTTTTGCACTCGTTCATCCATTCGCGCTTGTAATAGATGATGGACTGCAAATAGTGCCACTCGCCCGCCCGATCCGCTATGGCGTCGAGACGGATTTGCGCGTCGTCGTAGCGGCCCTCCTTTATAAGAGCGTCGATGGCGGCGTAATCCGACGAAAACGCGCCGCCGTCCGACGACGACGATGACGACGAGGACGACGAAAACGCCGAGGCGGTCGGTTCGGGCTTTTCGTTGATTTCGCGCCACGCCGCTTCTAACTCGCTTAATTTGCGCGCCGCCTCGTTGCCGGGCTCGCCGGGCAGGAATCTGTCCTCGGCGTAACGCGCTTTCATTTCGTCGTATTTGGCTTGCAGCTCCTCCTTCGAGGCGTCCTCGCTAAGTCCGAACACTTTGTAGGGGTCTTTCATAATTCTTTCTCCTTTATTTTTATGTCTATTGCGTTAAAGCCTCTGGCGCGGCAATTTTTTAACGCTGGCAAACAGCTTAGCGACCTTGTCGCGCATACCCTTGTGAACCACGTTGGCGAGCAGGTTGCCGTTTGGGCCGGGCGGCATTTGGTTGAAGCATTCGATGGCGCGGTTGACGGTAACCGCCAAAATGAATTCGAGTTCGTCCTTATGCTCCGTCATAAATTCGCGCCGCCCCTTAAAATCGGGGAACCTTGCCAAAAAGGGATTGTAGCGCTTTTTTTTGAAGTCGCCGTCGATGTCGTCGAGCGCGTCGGCGAGGTAGACGAATTTGCCCACGTTGTAGCAAAGCTTTGCGGTTTGCGCGTCGGCGCCGTCGCCCAAAATGAGCGTAGCGACCTCGGACAGCATCGAGGCGAAGCTGTCGGCCGCCTTATCTATGCTTGTTTCGCCCGCCTTTTCGGAACGGAACAGCTCGTCGTAGCGGCGTTTTACCGCCCCGTCGATTTGGGGGCAGAACGCCCGCGCTTTTTTGTAGGGGCCGCTTAAAACGCGCCGGGCAAGCCTGTTTTTGAAGCCTTGTTTGTCGAGTACGCCGTCGTGCGCCTTGTAGTACGACAGTATCACGTTTGCCGCGACGATTTTATCGAGCAGCTTGTTGCGGCAGACCGAAACCTTTTTTTTGAACGGATTGCAGACGCAGGGTTTGTTTTCGAGAGTAACGTCCTGATCGGCGCGTTCGTGCAACAGCACGCTCAAAAACACCATATCGTAGTTGGTCGTAAAGCGCGGAAGCTGACCGTACAGCTTGCCCGTCGCTCTGCAAATGCCGCAGTAAAACGCCCGATACGTCATAAAATCGGAACAAGTCATTTGCTCTTTAACCGGGGTTATATATCCGTACATTTGCATTCTCCTTTTCAGCTTTATTTTGACTTTATTTTTCGTCCGAACCCGGGCGGCAAAGAGGGGCGCGGCGGACGCGGGCGACAGTCGCCGCCGAACCGCCGGACGGCTTGCCGTTTGCGGGACGGGCACCCGACGAACCGCCCCGCCGTTAACGCGGCGCCTCTCCGCGGAGGGGAATTTTTAAGCGGTTAACCCGTATCAACGCCGCTATATGTTCGCCGCCCGCTAAACAAGACCTATCCTCTTGTACACCTTACTCATAGTCCTGTACGCCGCCGCGGACGCCTTGTCGGCGCCGTCCTTCATAAGAGAGGCGACGGACGCTTTGTCGGCGGCGAGCTCGCGGTAGCGTTTTTGAATCGGCTCCAATACCGAAATGACGACGTCGGCGACGCGGCTTTTGAGCGCGGCGTAGTCGGCGCCCTCGAAGTCCTTTTCCGCCTTGCTTGTCTTTATGTCGAGGAGCGAGGCGTAAATCGCGAGCAGATTCGACACGCCCGGCTTGTTTTTGGGGTCGTACCTTACGACGGTTTCGCTGTCGGTTACGGCGCGGCGGAACTTTGCGGCTATAACGTCGGGCGGGTCTAGCAGAAGCACGGGGCCGGAGGGGTTGTCGTCGGACTTGCTCATTTTGACGGCGGGGTTCGCGAGGCTGAAAATCTTTGCGCCGCAACGCGGATTGACGCCCTCCGGAACCGTGAACGTGGCGCCGTAGCGGGCGTTAAAGCGTTCGGCGACGGCGCGCGTCAGCTCCAAATGCTGGTTTTGATCCTTGCCGATCGGAACGTAGTCGGCCTTGTAGAGCAGAATGTCGGCCGCCATAAGCACGGGGTAATCGAAAAGTCCCACGTTGACGTTTTGCGGCGATTTTTGCGACTTATCCTTAAATTGCGTCATCCGCTTCGCCTCGCCGAACGCCGTGTTGCAGTTTAGCACCCACGTGAGCGCCGTGTGGAACGGCACGTGCGACTGAACGAACAGCGTGGAGCGGGCGGGATCTAAACCGAACGCCAAGAACAGAGCGAACAGGTCGAGCGTGTTTTTACGCAAAAGCGCGGGCTCGGGATTCGCCGTTACGGAATGGAGGTCGGCGACGGCGTAGTAGCACTTGTACTCCTCTTGCAGAGCGAGAAAGTTTTTGACCGCGCCTATATAGTTGCCCAACGTCAACGCGCCCGTGGGCTGAATCGCGGAAAAAACTATTTTTTGCGGTTTTTCCGCCGCGTTACTTTCGTTTAACATAATTCGCCACCGCTCCCGCGACCCTTTCCTTATCTATTATATCCTTATGAACCGCCGGCAAATCAAAAAGCTCGAAAAGCGACGGCGGGACTTCCATAGCGGAAAGCTCCTCTAACCGCTCGATATTTTTGCGTTCGTCCACAAGCGGCTTTTTGCCGAGCGCGCGCAAGACGTCGGGCGTAAATTTGTAGGGATTCGCCGTCGAAATAACGACTGTTTTGGTCTTGTCGCCCGTCGCCGCGACATACTTGTTATACGCCGCCATAGCCACGCCCGTATGCGGATCGGGAAGATAGCCGTACTCGTCGAACATATCCTCTATCGCCTTAAAAACCTCGTTTTCGTCGGCGAAGTAGGCGCAAAAGTCGGCTTGCAAAGCCTTTAATTCGTCGTCCCCGATGCGGTAGCCGCCCGCGGACTTTAAGTCCGCCATCCGTTTCGCCGTCGATTTGTCGTCGCGTCCCGACAGCTCGAACAGCAGCCGTTCGAGATTCGACGATATTAAAATATCCATAGACGGACTCGACGTTTTGTAGAATTCGCGCTTTAACGAGTATTCGCCCGTCGTGATAAAGTCGGTAAGAACGTTGTTTTTGTTCGACGCGCAAATGAGCTTGCCGACGGGCAGCCCCATTCTTTTGGCGTAGTAGCCCGCCAAAATGTCGCCGAAGTTGCCGCTGGGAACGCAGAAGTTCACCGCGTCGCCCGGCTCGATTACGTTACTGTCGAGCATATCGGCGTACGCCGAAAAGTAATAGACTATTTGCGGAACGAGCCGCCCGAAGTTGATAGAGTTGGCGCTCGAAAGTTTATAGCCGAGCTTTTGCAGGTCGTCCGCGATCGACTTGTCGTTAAAAACCGCCTTGACCGCGTTTTGCGCGTCGTCGAAATTGCCGCGCACGCCCGTTACGGAGCAGTTTTTGGCGCGGGTCGTGCGCATTTGCAGCTTTTGCATATACGAAACGCCCTCGACGGGGTAGAACACCATAACGTCGGTATCGGGAACGCCGGCGAACCCCTCTAACGCCGCCTTGCCCGTGTCGCCCGAGGTCGCGACCAAAATAAGCGTTTTTTCGGTCTTGCCCAAGGCCCTTTTGGACGCGGTCAAAAGACGCGGCAAAAGCGTCAGGGCGATGTCCTTAAAGGCGTGTGTCGGGCCGTGGAAAAGCTCCAACATAAACAGATTGCCATCGATTTTGACGAGCGGGGCGGGGTCGCCGTCAAAGCGCGAGTACGCCGCCGAACAGGCGGCCGGCAAGGAATCTTTAAGCTCCGGCAAAAACGCCGAAACGATTCCGGCGGCGCGTTCGGCGTAGCCGCGGGAGGCGAGCGCCGCTATGTCCCTTAGCCCGATGGCCGGAAAAGCCGCCGGAACAAAGAGTCCGCCGTCGCCCGCCGAAAGTCCCTCGACCACCGCCTCGGGGCCGGACACCGTTTTATTCTTGTCGCGTGTGGATATATATTTCAAAATGCCAATCTCCTTAACCTATATTCTTGTCGCGCCCGCGTCGAGCAGCTTGTGGAAACGCTTATCGGACAGCCGCACCATAGTGTCGAGTTCGTCGTCGCCCATAACCGTGATACGTCCGCCCTCGTACTCCTTGTCGACGAGCGCCTTGACCTTGGCGACTATCGGCGCGGACTTGTCGATAACGTCGCCGCCCGTTAGCTCGTAATAGGAATTCATCCAATAGGCGATCCCGGCAAGCCCCGAGGTGTTGTTTATCGACACCATAGGCTTTCGCCCCAAAATTTTTTCGGTGTTAAAAATGTTGTAAATCTCCGGATTTTTGAGCATTCCGTCGGCGTGAATGCCCGCCCGCGTCGCGTTGAAGCTGCGCCCGACAAACGGCGTGCGCGGCGGAATAAGGTAACCGATTTCGTGCTCGAAGTAGTCCGATATGGTGGTTATCATCGATAAATCCATACCGTCCGCCGTGCCCTTTAATTGCGCGTACTCTATGCACATGGCCTCCGTTGGGCAATTGCCCGTGCGCTCGCCTATGCCCAAAACCGAGCAGTTGACGCTGCTGCAACCGTAAAGCCACGCCGTGGCGGCGTTTGTAACCACCTTGTAAAAATCGTTGTGGCCGTGCCATTCGAGTTGCTCGGACGGCACCTCGGCGTAGTAGTTGAGCCCGTAGATTATGCCCTGAACCGAACGCGGCAAACTCGCCCCGGGGTAGGTTACGCCGTAGCCGAGAGTGTCGCACGCGCGGATCTTTATGGGAATGCCCGACTCGCGCGACAGCTGCATAAGCTCGTTGGCGAACGGAATCACAAAGCCGTAAAAATCGGCGCGCGTGATGTCCTCGAAGTGGCAGCGCGGAACGATTCCGCAGTTTAGCGCCTCCTTGACTATGGCGAGGTACTTGTCGAGCGTGGAACGGCGCGTAAGCTTCATCTTGTTAAAAATATGATAGTCCGAACAGCTTACGAGTATGCCCGTTTCCTTAATTTGCAGATCCTTTACAAGGCGGAAGTCGTCGGGGTTGGCGCGTATCCAGCTTGTAATCTCGGGGAATTTAAGCCCCTTTTCGCGGCATTTTATAAGCGCGTCGCGATCCTTTTGCGAATACAAAAAGAATTCGGACTGCCGGATTATCCCCTTTTTGCCGCCCAATTTAGACAGCATTTCATAAACCGTCGCGATTTGGTCCACGGTAAAGGGCGCGGTGGACTGCTGTCCGTCGCGGAAAGTGGTGTCGGTAATCCAAATTTCCTCCGGCGTGTTTTGCGGAACGTGGCGGTCGTTAAAAACGATTTTAGGCACCTCGTCGAAGTCGAAAATACCGCGAAAAAGCTCCGGCTCGGCGACGTCGCGCAGAACGTAATCGTGCTCGCGCCGCTCCAAAAGCCCGGTCTTTTTATTTTTTGTCAGCTCGTGTTTTTCCATACTAATCCTCGAATTCCGCGCACATTCGCGCGATTCTGTTAAGCCCCTTGACGATATTTTCGTCCGAAACGGCGTAGCTTAACCTTATATATTCCGGCGCGCCGAACGACTCGCAGGGAATGACGACGACGCGCGCGCGGTCGATTAAAAGATTCGCGAAGTCCGACGCGGACTTAACCGTAACCCCGCCGAGCGTTTTGCCGATAAACGCGCCGATCCCCGCCATTATGTAAAAAGCGCCTTGCGGCTCCACAAACGTGAGCGGCCGCATTTTTTTGAGCATATCCACCGCGAGGCGGCGGCGGCGGTCGAACGTCGCGCGCATCCGCGACAGGAATTTTTCGCCCTCGGGGCTTTGCAGCGCGGCGATAGAAGCGTATTGGGCGGGCGTGTTGGCGTTAGACGTGGCGTGGCTCTGAATGCCGCCCATCGCCCTCGCGATCGCGCCGTTCGACGCGGTGTACCCCACGCGCCAGCCCGTCATCGAGTAGGTCTTGCTGAGTCCGTTCACGACTATCGTATTGTGCTTCAACCTTTCCGACGCGGCCGCTATCGAAAACGGCTCTATGCCGTAGCACAGCTTTTCATAAATCTCGTCGGCGATTACGTATATGTCGGCGTCCTCCAAAACTTCGGCGAGCGCGCGGAGCTCCTTTTCGGTGTACACGGCGCCCGTGGGATTGGACGGATTGTTCAAAACGAACGCGCGCGTCCTCTTTGTAACGGCGGCTTTGAGCGCGCGCGGCGTCAGCTTAAAGCCGTCGGCGGCGTCGGCGTTTACTATGACGGGAACGCCGTCGGCTAGCTTGACAAGCTCGGGGTACGTGAGCCAATACGGAGCGGGAATAATCACCTCGTCGCCCGGATTCACGATCGCCATAAACGCGTTGTAAAGCGAGTGCTTGGCGCCGTTGGACACCACGATGTCCGCGTACACGTAATCGAGTCCGTTGTCCTTTTTCAGCTTGGCGGCTATCGCCTTGCGAAGCTCCACCGCGCCGCTAGCCGGCGTGTACTTGGTCAAGCCCCCGTCGAGCGCGGCCTTGCACGCCTCGTTAATATAGGCCGGCGTGTTAAAATCCGGCTCGCCCGCGCCGAAAGAAACGACGTCCAAGCCGTCCTCCTTCATTTTTTTGCCCTTGGCGGTAATCTCCAACGTAAGCGACGGCGACACCTGCAAAGCGCGGTTTGCGATAACGTTCATTCCTAAATAATCTCCCAAAAATAATATCCAAAAAACTCCGGACAAGCGCGGCATAAAGCGGTCAAGCATATCCGGAGCTTCCCCCGAAACGACGCCCCTTAAAGCCGTTCAAACTTAACCGTTACTTCCCAAGCCGAATTATACCACAAATTCAAAAAAAAAGCAACCGATTTTTTATGACTTGCGCATTTTGCATGCGTTTTACAATACGTATCCCGCCGATAAGAATTTTTTTTTGCGGAAACGGCATACAAACAAGATGAACCGTTTATCGGTTGTATTTTCCGTAATTTTACACTGTATTTGCCTAAAATATGACAAATATTTGAAATTACACGGCGGCACTGCGCAACAAATAACTCCCCGCTCCGGAACTTGTTTGCCGCACTTTTGGCGTGTTTATTGAATTCCCCACTCAACAACTTGTCGGGCGCGCTCGGCATATCTCTTAAATTCCCCTCTATGGAGTGCCTCGCCTTATTGACGGGCTTAGCTCGCAAGCTCGCACGCCCTACAAACGGCTTCGCCGTTTGACGGCTCGGTTCGTGCCGGCAAATGCCGACGGGGTGGTTGAATGTCCGCCGTTATGGCAGTTTGTATATGCCGCCTGCTTTGTATATGCCGCCTGCTTTGTATGCGCCGCCTGCTTTGTATGCGCCGCCTGCTTTGTATGCGCCGCCTGCTTTGTATATGCCGCCTGCTTTGTATATGCCGCCTGCTTTGTATATGCCGCCTGCTTTGTATATGCCGCCTGCTTTGTATGCGCCGCCTGCTTTGTATGCGCCGCCTGCTTTGTATATGCCGATTGCGGCGGACTAGCAACCACCCCGGCGCTAACGCGCCACGAACCGAGCCGTCAAACGGCAAAGCCGTTTGCAAGGGCGAGCACCAACCGGAGCACAGCCCGTTAAGAGGCGAGGCACTCCACAGAGGGGAATTTGAGGCAAACAACAAAAAAACGCGCCCCGGGTGAAGGACGCGTTTTTTGGAGCGCGTCCGTAAAGTCCACTCTGTGACTCATCGGGCGCTTTTGGCGTGTTTATTGAATTCCTCTCCGAGGCTTGTTTGCCGCGCCCGGCGTATCCCTTGAATTCCCCTCTATGGAGGGGTGGCAACGGAGTTGCCGGGGTGGTAAGGGTTTTTGCAGGCGACATATACAAACCACCGCACGGCGGGCGAGCAACCACCCCGGCGCTAACGCGCCACCCCTCCACAGAGGGGAATTATAGAGGCGAGGCACTCCATAGAGGGGAATTTTTGGGGGCGGACTAGCAACCACCCCGGCGCTAACGCGCCACCCCTCCATAGAGGGGACTTATAGAGGCGAGGCACTCCACAGAGGGGAATTGGGGGAATTGGGGGTTGGACTAGCAACCACCCCGGCGCTAACGCGCCACCCCTCCATAGAGGGGAATTATAGGGAATTGGGGGGGTTAGGAGTTTGAGCCGAGCATGGCGGACATAAGCAAATTAGTGTTGTTGAAGGCGGAGTAGTCGAGGTTTTTTTCCGCAAGTTCGAGGGTGAGAACGCTTTGCTTGCCGTTGGCGTAGCCTACGGTGTAGTAGGATAGCGGAACGGTTTTTTTGGCGGCGTAGGTGTTGAGAATATATTCGTTGGTGTAGACGTTGTTAGCGGGCGCAACTATGCCTACCTTTTTGGCGAGCGCCTTGCCCTTGGCGTTATAGAACGCGGTTTCCGCCTTTTGGGTAAGGGTGAACGAGCCGTCGGGGAAAAGCGCCGCGCCGTTATAGCTAAACTTTTTGATTAGCTTAGGCTTTTTGCCCATCTTGACTACTCCGTAGTAGTCGCCTTGCTGTACGAGCGCGTTGCCGTTTGCGATGTGCATAACGGTCGTTGAACCCACCGTTGTAGACGCGACCGTATAGCGGGGGTCGAGTATCAGTTTGCCGTCGCCGTCGTAAACCGCCGTTTTGCCGGACACGTTGACGGCGATATAGGTGTTGGCGAACGCGTCCGCCATAAAGGTTGCGCCGTCGGAGTATTCGAGGACGGGTTCAAATTTGAGGGAGTCGCCCGAGCCGACGATTTTGTACGCCGTGCCGCGCCCCGATGTGTTTGTCAGGAACACACCGTAAAGCGACGGCGAGCTATCGAACGTCTTGTCGCCCAAATCGATATACTTGTACCCGGTTTTGGAGTTAACCGCGCCGTAGGACAAAACGGTTCGGGAACGGGTTCCGTCCTCGTCGGTGGTGTAATTTAGTTTTATGTAGTTTACGCCCGCGACAACGTTGACAAACGCATTTTTGAACACTTCGACGTTGGCGTAATCGCCCTTGGGGAGTCTTTGCATAGCCTCGGCAGTACCGCCGTAGCTTACAATGCTAAACCGCCCTTCGAGCTTTTCGGCGGAGATGCCGAGCGCGGACATAATATTGTAGTTGTTATCGTTAGGATCGGTAATATCCACCCCCCCCCGCCAAAAGCGGAGGTTTTCGGACTCGCAGACATAGTAGTCGACTACGGTTTTGCCGTCGGCGTCGGGTTCGCGGCTCTTGCCGATTTTGTAGTAGAACCCCTCTTGATCAAGGCTGTCGAATTCGGTGGTTTTGTCGGCAAGCGGCGCCCAAAGCTCTTTTTTGTCCGCACCGGCAATCTCGAACGCAAAATCATGAGGTATGACCGTATCGCCCTCCGTATACGTTTTGTTGTAAACCGTGCCGTTTAGGTTGACGGAGATTTTGTTAGCCGTTTTTACGTAAACCGCTATATTGCCCGGGGGCAAATCGTCGGGGTCGGCGGCGCCGATTTCGTCTATATCGTCATAGTCGAGGTCGGTGAACACGGTATTTAGGCGGCCGTCGGTTATAGTAACTTTGCCGCCGTTGACGAGCAAGAAATAGGCGGGGCTATCTTCCGTTTCGTCCCCGTTCGCGTCCATAGGTTCGATGTCCTCGTAATACGCGCTCTCGTACGTGCCGAACGGCTCGACAAGGCGAACCTTATCGCCCGCCTCGTTCAGTTCGAGTACGTACGACTTGCCGTCGGCCGTGGTAACAATATCGCCCATATCGACAAACTTTTTGGGGTTATAGGAGCCGTCTACAAGGTAATACTCGGTTTTGCCGCCCGCGACGTTGACCGAGTAAGAAACATAGCCCGCCCAATCGTCTTCGTAGTCGGAGACGTCGGCGATTTTGTTGCCCGAGGGAGCGTAGATAGCCATCGTATTGCCGTTAGCGTCGGGTTCCTTTAAGGTTACCCTTGCGACCGATAAGTCGCGATTGGAATCGTCCTCGTGTATATGGAACCGCGTCGCGTCAAAATCGGATGCGATTACGGCGCCGTCGGCGGTAGTGAGGTAGGTTTTTGTTGCATACGTATCGGTATCGTCTTTAAGCTCCGTTTTTGTAGCCAGCCTGAAACGGCCCGTGGCGGTAACGGAGTCGTAACGCCCCGGATCGGCGGCGCCGGACGCGGATATAATAAACTTTTTGCCGTCGGCGAGCGTAACGGTGTAGCCGTTGACGACCGCCTTGGGAACGTTAAAACCGCCCGACCTTACCACGGCGTAGTGCGGCGTAATTTTGGTAACGCCGTCGCCGTAGCTATTGTAGGCGCCGGTAGCCGAATCGAGCAGGCCGTAACCGCCCGACGCGCTTTGACGCGCAAAAAACTTGGTATAGTCGGCGACTTTTTGCGTAATGCCGTCCGAGGTTGTCGCGTACTCGTAGACGGGTTCGATTGAAAAATACGGCTTTTTGGTAACCTTTTTGGAGCCGTTATAGAGCATAGCCCCGCCCTTTTGGGCGACGACGGTAAAGTTGTCGTAGACGCCGTAAACCGCGTCGTACTTTTTGCCGAGCTTGACGGAGGGGGCGGCGCAGCCGAACATTACGGCGGCGGCCAACACCATTGCGGCGACGGCGGAAAATAGTTTGTTCTTTTTCATTTTAATACTCCTTTAATCCAAGAATGAGGCGAGCGAGCACCCGAGGTCTTTTTCGTTGCGGGTGAGCGCGAAGACTTGCTGTTTGCCGTTTTCGTAGCCGAACACGGCATAAAGTTCGGTGTACTTTTTGTCGGCAAAGTAGGAATCGAATTGATAATTTTTTGAAACGGTCGCGTCCTTAACGAAAGCGACGTTTTTGGCGATCGTCTTGCCCTTTGCGCTATAAACCGTGTAGCGGCCGCCGTTTTTTGTAAGGGCGAACGAGCCGTCCGCGAGTAGCCCCGCCGAATCGTAGTCGAACTTTTTGAGCAGCTTGCTTTTTTTGCCCAAACGGACTACGCCGTAAAATTGACCGTTCTGTACGGTAGCGATACCGTTTTGAATATAGGCTACGTTATATTTGGGCTCTAAAATTTGCGCGCCGTCGGAATTATAAACCGCCTTTTTGCCGCCGACGTTTAGCAATATATAGTCGTTGCCGTACTCGTCGCTTTTTAACTCCGCGTTTTTGACGTTAGTCATTACGGGCTTTAAGGTTTGATTCGCGCCCTCGCCGTCTAAGCGGTAGATATCGACCGAACCGTCCGCGTCGTCGTTGCCTATGCTAAGCAGCGCGCCGCTTGCTTGCAACGAGGAGCCGTTTTTTGACGTAATGTATTTTGACGGATACGCGCCGCCGCCGGCGGTGTAAACGGCGAAGTGTTTTACAATTGCGACATTGTTCGCGTTTTTGAGCGTAACGGCGGATCGCATAACGACCGCCGACCTTGCCGCCTTAGCCTTTTCGACGTCCTCTACGGTTTGGTATTCGCCTTTGGCGATTGTGCCGCTTACGGTTACGTTCGAGGGACTAGCCATTGTGGGCGTGTCGGTAGTAACCGCGTCCGTGCCGTCGAACAGCGACAGCAGATTAAACGACGCGGAATTAGGGTCGGCGGTGTTAAACGAGCCGTCCCAAAAACGGAGGTTTTCCGCCGCGCACAAATATGTTTTTTGCGTGTCGCCGCCGCCTGCGACTACTCTTTTGAAATAGCTGCCCGCGTAAAGGATAGTAAAGCTAACACTGGTAAAATTTTCGACAACCGCGCCGGTGTAGGGAATCCACAGCCTGTTTTTGGTCGCGTCGGAACTGTTTGTAATTTCAACATAACCTAAGTTGTCGTAATCGCCGACCGATTCGTTCGCTCCGAGGGTAAAATCTCTTTTTACGCCCGAAACGTTGGCGTATATTTTTTTGGCGACTATATCTGTCGCCATCAGTATAGGGCTTCCGTCGTCGTTGTATTTAAGCGAGCTCATTCCAAAGCTCTCGGCGGAAATATCTTCGAGCAGCGGCTCGACCTTTTTGCTGAATACGGTGTTTTTGCCGTCTTTTTTGGCTACATAGCAGGTTTCAATACCATTCTGGCTTACTTTGTTAATACTGTCGTAAAAGCCCGTTGCAAAGTCGCCCGTAAGCTCCTTTATGCGCTTTTTGCCCTCGGCGTTCGTTTCGATAGCGTAAATCTTATCGTCGTCCTCGTCCGCGAATTCGTCCGAATAGGTTTCGGGCAATTTTACGGGCGTATAGCCGTCGTTTACGATATAGCTTTCGCTTTTATCGGCGGCGGTTTTGACGGTGTATTTAAACCACCCCCCCCCGACAGACGAGCTAAGTCCGCCGAACGCGTTTACAGCGGTTCCGTCGGGAAAGTAAAGCGCGTGGGTGTTGCCGTTTGCGTCGGATTCGGCTAGCGGTGCCGGAACGAGGAGTCCGCTTACGGCGTAAGGGTTAACGTCCGCAAACTTTTCGGCGAGCTTGCCGCCGTCGGCCTTGAACAGATACCACTTGCTTTTGATTTTGCCGTCGTCGTCGGAGTCCGCCTCGAACTTTTGCGCGGCGCGGAAACGGTCGCCGACGGATACGGACGCGTAGGCGTCGGGAAAGGGCGTGCCGTCGGGCTTGAACAGATAATACTTGCCGTCGGAGTCGGTCGCCGTAAAGCCCGTGATCGTAACGCGCTCTAAGCCGCGATCGTCCTCGTTTGTAACGGTTACCGGCGTTATGGCGGTCAGGGTTTTGCCGCTTACCGAGGTAAGCGCGCCGCCCGCCGACAACAGCGAAAGCCCGGACGAAACCGATTCGCGAACCTTAAAAAAGGTGTAAATATCGTCGGTGTTAGAAACCGGTTCGATCGAGTAGTACGGCGTTTTGTTGACCTTTTTGTTGCCGTTCAACAGCACCGCCCCGCCCTTTTGCGCTACTACGGTAAAGTTGTCGTAGACGCCGTAAACGGCGTCGTACTTTTTGCCGTGCTTGGTAAGCGTGCCCGCGCAGCCCGCCGCCGCTACGACGGACAGGACTACGGCGATTACGCTTAATAAAACCTTGCGTTTTTTCATAATTCGATTCTCCTTAAATTAAATGGTTTATAACAGCCCGGCGATAGAAAAGTCGAGGTCTTTTTCTTTTGTCGACAATTCTATAAGCCGTTGTTTGCCGTCGGAATACCCCGCTATTATGCAGCCGTGCTTGATTACTCTTTTGCTTGCCTTTACGCCGTAAACCGAACCGGACTTATAGCCGTCGGAATAACTGTACGTATCCGCGACGGTAACGTTTTTGGCGACCGCCTTGCCGTTAACGCCGAACAGCGTGTATTTGCCGTTGTTTTTGCGCAGGGCGAACGAGCCGCCGGGCAAAATGTTCGACACGTCCGCTTGATATTCGATTTTTTTGATCAGCTTGCTCTTTTTGCCCAAGCGGACGATGCCCGCCTTGTCGCCCTGAACGACGAACGCGTTGCCGCCCTCGACCGACGGAGCGCCGTCAAGATACCTGACCGAATATTTGGGGTCAAGAACGAGTTTGCCGTCGACGTCGTAAAGGGCTATGTTGGCGTAACGGTCGGCGGCCGCGGCGGCGTAGTCGCTGTGGAACACCGCGACGTACACGTTTTTAAGCGAGTCGGCATAAAGCTTAGATACGCCGCTAACGTTGGTCATTATAGCGGTGGCGGTAACGCCGTCGCCCGTGCCGCTAAATTTGTAGTAATCGGTTAAGGCGTCCTGACCGACGGAACCCGTGCTAACCATAAGGACGTTTGCGGTCGACGACGCCGTAACCTTTTTGTCGCCCGCGTAGATGTACTTGTACTTACGGAACCCGCTCGGCGCGCCGTAGGCGATAAGCCGCTTTGTGCCGCTTTGACCGTTTTTGAGCGTGTAGGTAATAAGCACGTAAGGAACTCTTACCGTGTAATCGTTCTTTGCCTTAGCCGCGTCCTTTTTTGCGTTGTAGTCGCCCTTTGCAAACGGCATAACAACGTTGACGGACGTCGCCGCCGCAATGTTTATGGTCGCTATATCCGCCGCCGGAACGCCGAGCGAATTAAAAGCGTTGTAGCTTACGTCGTCGATTCCCTTGTCGAGAGTGCCGTCCCAATAGCGCAGATTTTTGGTCGCCGCTATCATATACCGAGCGGAGTCGCCCTCGCCTATTGTGACGAGGATAAAATCATCCGTGGGGGCCGAGTAGGAAACGCCCGTTATGTTTTCGACAACCTTATCCGTGCGGGGTATCCACATTTTGATCTTGCCGTCCTTTACGGCCGTTACCACGCCGTTTTCGACGGGCTGTATCGCATCGTCGTCCGCGAACGTCTTTTCATAAATTTGACCCTGCAAATTGGCGGTAACCTTTTTGCCGTCCGTAACGAACACTTCGTAACCGTCGGAGCCGCCTTGAACCGCTACCGTCGCGCCCGCGCCGATATTGTCGAACAGCTTTTCAACCTTATCGGTGTAGATCGTCGTTTTGCCGTCGTTTACGGCCTTAAAGTAAATACGGCCGGCGACCGACGGCGTTTCGACGGAGTCGTGCCAGTCCACGACCGCCGCGCCGCCGAATTCGACAATGCGTATCTTATTAGAGGCGTTCTTTTCCACAACATACAGCTTGTCGTTTATTGTATCGACCGCGCCGTAATAATCGTCGCTAAGCGCCGTCGTTCCCCCCCCCGCGGTATAGACCGTAGGTTTGCCGTCCTTGGGCGTGTAAATCAAATGACCGCTGTTTCGATAGTGAGTGGGCGATTCGGTAACCTGCGCGGTAAGGTTCACCTTGTTTGTGTCGTAGACGTAAAGCGTCGTAACGGCGGGATTCACCGAGTTGTCGGTGTACATTACCGTCGATACGCCCCAATCGAACAATAAGCTGTTAGGGAAATAATTCGAGCCCGTTAAACCGAATTTGCCCGAAATAACCTTTGTTCCGTCCGCCGCGATGACGTCCGAAAGCGTTTCGACCTGATCGCCGTTGTCGGGATTTTTTGCCTGTACGTCCGCCTTAAAAAAGTATTGGGCGCCCGTTTTTGTAATACTTTCGTAATAGCTTGCGCTTACGTGCGAAAGATCCGCCGAAACCAGCTTCTTTTTGCCGTCGGCAAACGTCAGTATGTAGCCCGTAGTAACGGGCGCACCTACGCCGTTGTTCGCTTTGGCGTTAGTGTAGCCCTGCCACGCGATTTCCGTTACGTCGCCAAAGCCGGTTAAGGCTTTTTTGCCCGTCTCAAAAATCTCGTAGGGGCTTGCGGGCGTTTTGCGCACCAAAAACGCGTCGTAAACTCCGTCGTCGAATTGCTCTATCGAAAAGTAGGGGTCCTTGTTAAGCTGCTTGCCGTCCTTAAACAGCACCGCTCCCCCCTTCTTTGCCGCGACGACGTAGTTGTCGTACACCGCGTACACCGCGTCGTACTTCTTGCCGATAGCGTTTAGCCCCGCCCCCGCGCAGCCGAACAGTATCCCCGCCGACAGTACGATCGCCATAACGCTTAACAGTATCTTGCCTTTTTTCATCGAATAGCCTCCTTGTGCTTCAATGTGCGGCGCACCCGAATACGCGCCCTTTGCACGTTCCATATATGCGCCTTATTACCCATTATACACCCCTTCAAACTCAAAGTCAACCGATTTTACCGATTTTACTACCTTTTTATTTTATAAAATCATAAGAATATCATATAAAAAACATAAGAATTTGCTTAAAAGCGGCTTATAAAACGCCTTATAAGTGCGCAAAACGGGGTGTAAAAGCGGCGATCCGCCCACCGCGTTTGGCTGTGTTTGTCAACATTCCCCACTGTTGCCGCTCCCGGCATATACCAAAATTCCCCTCTGTTGCCGCTCCCGGCATATACCAAAATTCCCCTCTGTTACCGCTCCCGGCACATACCAAAATTCCCCTCTGTTACCGCTCCCGGCATATCCATAAAATTCCCCTCCGTGGAGGGGTGGCACGTAGTGCCGGGGTGGTTGCCTGCCCGCCGCTCCCGGCACATACAAAAAATTCCCCTCCGGGGAGTGCCTCGCCTTGTTGACGGGCTTAGCTCGCAAGCTCGCACGCCCTACAAACGGCTTCGCCGTTTGACGGCTCGGTTCGTGGCACGTAGTGCCGGGGTGGTTGCCTGCCCCGCCGCTCGTCGGTTTATATATGCCGCCTACAATGACCCCCAACCACCCCGTCGGCATTCGCCGCCACCCCTCCCCGGAGGGGAATTCAAGAAAACCGCCGATTGCGTCCGACTAGCCGTTATTGGCATCTAAAAAATTCCCCTCTGTTACCGCTCCCGGCATATCCATAAAATTCCCCTCCGTGGAGGGGTGGCACGTAGTGCCGGGGTGGTTGCCTGCCCCGCCGCACCCGGTTTATATATGCCGCCTACAATAACCCCCAACCACCCCGGCGGCGAACGCCGACGGGGTGGTTAAATTAAATTAGTAATAGCCGCCTAAAAGAGTTTTTTAGCGGCTAAACGTCCAGACTTAAATACTCGTCGTAAGTGGTGTCCTTGTCAAAAATCTTTGTGTCGGACAATTCGATTATGCGGTTTGCGACGGTGGAAATAATTTCCTCGTCGTGGGTGATGAACATCATACTGCCCTTAAAATTGGTCATTCCCTTGTTGAGGGCGGTTATACTTTCGAGGTCGAGGTGGTTTGTCGGCTCGTCAAAAATCAAAAAGTTGGCGCCCGCGAGCATCATACGCGCGAGCATACAGCGGACTTTTTCGCCGCCCGACAGGACGCTCGCTTTTTTTAGCGCCTCCTGACCCGAAAACAGCATACGCCCGAGCCAGCCGCGCAAATATTCCTCGTACTGATCCTTAGAATACCGGGCGAGCCACTCGACGAGCGACAGCTCCACATTGTTGAAAAACGAATCGTAATTCTGCGGCATATAGGCGGGAATTATGGTTTTGCCCCAGCGGATTTCGCCCGAGTCGGGCCGTACGGCGCCCGCAACGCAGTCGAAAAGCATCGACACCGCGCGGCTTTTGTCGCACAGAAACGCGATTTTATCGTCGCGCTTGAACTTGAACGACACGTCCTTAAAAAAGCCCTTTTTGGTAAGCCCCTCGACCTCTAAAATTTCGTTGCCGATTTCGCGCTCGAATTTGAAGTCGATAAAAGGATAGCGGCGGCTAGACGGCTTTATATCGTCGAGCTGAATTTTTTCGAGCTCCTTTTTGCGGCTTGTGGCTTGGCGCGATTTGGACGCGTTCGCCGAAAACCGCTGTATAAAATCCTGCAATTCCTTGGCGCGCTGTTCCTTCTTTTTGTTTAGATCCTTCGCCTGACGCAAAAGCAGTTGACTCGTTTCGTACCAAAAATCGTAGTTGCCCACGTAAATATTTATTTGCTTAAAGTCCACGTCGCAAATGTGCGTGCAGACGCGGTTCAAAAAGTGGCGGTTGTGCGACACTATTATAATAATCGTGTCTTCGAGGTTCATAAGGTAGTCTTCGAGCCACTTGACGGTTTTTGCGTCGAGGTTGTTGGTCGGCTCGTCAAGAATCAAAATATCGGGCTTGCCGAAAAGACTTTGCGCCAAAAGCGTTTTGACCTTTAACTTTGCGTCGACGCCCGACATTAGACTTCCGAATATTTCGCGCGGAATTTTTAGCGCGTTAAGTAGCGATTCCGCCGCGCTTTCCGCCTCGTAGCCGCCGAGCTCCGCAAATTCCGTTTCTAACTCGCCCGCCAAAACGCCGTCCGCGTCCGAAAAATCGGGCTTCGCGTAGAGCGCGTCGCGCCGCTTTTGCACGTCTAACAGCCTTTTGTGGCCCGCGATGACCGTTTCGAGCACCGTGCAGGCGTCGTAGGCGTTTTGATCCTGCATAAGCACGGACATACGCATAAGCTTGTCCACGACGACCTCGCCCTTGTTGGGCTCGAGCTTGCCGCTCAAAAGATTCAAAAATGTGGACTTGCCCGCGCCGTTCGCGCCTATCACCCCGTAGCAATTGCCCTTGGTGAATTTTAGGTTCACGTTGTCGAAAAGCACGCGCGACCCGAATTGCAAGCTGACGTTTTGAACGTTAATCATTGTTACTCCGTTAAAATATTAGGCATTTCCCTTGAATTCCCCTCTATGGAGGGGTGGCGGCATTCGCCGACGGGGTGGTTGGGTGTCCGCCGCACGACAATTTATGTATGCCGCCTACAAAGCCCCTTACCACCCCGGCACTAACGTGCCACCCCTCCACGGAGGGGAATTTTGGGGACGCACCGCGTTCGGCGGGCGAGGCACTCCATAGAGGGGAATTTTGGGGACGCACCGCGTTCGGCGGACGAGGCAATTTTTCCACTCAACGGTTTGTCGGTCGCTATCGGCATTTCCCTTGAATTCCCCTCCGGGGAGGGGTGGCGGCATTCGCCGACGGGGTGGTTGGGTGTCCGCCGCACGACAATTTATGTATGCCGCCTACAAAGCCCCTTACCACCCCGGCACCTGCGGTGCCACCCCTCCGCAGAGGGGAATTTTGGGGACGCACCGCGTTCGGCGGACGAGCAACCGCCCCGGTACTGCGTGCCGCCCATCCACGGAGGGGAATTTTGGGGACGCACCGCGTTCGGCGGACGAGGCAACCACCCCGGCACTAACGTGCCACCCCTCCACGGAGGGGAATTTTTTACGGTCAACCGCCGTTTAAGATTGCCTTTTGCGGATTCACTCCGCGAAAGGACTCTTATCAAAAGTCCGGCTAAATCGGGAAAAGCAAGCGCAAAAAACGAAGTTTTTTGCAAGCGTAGCGCCGATTTACGTTTGGCCGGAAAAACGCCGTAAGGCGTTTGCCGTTACTCCGCTTTGAAGGGCAACAGCGCCATAATACGCGCCCGCTTAATCGCCTCGGCAAGCTCGCGCTGATGGGCGGCGCACACGCCGGACGTGCGGCGCGGCACAATCTTGCCTTTTTCGGTAATGAAACGTTTAAGGCGCGCGACGTCCTTATAGTCGATATTTTCGACCTTATCCACGCAAAAACCGCACACCTTGCGCTTGGGAGGGCGGCGTAAACGCTTGTTGCCTTTGTCGTCTAATTCGCCGGCCGGGGCGGCGTTCTTTTTGTTATCCATAATAATACGCTCCTAAAAAAATTAAAAGGGTAAGCCGTCGTCCTCGACGGGCTTTAATTCCGCGACGGGCTTCTTCTTTTCGTAACCGCCGCCGCCTTGGGAGGACTGAGAGTCGCCCGCGCGGTTAAGGAATTCGACCTCGTCGGCGATAATCTCGGTAACGTAGCGTTTTTGACCGTCGACCTCGTAGGTTCGGTTTTGAATTTGACCGCAAAGGGCGACCTTGCTGCCCTTAACCAGATATTTGCCGCAGTTTTCGGCAAGATCGCGCCACGTAACGATATTAAAAAAATCCGTTTCGCGCTCGCCGTTCGCGCTTGCAAAGCGGCGGTTGACCGCCACCGAAAATTTGCAAACCGATATTCCGCTGCCCGTGGTGGAGCCCTCGGGATCGCGCGTCAGATTGCCGACCAAAATACATTTGTTCATTTCTGTTTCTCCTTAAAGCGCCCTAAAAATTCGGGGCGCGGTCGATGTTGCTTACTTTTTTTTAACGATCATAAAGCGAACGACATTCTCCGACAGCTTCAACCTGCGCCCGAACTCGCCGATAAAATCCGGCCGGGCGTTGAAGTCCGTCAACACGTAATAACCCTCGTTCTTGAAGTCGATCGGATAAGCGAATCTTTTTAGACCCCACTTGTTCACGTTCGCGACCTCGCCGCCGTTTTCGGTTATCACCGCGTTGAGCTTTTCGATTTCGGCTTCCTTGGCGGCGTCGTCTAACCCCGCCGTCAGAATGTACAAAACCTCGTACTTGTTCATAATGCACCTCCTCTTGGACTATGCGACCGCCCGGATCCGCCCGAACGGTAAGGAAATTCCCCCGCAATTTAAGGGAACCTTGTAATTATAACATTTTTTATTTTTTTAGGCAAGCGAATAAGGCTAAACTTTGACTATAATTTTACGACAATTTTCATATACTTGTCGGGAAGGGCGGCGGATTCGGCGAGTGCGGCGCCCACGGCGTCGAAACCGATCTGCTTTGAAATCATAGGCGCGACGGCGACGCTTTTTTGGGCGAGCATATTGATGGCGCTTTTGACCGAGCGCGCGCCGTTGTTGACGCCCTCGATGGTCAGCTGGCGAAACAGCATTGTGTTTAACGGCACGTTAAGATCGACGGCGACGCCGTTCCACCCCACGACGACCGCCCGACCGCCTTTTTTGGCGTATTCAAGGCTTTTGGCGAGCGGCTGGGCGGCGGAGGCGAGGTGAACGACCGCGTCGGCCATACGCCCGCCCGTGATTGAAAATACTCTTTGCTTAACGTCCTCTTGAACGTTGTTGACCGTGTAGTAGACCCCCAGCCGCTCCGCGAGCTCGAGCCGCTCGGCCCGCTCGTCGATAATAACGGGAACCATTTGATAGTAGATGGCGATTTGCGCCAAAATTATGCCGATGACGTTAGCGCCCGCTATTACCACGTGCTCGCCTTTTTCGAGGTTCAGCCTTTGCATAGCGGCGATGGCGATGGCGATATGCTCGGTAAAAACGGCGTCCTCGGCGTTAACGCGGTCGGGGAGCTTAACGGCGTCGATTTGCGGCACGACGGCAAAGTCGCGCAAAAGTCCGTCCTCGTCCACGCCGTAGGTGAGCATTTGAATGCAGTCGCCGAAGCGGCCGGACTTGCACGCCGAGCAAACGCCGCAGCCGCTGTACGGCGGCACTACCACAAGGTCGCCGCGCCCGAGGCTCTGCACGCCCTCGCCCGCCTCGGTAACCATAGCCACGCACGTGCGCCCGAGCGTGAGCGGACTTTTGGCGGTTTGCATAACGCCGCCGTATATGAGCCTGTCGGTAAGCGAAACCGACGAATGCGTAATTTTAAGCTTAACGCACCCCTCGCCCACCGGTTCGCTTTTCATTTCGTCGAGTCTGACATCGCCCGCGCCGTAAATTCTCCATGCTTTCATACTCGTATTATATCACAATTACCTAAATTGCACAAGTTTTTTTATATAGTTTTTATCGCGGCGCTTTTTCGCCGCTCCGACGCGGAATTTTAGCAACGTTTCGTCGGTCGTTCAAAAACGCGTCCGGGCCGCGGCGTTAAGGCGGCAAATTTAGCGGCGGCGGCTATAAAATAAATTAAAGTTTTAGCGACATAGGGATGAGTGCACCATACACCCCCCCGCCTGTCAAGCGTTTTGCAGGGGGTATAATCAAATCTTTTCAAATTTTTAACACACGAGCGTTTTTAACGAGCGGAGCATTTTTAAGAATTTTACCGTTATTCGGTTGACTAATCGTGAATGAGGGTGTATAATGTATGTAATATTGGGTGCGGAAGTCCGCAAAAAAACTCAGTAGTTTTCAAAAGGAGACGTTATGAAAAAATTTATGTATGTGTTCGCTTTTGCGTTATTGACGGTCGTAACGGGTCTTACTCTTACATCGTGTACGTTCGGTTCCGGCGAAAAAAATAAAACCGCCCCCCCCCGCCGAATGAACCTTTCGTTTATAGAGTAGATTTCGCGCTTAACGACGGAACCGAAAAGATTCTGTCGACTCAGCACGTCAAAGAGGGCGACAAGGTCGCGCGGCCGGAAACCGATCCCGTCTTGCCCGGTTACAAGTTTTTGGGTTGGGGCAAGAAAGCGGACGGCGGCGCCGATTTCGACTTTGACGAGCCGTTAAAAAGCTCGGTCTATAAAAATCTTTTTATATACGCGATTTGGCAGGGGTCGGGCGACACGTTTATCGAGGCGCTACAAGCGTCCTACGAAACGTACGCGGGCTACAAAGCCGCACGCACTACTACCCTTACTTCCGGCGGTGCGGAAAAATTCCGTTATACGATGATGAGAGATTCCGACGGCAACGTTACAAAATCGCATTACGAAAGCTCGTTAATTATCGCGGGAACCGAATTGCTCTTTGAAAAAACATGGCGGCAAGACGGCTTTAGCCGTTCCGTTATGCATAATCCGTATCTTAACGGAGTGCCGTTCGGCTTTATTAACGAGGCGATTACTCCCGCCGAATACGGCAACGCCGACGGCGAAGCGGTCGAATCTCTTTTTGAAACGTTCAGCAATGCGATGCTGGCAACCGCCGGAAAGACATACTATTCGTTAAAGTGGCAGTCGCAGGACAGCCGCATAAGCGCAAAAGCCTATTACGGCGAAAACGGTACGTTGAGTAAACTCGAATATACAAAACCGGTAACGGGCGGAACCGAAACGACGGCGCTTGAATTGTTTTACGACGACGCCGACCCTATTCCGGAATTCCCGGCGACGATTGAATATTTTGGGACGCACCGCGCCAAAATGATATGCAACGCGACCGATTATGTAATGCTCGCCTTAACGCCGGGCACGCTGACTAACACTGATATCCTCGCTAACCTTAAAAGCATCGTCATCGTACCCGAGGGTAAAACTCTGGGAACGAACTGGCTGTATTACGACGACGAATTTACACAAGTAGTAAACGCCGGTAACTTTACTTGGCAAGAGGGCGAAAACGTTTTTTATGTAAAGTATACTAACGCATAGCGCGGAGGCATACCCCCCCCGCCGACACGCGCGCTATAACAAGCGGAATTTTTTACGCGGTTAATAATTGAACCACTCCGTCAACTCCGCTGCCACCCATCCGTCGGGGGGAATTTTTGGGACGCGCCAAGAGCGGCCGACAAGCTGCACAATGTGGAATTGATTATCATCCGCACTCGGCACATCTCCGAAATTCCCCTCTATGGAGGGGTGGCAACGGAGTTGACGGGGTGGTTGAGGGTTTTTGTAGGCGATATTTGCAGGGTTGGTTGATTGTCCTCTCATGTCGCCTTGTATGGGCGATAGCGTTAAGCCTCTTACCGCCCCGCCGCAACCGAAAACTCCGGATAAGCTTAGACGGCTTTGAGCCGCCGCGCTTATCCGGAGTTTTTTATTCGGCGCGCTTAAATTACTTGCCGGAGGGCTTTGCGGGAGCGGATACGGATGCGGCGGCGGGCTTTGCGTCGGACTTTTTGTTGGCGGAGTCGGCGAGCATTTTGCCGCCCAACAGTCCCCCGAGGCCCGCGAAAACGGTCTTCATATCGAGCCCCGTGGAGTCCTCGATCGCCTTAAAGAGTTGAACCTGGCTTTTGGTAATATCCTCGGTGAGCCGCGCGGAGTTGCCCTCGCCGTACATGGTGATGCTGTCGACCTTGCCGAACGCGGACGCGAGCGGCGACGTCATAGCGCCCACTACGTTGGGCAGCACGTTGGAGTTGAGGACGAGCTCCAAAACGGACGCCTCGCCCATCTTTTTCATAGCCTCGGCTTTCTTTTCGATAGCGTCGGCCTCGGCCTTGCCGACCGCCAAAATACCGACGGCCTCCTGCTCGCGCGCGGAGCGTTGGGCTTCGGCGCGTTTAATTTCGGCCTCGGCCTCTTTTTCCGCCTCGAACTTGCGCGCCTCGGCGCGGATTTTTTGGACGGCGGCCTGCTGTTCCTGCTCGTATTTTAGCGCCTCGGACGCTTTTTGGCGCTTAAAGAGTTCCGCCTGGGCAAGCGTTTCGGCGGCGTACTTTTCGGCGTCCGCCTTTTTCTTGATTTCGGCGTCGAGCTTGCGCTCCTTTAATTCGACCTCCTTATTGCCGAGCAAAACCTCCTTTTCGCGCTTGGCGATTTCGGCGTTGACCCCCGATATATTGATGTCGGCGAGGCGTATCTGCTTTTGAATCTCGTATGACGCGTCGGCGTTCGCCTTTTGCGTGTCGGCCTTGATTTTCATTTCGGCCTCCTTTAAGGCGAGCGACGTGTTCTGCTCTATAATCTTTGTCTGCGCCTCGATTCGGGCGCGGTTCGCCTCCTCGGACGCGCGCGACTTTGCGATTTCGACGTCGCGTTCGCTGACGGCGCGGGCGATTTCGGCGTCCTTTTTGATGACGGACACCTTGTCGATACCCAAGTTGACGAGCACGCCGCCGTCGTCGGTGAAGTTCTGAATCGTAAGGTTCAGAATTTCGAGTCCCATTTTTGCCATATCCTCGTGCGCGCTTTCCTGGACGCGCTGGGCGAACTCGTCGCGGTTATGAACAAGGTCGACTATCTTCATTTGACCGATAATCTCGCGCATATTGCCGTCGAGGACTTCCTTGACGATCTTGGTTATGCCGCCGATATTCTCCGCCAAAAAGATTTCCGCCGCGCGCTCCAACATAGCCCTGTCGTTAGAAATCTTTACGTTGGCGACGCCGTCGATATGTATGTTGATAAACTCGTTGGTCGGAACCGGCGAGCTTGTCTTTATGTCGACCTGCATAATGTTGAGCGGCACCTTGTCGAGCCGCTCGAAAAACGGAATCTTCATTCCCGCCCGCCCGATCAAAACGCGCTTTTTGCGAAACCCCGTAATGAAGTACGCCGTATCCGGCGGCGCCTTCTTGTAGGAGCAAAACAGCAGTATCAACAGTAGTAACGCCAAAACTCCGAGTACGAGCCCGAGAATCGCCCACAACATAAACTCATCCTCCAAAAATTATTTTTAGTATGATACCATTATACAGAATTTTTTACCTTGTGTCAATGAAATGACTTCCTAAAAACGCAAAAAAACTCAAAAACTTTTTGCCCGCTCCGCTACTCCTCACACGCCGAAAAATATTGACAAGATTTTCGGCGGGGTGTATAATGTAAGTATGCGGAAGGGAAAACAAATCGAAAAACGGATAAACAACTATGATAAAGCGGTTTTTACTCGGTTATAAGAATTTGGCTCTTTGCGGCTTGATTATCGGCGCGGGCGCGGCGGCGGCAATAGGCTGCCACGCGCTTTTGAAGTATCCGCCCGGCGTTCCCTTGACCGCCAACTATACGGCGGTTGCGGGCTGTTTGATTTTTACGGCGGTGTGCACACTGACGGACGGACTATATTTAGATTTTTTGAGCAAGGCGGTTCAAGCCGATATATCCGCCGGAGCCGACAGAGAGGATATTATAAGCCGTTACAAAATCGCCGAACCCTTCGCAAAAGAGATGGACGTCTTTTTTATAACTAAGAACAGCCATAAAGTTTCGACGGTCTTGCATATTCTTTCCTGTTTGGCGCTGATAAATTTAACGGTCGTATTTTCGGTCGAAACGTACGGACGCCAAAGAACGGCGGTTCCGTCGATTCTTTTGTCGTGCGCTCCGCTAGCCGCCGTGTTTTTGACACACCTTCATTTGTGGTTGCGCGACGGAATTAATGCGCGGTACCGCCCCGACGGCGGACGGAACGACGGAAAAAGTCTTTACGTTTTCGGTTACTGCTTTTTGTATTCGATAATAGGCGCGGCCGCCGTCGGCGCCGTCGGCTTGTGTACCGACCTTACTCCTACGGTTCAATGGACGCTCACGACGGCCGTTTTGCTCTCGTGCGTTTCGTCGTTTTTGGGCGTATATTTTCTGTTCTACCAAAAAAAATTCCGCGACGGACGCGATAAAAAGGAGTAATTAATATGCGGATATTTTTTATTATAGCTTATGCTTGCGGCGTACTTATGAGCTGTTGTTGCCCTATTTTATGCACGGCGGCTTTTTGCCGGAACGGAATCGAAAAAAAGCTGCCCGAAACGGACAGAACGGTAACAAAACCCGGCTTTTCTTTCAAGAGTGCGGGCGTTTTGTACCTGATATTTTCCGTAACCGTTTTTATCGCGGCTCAATTGCTCGGCAATAAGATTTTCCCTAGCCCGAGTTTTACCGTTTTG
Organism: Clostridiales bacterium; assembly: GCA_031276725.1. GTDB lineage: Bacteria > Bacillota > Clostridia > Christensenellales > Pumilibacteraceae > RACS-047. The sequence goes on along the minus strand of JAISMM010000015.1, from coordinate 719 downwards.
GATCTGCCGCTGTTTATATTATCGTTCGTTTACGGGATTTCTTTTGCCGCCGTCGACAGATTTAAACCGCTTATAACGTCGAAAAAAGTTTTTCTGATTTTAACGGCGCTTTGTTTGTTCGCCGCTACGGGCGCGGTTTTTACATTTTTAACGAACGGCGTTTTTTAAGGGGCGATTCTTACGGTTTAACCACCCCGTCGGCGTCCGCCGCCACCCCTCCGTAGAGGGGAATTTTTTAGCGGATTAACAACTCAATTATCGTTGCATCGCGACAACGATGCACACGGAACACTTCCCCTCTACGGAGGGGTGGCAACGGAGTTGCCGGGGTGGTTGATTATTCTTGTAGGTCGCCCTCGTATGAGTAGGGCGAATGCCGCCGGAGCGGTTAAGCTACCCGGTAACGGTTGCCCGGTAACAGCCGAATCGGCCGCCCTAAAAATATTGACAAACCTCATAAAACGGCGTATAATGTTAGGTATATAAACCGTAAGGAGGATGCGAATATGAAACAAAAATTCCCCGTAGAAAACTCCGGATAAGCGGGGCGGCTTTAAGGCAACGGATTTTTTTAGACGGAAATTGATACTAATTGCTTTTTAAATTATAGCGGAAACAATCCAATCGCGTCTTACGATTGAGATTATCGTTTCGGGCGGTATTGCGGCAAACGTAGCGTGCAGATTGTCCGCTACCGCATCAATCGTTCGCAAATACTT
>JAISMM010000012.1 GCA_031276725.1 Clostridiales bacterium | reverse complement strand
TTTCCGATAACTTAAAGAAGTGCGGCGAAAACGCATCCGCGCCCGCGTCGGCTTTCTATCACATTCCCACGGACGAGTTCGTAACGGCGTCGCTCAAAGGCGGCTACGAGGCGTACGGTATTATACCATAGGCGTAACTATGCCCGCAAAAAACGGTCGGCAAGGCTTGCGGCAAGTCCGCGTATTCCCGGCTTTTTCCAAGGCGTTTTTACGACAAAAAGACGTTTTTGCACGAGAGGACCGACTATGGAAACCCGCTTACACCGTTTGCGCCGACTACAAAAGCGGCGAGCGTAATTTTCTGACGGATATAAGGGCCGATCCGTCAATGTCCGAAACGGTCGACAAGTTAAGGAGCGGCAAGACGGTTAAACTATTCGTGTTCGGCGACGGTGTCAGTAGGTGCTTGAAGCGACAAAGGGCAATGTCTACTTCGACCCGATCGCCTTAAAACATATCCAGAAAACATCTACGGCGGCACGGTAGACATAATTAATAAATCGGTTTCGGCGATACGAGCATCGATGGAATGAAACGTCTAAACGCCGCCGGTTACTTTAATATCACAAAAACGGCGCTTGACGACCCCGAAGGCACGGGCAACAACTTTATAATTCAGATGGCGTACAACAACATATTCGGCTTGGAAGAGTAGGGGGGCGATAATTTCCAAAGGGAATTGCTAAAAAATACCCAAAACCTACCTAACCTTGCCGACGTACTCGGCTATTCCCAAATTTGTCGGAGTTGCCGTTTTTCAAAAATATTTCGTTCAAAATATTGACATTAGGCAAAAAGGGGTATATAATAGAGGGGATCAGATTAGAATTTGATTAAAATCCGGAGAAGAAATGACAAGAAGCGAAAGATGGCTGACCTCGGTCGCGCTAATTACAAGCGTATTGCCGCTAATATTTATGGCGTTGATACTAAAACTCTTGCCGCAGAGCATTCCTGTGGTCGAGTTGTCGGTCGTCGAGCATAGCGTCGAATACGCGAGCAAGTATAACAACCTTATTATGGGGCTGTTCTGCGTGGTTCCGCTGTCGATAGTCGTCATTGCCCGCTATATAAAGGGGCACGTTCCGGACTATCACAATTACAAGGCGATTCTGCTTGTGTCGATGGCGCTCGGGCTGTCGTTTACGGGCATAGTGACGTACGGGCTTATCGTTCAAATCGGCAGAGTGCAGGACTTGCGCGACTTCGACGTTTCGGGCTTTTGCAGCGTTCTTTTGTCCGTGGCGTTCGCTATGTGCGGCAACGTTACGCGCTACCGCAAATGGGGTAGCCGCATCGCCCTCAACAACCGTTTTACGCGCTCGTCGGCGTGCGTTTGGAAGGCCGTTCACAACAACGCGGCGGCGGTTCAAATTTTGGGTTTCGTTTTAATATCGGTATTGCTGTCGTTCATACGCGGGTGGATTACGTTCGCGCTCTTGGCGGCAAGCGTCGCGGTATTCGCGGGGTGGGCATATTTATATTCGTATTTAGTACGGAACGCGTTCGAGCGCAGAAAGCGCGATCACGCGGCCGAAATGGGGGCAATATAATGAAAAAATTGTATGAATCGGGCGAGGACTATCTTGAAACTATCAAGATTCTTATCGAGCAAAAGGGCATCGTGCTGTCGGTCGATATAGCCAACCATATGGGCTTTTCTAAGGCCAGCGTTTCGCGCGCGGTCAAGATTTTGTCCGAAAACGGCTTTATCATCGTCAACAAGGGCGGGTCGATCGTCTTTACGGAGCTCGGGTTCGCCCGCGCCTCGCAAATTCACGACCGACATTTGACGATAGCCGACTATCTGCAAAACGTTCTCGGCGTTCCCGCGTCCGTCGCCGACGCCGACGCTTGCAGGATAGAGCACGTTATAAGCCCGGAGACCTTCGACGCCATTAAAGAGACCGTGAAGAAAGAACGATAAAAACCTAGCTTTTGGCGGCGCGGCGGCAAACTATTAAGATTGACCGCACACAACAATACCGCAAGGCTTGCCTTGCGGTATTGCGTATTGTTTATTCCGTTTTTGCGGGGCGGGAGAAAGTCCGGCGTTTCGGTTTATTCCTCTTTGTCGGCTTCGGGGCTTGTTTCCGCTTTCACTTCCGCATCGACTTGTACTTCCGGCTCGGCGGTTACATTGATTTCCGCTTCCGGCTCAACCGTCGCGCCGGCTTCTACCTCCGGTTCGGCGGCTGCCTCGGTTTCGGGCTTTACTTCGGGCGCCGCTGCGGTTTCCGTCTTTGCCTCGACCGTTACTTCGGGCGCCGCTGCGGTTTCCGTCTTTGCCTCGGGTTTTATCTTCGCCTTGGGCTTGGATTCCTTTTCGGGCTTGGACTCCTTTTCGGCTTTCGGATCCTTTTTAGACTTCTTGTCGTCCTTTACTTCCTTGTCCGCTTTCTTGTCGTCCTTAACCTCTTTATCCGGCTTTTTGGATTTCTTTACGGGCTTTTCGGCTTCTAGGCGGGCCTTTTCCGCCTCGATTTTGGCGGCCTTCTTTTCGGCGGCGACGCGCTGAAATTCGAGCTTGGCCTCGGCGCGCGCCTCTTGGGCGAGCTTGGCTTTTTCGGCGGCGATCGTCTTGTTGTCCTTTTTGACGGTTATGACGAGCTTGCCGGACTTGACGTCGTAAAGCCTTTTTGCGAGCGCCGACTTTTTGTTCGCGGCGTTGTTCTTATGGATAAGACCCTTTGCGACGGCGCCGTCGAGCGTCGAAAAAACCTGCGGCAAAAGCCGCTCGGCTCCCGCGATGTCGTTGGTTTCGACCGCGTTTTCAAACTTTTTGAGAACGGTTTTGACCGCGCTCGACTCCGCGCGGTTGCGCAGATTCTTTTTCGCGTTGACGGTTACGCGTTTTTGGGCTGATTTAATGTTAGGCACTTGAAAATTCTCCTCTAAATTCTTTAATTTATTGTCAAGCCCTACTATTCTATCACAAAATTTTGTTTATGGCAAGTAATAAAAGCAATATTTTTGCGTCAAACTGAATATTAGTAACATTTTGGAGGAAAACGCTATGCCGCGAACCGATATGGCCGTCGAATTTGCGCCCGGCTGCAAAAGCCGCAGGATTTCGGCCGCCGTTAAGCGCACCGACGTGGAGCTTGACGGCGCGTTGGCAAAGCGTCTTAACAAGCCGCCCGGCCGCTACGTTACAATCGAAACCGATTCCGTAAAGAGAGGGGAGCGCGGCGAGTTCGACGGCGTTAAGCGCGAGCTTTGCAAGGCGCTGCGCGAGGTCGTAACGGGCGACAACTGCCTTGTCGCGGGCCTCGGCAATCCTAATATGACCGCCGACGCGCTCGGCAAAAAGGTCGGCGAAAAGCTCCTGATAACGCGCCACCTCGAAACCCCGCGACCCGCGCCGCGCCTCTCGTGCGTATGCCCGAACGTTTTGGGCGTTACGGGAATCGAAAGCTTCGACATAATTAAGGGCGTCGCCGACAGAATCCGGCCCTCGTGCGTCGTCGCCGTCGACAGCCTCGCGGGCGCCAGCACCCCGCGCATAGCGTCGGCGTTCCAAATTTCCGACGCCGGAATCACGCCCGGCAGCGGCGTCGGCAATCACCGCACGCGCTTCGACTCCGACAGCCTCGGCTGCCCCGTTATTTCGGTGGGCGTGCCGCTCGTCGTTTACGCCTCGACCATTATCGAGGACGCCCTCGGCCGCCCGACCGAGCTTACCGACGAGCTCGCCGCCCTCGTCGTTACCCCAAAGGACATCGACCTTTACACCGAGGATTGCGCCGAGATTATCGCGGGGGCGCTAAATCTATGCTTTTTCGGCGAAGAATTAGAGTAAAATTCGGCGCGGCGCAGAGTGCGGTCGACGGCGGCGGCGAACCGCCGTAAAAACTTATTCGGCGTAAAGGGCGAGCTGAACGAGCTTTCCGGCCGAGCGCATAAGGGCGATCGCGTCGGGGGTTATGTGCGAGCCTTCCTTTAACAGCAGCGCTCCGTTTTCGGCGCGGATATTTTTTGACAGGCGCTTGCCCAAAAGAAATTTATAGGGCGACGGCTGTTCGTTTTGCGGCGGCGTGCGCGTTACCACGGTGTTTTGCGGCGGCACGCGCGAGGGGATTCCGACGTCGGCCGACTGTTTTTCCGTTGCGGCTTTATCTTGTTCCGCGGCGGTTTTTTGTCGTTCGGGGGCGGCTTGCGGAGCTTTTTCGGGCGCGGGAGTACGGACGGCGGCGGTTCGGCTTTTCGGTTTTGCCAGCTTTATCGGCGCGCCCGTGTCGTTAAAAATTAACAGCTTGTCGGAGTACGACAGCAAATTTTTTGGCGAAAATTCCTTTTCGTCGATCAATATCGACTCGACCGTCGCCCCGTCGAGCAAAACGTCGCGCACTACGCCCAACGCCTTGCCGTCCTGATTAAAGCACTCGCAATTTATGGGGTTTGCCGCCCCGCCCATAGAGTCGTCCCATTCGCGGCTTATGTACGCGCGGTCGGAAATCACCCCCGCGTCGAATTCAAGATTTTTGACCTTTTTAAGCTCGACGTAGCCCGTTTCCGTTTCGCTCCCGTCGTCGTTATAAATCTTCAAAATTTTGCCCGCAAGCAATTTTTGGTCAAAAATAATATTGCTTATCGTCCCCGCAAAATCGGCGGAATTAAGGCAGATTAGGCGTTTGGACAGTAGTTCGCTCAGTTTTAACATAACGGGTAATTACTCCTTTATTCGGTCGGCCGGTATTCGATATTCGCATATAACGCCGTACATAATAATATTATGTTCGGCGTTATAAAATATGACAACCGCCGCCCGGGATTCTACGGGCGATAAATGCCGCTTGATTTTGCCATAAAAAGCTCCGGACAAGCGGGGCGCATTAAAAGTCGCCTAAACTTGTTCGGAGTTTTCAAACAGCATAGCGGCTAATTCCTCGCCGGAGGCGACGAGGAGTCCGGAGGCTTTGGCGGTGAATTCGCTGTAAGGGGCGGGGGAGAGCTTTAAGGGGGGTGCGGAGGACGAGTCGAAAAGGACGAAGGGAACGGGGTCGCGGGTGTGGGTGCGGAGGGCGAGGGGCGTGGCGTGGTCGGGAGTGATAAGAATGCGGTAGGGCTCGGCCCGGGCTTTAAGGAAGGCGCGGAGGGGCTTGACAATTTTTTTGTCGATTAGCTCCACGGCGCGGATTTTGCCGGGGCGGTCGCCCTGATGGCCGCATTCGTCCGGGGCTTCGATATGCAAATAAACGTAGTCGTACTTTTTGAGCGCGTCGACGGCGGCGGCGGCCTTGCCCTCAAAATTCGTGTTAAGGGTGCCGGTCGCGCCGGCCACGTCGATACTTTTGAGTCCCGCCGAAATGCCGATGCCCTTGATTAGGTCGACGGCGGATATAACGGCGCCCGTTTTGCCGTACAGGTCGGAGAATTTTTTTAGGCGCGGCTTTGTTCCCTCGCCCCAAATCCACACGGCGTTCGCCCTTGTGCCGTTATCGGGGTCGGCGGAAAGAAAGGCGTTCGCCGCTTTCATAAAGCCCAAAAGAATATCGGCGAATACGCCCTCCGGCAGATATTCCGCGATTTTTTTGCCGCTTATATCGTGCGGCGGAGTCAAAACGGCGCCGTGCGAGGCGGCGTTTTTGCGCAGCAGGCAGTGGCGGTACGACACCCCCGCATAGAGTTTTAAGCCGTCCGGCACTATTTTTTGGAGTTTTTCGACGATTTTCGACGATTTTTCGGTCGGAATCTCGCCGGCGGAATAGTCGAGCATAACTTTATCCCCGAATCGGGGAGCGTCCGAAAGCGTAACTAGGTTAAGTCTGTACGTAACGTCGTTTTCGTCCAAATTTACGCCGATGCTGACGGCCTCCAACGGCGAGCGGCCCGTGTAGCAGCCGCGCGGATCGTAGCCCATAACCGCCAGATTCGCGACGTCCGACCCCGGCGGCAGACCCTCGGGGATGGTTTGGCAAAGACCCGAAACGCCGCTTGCGCAGAGTCCGTCGATAGTCGGCTTAACCGCTTGCGTCAGCGGTGTTTGCCCGTTTTCGTCGGGGTAATCCGACATTCCGTCGCCTAATATGACAAGATATTTCATAGTGTCGTTCCTTTATTTTATTGACCGGTTATTCCGCCGAGTATGATTTTTTAGCGGTTATAATTTAATAGTGAACTACCCCGCCGCTAACGCGGCATCCCTTTTTGGGAATCTCCGATTAAGCTAACGCGGCTTTAAGGCGCGTCTTTTTTGCCGCGAGCCGGCTTCTTTTTTTGACAATAGCGGCGCTATTGCCCGCAAAAATATGTCGGCTCGCGTCTAAAAAATCCGTCGCTTAAAATCCGTGCCGCTTAATCTCCGATTCCCATCGAGGGGGATTCAAGGGACGCGCCGAGTGCGGCGGGCAAACCCCGGGGACAGAGCAATCGGATTTATGCGATTGCCCTATTCGACGGTAACCGACTTTGCCAAATTGCGGGGCTTGTCGATGTCGCAGCCGCGCGCGGCGGAAATATAGTAGCCTAACAGCTGCAAGGCGACGGCGGACAGGACGGGCGAGAGCAGGGGGTTGACGTCGGGCAGAACGACGAGCGAGTCGGCGTCGGCGGCGAACTTTTGACCGATATTCGCCGTAAGCGCCAAAACATGCGCGCCGCGCGACTTGACCTCGCGTATATTCGAGAGCGTCTTTTCGGCGAGGGCGGGTTCGGTGCAAACGGCGACCACAAGCGAGCCGTTCTCGATAAGGCTTATGGTGCCGTGCTTCAACTCGCCCGCCGCGTACGCCTCGGCGTGGATATACGATATTTCTTTAAGTTTAAGCGATCCCTCCATAGCGGCGGCGTAGTCGCGCCCGCGCCCTATAAAAAACGCGTGCGTCGCGCCGTGGTGAACGCTCGAAAGGTATTGCAGGCCCCCGACGTTTTCCTTTAACACGCAATTCACCTTGTCGGGCAGAGTCAGCAGGTCGCCCGCAAGCCCCGCGTACGTTTCGGTGTTTACCGCGCCGCGCGCGTCGGCTATATATAGCCCTATAAGGCAAAGGGCGGCAAGCTGTGTCGTATAGCCCTTCGTGGTCGCCACGGCGATTTCGGGCCCCGCGAGCGTGTAAAAAACCTCGTCCGCCTCGCGCGCTATCGACGAGCCTATCACGTTCACTATCGCGAGCGTCTTACTCTTTGCCCTCTTCGCCTCGCGCAGCGCCGCCAACGTATCCGCCGTTTCGCCGGACTGGCTTATAATAACGGTCAGCCGCGATTCGCCGGTTATGGGGCGGCGGTACCTAAATTCGCTCGCAAGGTCGACCCCGACGGGGACGCGCGCAAGCTCCTCTATGAAGTACTTGCCCACGACGCCCGCGTGGTACGCCGAGCCGCAGGCGACAATGTCGATTCCGGCGATATTCTTAAAGTAGTCCGCCGTCGGCTTAATCGCGCCCAAATCGATTTTGCCGTTCTTGATATGCGGCTTTATTGTGTTTTGCAGGGCTTTGGGCTGCTCGTGAATCTCTTTAAGCATAAAGTGCGGGTAACCGTCCTTTTCGGCGGCGGACTCGTCCCACGTCGCCTCGAACGGCTCCTTCGGAACGATTTCCTTGTTGCGGTCGTAAACGCGCACGACGTTGCGCCCCACAAGCGCGATTTCGTCGTCCTCCAAAAGAATAAAGCTGCGCGTGCGGCTAAGGAGCGCGGGCATATCGGACGCTATGTAGTTGGCGCCCTTGCCTAAGCCCACCACGAGCGGACTGTCCTTGCGCACGGCGTAAAACGCGTCCGGCGTCTGCGAGAACAGCACCCCCAAGGCGTACGAGCCGCGCAGCTTGTTCGCGACCTTTTGCAGCGTGTCGATCATATCGCCCGAAAAATAGTACTCCGTCAAAAGCGCGACGGCCTCGGTGTCGGTCTCGGATAAAAACCTAAAACCCCGCGCCGTCAAAAACTCTTTGAGTTCGAGGTAGTTTTCGATTATGCCGTTATGTACAACCGCGAACCGCCCGTCCGGCGATATGTGCGGGTGCGAATTAAGGTCGCTCGGCTCGCCGTGCGTCGCCCAGCGCGTGTGGCCTATCCCCACGCTGCCGTCAAGATTTTTGCCGTCGTCCGTCAGCCGGCAAAGATTGGCAAGCCGACCCTTCGTCTTGACCATCTTAATCTCCGGGCCCGAAACCACGGCGAGGCCCGACGAGTCGTAGCCGCGGTATTCCAGCTTTTTAAGTCCCTCCAAAAGTATCGGCGCCGCCCTGTCGCTTCCGGCATAGCCCACTATTCCGCACATAAAATCGATCTCCTTATAATATATATTGTATAACAATTAATGCGGGTCTGTCAAATAAAGTTGACGGATATTGACGTAATCGGGAAATAATAGGTTGACGTAACCGCAAAATAGTAGTACAATATCTGTAAGCGCGGGGAGGGTATCCTCGGGGCAACTCCCCGCGGCGTTATTAAAACGGGAGAATTCGGTATGGAAAAATATTTCGGCACGGACGGCATAAGAGGAAAGTACGGCGACAATTTGGACGCCGCGCTTTCGTACAAGACGGGGCTTGCGCTCGCGGCGTACTTCGGCGCGGGGGACTGCTATATCGGGCGCGACACAAGGGTGTCGGGGCCGGAAATCGAGGAGGCGCTCATAAGAGGGCTGACCGACGGCGGCGCATCCGCCGTTACGCTCGGAATTTTGCCGACGCCCGCGGTCGCGTCGCTTTGCAAAAAGCACGGGGGCCTATGCGGCATAATGGTGTCGGCAAGCCACAACCCGCCCGAGTATAACGGCATAAAAATCTTTGACGGCAGCGGCGTAAAGCTGTCCGAGGAGCAGGAGGGCAGCGTGGAATACTATATCGACAACCCGCCCAAAAAGCCCTCCAAAAAGGGAACGGCGCGCGCCCTTCCGACCGCGCGGGACGAATATATCGACGCGGTTTGCAAGGCGACCGACGCCGATTTTACGGGTCTTAATATCCTGCTCGACTGCGGCTACGGCGCGTCGGCTACGGTGGCAAAAGACGTTTTCACGCGGTTGGGCGCTAATGCAACGGTCGAAAACTGTTCGCTGCGCGGCGAAAAAATCAACAGCGGCTGCGGCGCGCTATACCCCTACTACGTCCGCAACAGTATGAAGGGCACGGCGACGCGCTTAGGCTTTTCGTTCGACGGCGACGCCGACCGGTTAAGCGTCGTGTTCGACGGCGAAATTTTGGACGGCGACACGGTTCTTTATAACATAAGCCGCGATATGAAGCTTACCGATAACGTCGTCGTCGGCACGGTATTGTCAAATCTCGCGCTCGAAAAAAAGCTCGCCGAGGACGGCCGCCGCCTGATAAGAACGCCCGTCGGCGATAAATATATATGCGACCTTATGCTCAAAAAGAATTACAACCTCGGCGGCGAGCAGAGCGGCCACTACATAGTCTATCCCGCCGCCACGACCGGCGACGGAATTTTAAGCGCGATTTTCTTTACCAAATCGGTCTACAAAAACGGCGTGTTCAAGGCGTTAAAGCGGCTCGACCTTTGCCCCCAAAAGGCGATCGCCGAATACGCCGACCCCTCCATTATGTACGAAAAAGGTATGATCGCCCTGATCGAGGACTACACCCAAAAGCTCGCCGGAACGGGCCGTCTGATCGTCCGTATGAGCGGTACCGAGCCAAAAATCCGCGTTATGGTCGAATGCGCCGACGAAAAGCGCGTGGACGAGGTTTTGGCGGTGTTCAAGTCGTACATTACCGCAAAAAAATCTTGACAAAAAAGCGAAACGCGGCATAATAACGGTAAACGTATAATTCACACGGCGCATAATTACAAAGAGTTGCCGACTCCCGATATATAAGCGTGAACGAACGGCGGCGAGTACGGTTCTTGCCTTGCCCGCCCTCTCTCGGATATTCCCCAAAATTCCCCTCCGGCGGCTTGTTTGGCGTTATTTGTACATTCTCCACAATTCCCCTCCGGCGGCTTAATTGCCGTTGCTTGAACATTCCCCACAATTCCCCTCCGATGGCTTAATTGCCGTTACTTGTACATTCTCCAAAATTCCCCTCGGCGGCTTAATTGCCGTTATTTGTACATTCTCCAAAATTCCCCTCGGCGGCTTGTTTGCCTTTGCTTGTACATTCCCCAAAATTCCCCTCCGGGGTGGGGTGGCACCGTAGGTGCCGGGGTGGTAAGGGTCTTTGTAGACGGCTCGGTTCGCGCGCCGAACGGCGGCGGGGTGGTAAGGGTCGTTTGCACCACCGCCCCTACAAACCGCCGCGCGGCTGACAATCAACCGCCCCTACAAACCGCCTGCAAAAACAATCAACCACCCCGTCGGCGTTCGCCGCCACCCCTCCACAGAGGGGAATTATTATAAGGACCAAAAAACAAAAACGACGCTTTTTGTTTTTTGCCTTATCAGAGTCCGCCCAAATCGGGTTAAGCAAGCGTAAGCGTAGCGCCGATTTGCGTGTGGGCGGTTAACAACCACCCCGTCGGCGTTCGCCGCCGCCCCTCCACAGAGGGGAATTTTTGGGATATGCCAAGAGCGGCGGACAGACAATAGAGGGGAATTATTATAAGGACCAAAAAACAAAAACGACGTTTTTTGTTTTTTGCCTTATCGGAGTCCGCCCAAATCGGGTTAAGCAAGCGTAAGCGTAGCGCCGATTTGCGTGTGGGCGGCCAATCAGAGTCCGCCCAAATCGGGTTAAGCAAGCGTAAGCGTAGCGCCGATTTGCGTGTGGGCGGCTAATCAGAGTCCGCCCAAATCGGGTTAAGCAAGCGTAAGCGTAGCGCCGATTTGCGTGTGGGCGGCCAACAATAAGCGCATTTGCCGCCACGAGCCGAGAGGAATAAAAAGCGATATTTTTTAAGCGGACGTCTTATTTAGTCCGCTAAAAAGCCGTTCGGAACAAACGGACGGGTATACGAATATATATTATGGTGCGGAATAACACGGCGGCCGGGAGTCGGGACGCCGGATTTTTGCGTAATCTGTTTTGTAATCTTGTAAATTGTGGTGCAATTTGCTTGAAAAAAAAGATAAAAAGGAGTAAAATATATATGGGGACGAAGGATGTCGGACTCGGCGTTAAGCTGAGCGGCTTTACGACGTTCCGCATCGGCGGGGCGGCGGACGGGCTTTTGCGGGCGGATACGGTCGGGGCGTTTATCGGGGCGTGGCGCAATGCGGATTTTGAGCGCAAGCTGATTTTGGGGCGGGGCAGCAACGTTTTGGTTTCGGACTCCGGTTTTAGGGGGCTTGCGATAATCGCGCGTTTCGGCGCCGTCGAATTTTTCGACGGTTATTGCGTCGCCGAGGCCGGCGCGGATATGGCGGCTTTGAGCGCCCGTTACTACGCGGCGGGCTTGGGCGGACTCGAATGGGCGTGCTCGCTCCCGGGAACGGTGGGCGGCGCGGTCGCGGGCAACTCGGGCGCCTTCGGCTCGTCGGTCGCCGACGCGCTTTTGTGGGCGGACGTTCTTACGGACGGGGGCCTTGCGCGGCTCGGTAACTCCGAATGCGGCTTCGCTTACCGCAAGGGGGTTACGGCGGGCCCCGTTATAAGGGCGGCGTTTGGGTGCCATGCCGCCGACAGGCGGACGCTCGGCGAGACGCGGGCGCGCTATATAAGGCGGCGGCGGGACACTCAGCCGGCGGGACGCTCGGCGGGGTCGTTCTTTAAGGCGGGGACTAAGCCGGCGGGGTTTTTTATCGAGAGCGCGGGGCTTAAAGGGCTTAGGGTCGGCGGGGCGCAGGTGTCGGTCAAGCACGCGAACTTCATTATTAATACGGGCGGCGCTACGGCGGCCGACGTTTCGGCGCTTGCGGACATTATAAAAGCGGAGGTGCTTGTCCGTTTCGGCGAGCGTTTAGAGGAAGAAATAAAATTTATCGGAGAATTTTAATGGCATTTTGGGGCGACTATCATACGCATTCCGTTTACAGCCACGGCAAAGGAACAATCGAACAAAACGTGAGGGCCGCGATTAAGGCGGGCTTAAAGGAGCTTGCCATAACCGATCACGGGTTCAAGTATTTGATGTGCAACGTCCGCCGCCGCGAGTGGAAAAAGATTACGGAGGACGTCGAAAGCGTGCGGGCGAAGTATCCGCAAATCAAGCTCGAGCTTGGGCTCGAAACGAATTTCAATTCGACTAAGGGCTATATCGACATAAAGCAGTCCGACGTTCCTTTACTCGACTTAATAATTTGCGGCTACCACAAATTTGTGATACCGTACAAGCTGCGCGATATATTCACGTTTTTTTGGCCGAACTTTTTTTTGGACACGTTCGGCAAGTCCTCGAAAAGAATGACCGCCAAGAACACGGACGCCTATATAAAGGCGCTCGAACGCTACGATATAGACATTATCGCGCATATGAATTCCGAAATAACGGTCGACGCGGTAGAGGTGGCGAAGGCGGCCGCCCACTACGGAACGCTTATAGAGCTTAACGGCAAGCGCATAAATTTGACGGATACCGAAATCGAAAAAATCGTGGACGCGGGCGCGGAATTAATTTGCGTTTCGGACGCGCATTCGCCCGAAAAGGTCGGCGATTTTTCGCGCGGGGCGGCCGTCATAGAGCGGCTTGGGATTCCCTACGAAAAGGTCGCCAATTGGGAGCGCATACCCGATTTTAGGAGCAAACGCGCAAAGCGGGAAAAAGCCAATGGCGGATAGTTTTTCAAAAAATTCAAAGGCGGAGGTTTTGGCGGCCCCCTTAAAGACGCGCCCCGAGCGCGGGGCGTTCCTCTCGGGCGTCGTTCACACCGCCGGCTCCGTCGTAATATCGGGGACAAGCATAGCGCTTGTTATAGCCGCCGCCGATAACGCGCTCGCCGCAAAAACGTCCGGGCTTATAAGCGGGCTTTATAATTTTGACGCGCTCGTTTGCGGCGGCAAAATCGAGCTTGACGGCGCGGCGGCAAAAGCGGTTTTAGAGGGCGCGGGCATACTTTTTAACGGCGGCGGCGCGGTTTATATCCGTCCCGGAATCGACCCCGGGCTTGTCAAAACGCGCGAGGCGGCGGCGGCTTACGTCAAGGGCGCGTACGCGGCGGCGGGGAGTATGTCGGTCAAAAACGGCTACCGCCTTGAATTCGCGCTGTCGAATATGACGCTCGCAAGCGACCTTCGCGGGCTTTTGCAGAGCTTCGGCGTAACCGCCAAGTGCGTCGAGCGCGCCGACCGCGCCGTCCTCTATATCAAGGACGCGGATTCGGCGTCGGACTGCTTGGCGCTTATGGGGGCTTATAAGTCGGTTTTAGAGCTCAACAACCGCTACGCCGAGCGCAAGGTCAGTCAGTCCGCCAACCGCGTCATAAACTGCGACCTCGCCAATATCGACAAGGCGCTCGCCGCCGCCGCAGAGCAGGCGGCGGCGATAGGGCGGCTTGCGGACGCGGGTCTGTTGGACGGTCTTAACGGGCGGCTCGCGGACGCGGCGCGGCTGCGGCTCGATTACCCCGAGGCGGGTATAGCCGAGCTTGCCCAAAAGGCGGGAATATCCAAAAGCGGTATGAAGCACCGTCTCGACAGACTGAAAAATTTAGCCGACGGGATTTAGAGCTAACAATAAATTAAGCTCGGCGAGCGGCGATTAATAAAAGGAGAAACGAACAGTATGGTTTTACGGGAATTGGAAGTCAAAAAAGCGGACGGGGTTTCGAGCGCGGACGCTCAGACGATCGTCCACCGCGCTATGCGCTACGACAGCGAAATCTTTTTCGAGTGGCGCGGGCGCAAGGTCAACGCCAAGAGTCTTATGGGCGTCGTATCGATGGCGCTCAAATGCGGCGACAAGGTTATGGCGATTATAAAGGGCGAGGATCAGGACGAGGCCGTCGAGGATATGGACGGACTTTTCGCGAGGGGATTTAAGAATTAGATGAGCGACGACGCCAAACAATTTGTGCATTTGCACACGCATACGCAGTACAGCCTTTTAGACGGCGCCGCGCGCATCGACAAGATTTTCGAGATGTGCGACGCGGACTCTATGCCGGCGGCCGCCATAACCGACCACGGCAATATGTACGGCGTTTTCGCGTTCGTAAAGCAGGCGGTCAAGCACACCGACCCCGCGGCGGATTTTTCGGCTTTTATGCAGGAGCGGCGGCCGTTTAAGGTCAAGCCCGTAATCGGGTGCGAGCTTTACGTCGACAAGGATATGTCGGTCAAGCAGTCGGTGTCGGGGCGTATGCCCAAGTTCAACCACCTTATACTGCTCGCCAAAAACGAAAAAGGCTACCACAACCTTATAAAGCTGTCGTCGCTCGCCTTCACCGAGGGGCTTTACTACAAGCCGCGCGTCGATTTGCCGCTTTTAGAGCGCTATAAGGACGGACTCATCTGCCTTTCGGCGTGTTTGGCGGGCCACATTCCGCAGGCGTGCCTAAGGGGCGATTTAGAGGAGGCCGACCGCTACGTCAAGTACTTTAAGGGACTTTTCGGCGACGATTTTTATATCGAAATTCAGGATCACAAAATAGCGGATCAAAGGCGCGTTTTGCCGAGGCTCGTCGAGCTTGCCAACAATAACGGCGTAAAGCTCGTCGCCACCAACGACGTTCACTACCCGCAAAAGTCCGACGCGCTTATGCAAAAGGTGCTTCAATGCATATCGTTCAGGACGACTATTTCTTACGACGACGAAACGCGCGGCGGCGACGACGACGGGGGCGCCGATTTTTACACCGACGGCGACGGCGGATACTTCCCCACAAAGGAGTTCTATTTTAAGACGCGCGCGGAGATGGACGCCGTTTTTCCCACACTTACGGCGGCCGTCGACAACACGTTGGAGGTCGCCGAAAAGTGCGAGCCGCCCTACTATTTTGTCAAAAAAAATCTGCTGCCTATGTTCGATCCGAGCGGCAAAACCGACCCGCTCGAAAAGCTCCGCGCCCTCACCTACGAGGGGTTGGAGCGCAAATACAAGACGGTTACCGATAAGATACGCGCGCGCGCCGACTACGAGCTTTCGATAATCGCCCAAACCAGCTTCGAGGACTACTTTTTGATAGTGTGGGATTTTATCCGCTTTGCCGAAAGCCGCGGCATATCCGTGGGGCCGGGGCGCGGCTCGGGGGTGGGCAGTATAGTCGCCTACGCCCTCAACATAACCAAAATCGACCCCTTAAAGTACGAGCTGTTCTTCGAGCGGTTCCTAAACCCCGAGCGCGTGTCGAGTCCCGACTTCGACATAGATTTTTGCGTGGAGCGGCGCGGCGAGGTCATCGACTACGTTGTCGAAAAGTACGGCGCCGACAACGTTTCGCAAATCGTTACGTTCGGGACGCTCGCGGCGAAGGCGGCGGTTAAGGACGTCGGGCGCGTCTTCAACCAGCCGTATTCCGAGGTCGAGCGCATAACAAAGCTGATTCCGTTTATGATGGGCAAAAAGCACATAGGCGACCTGTTAGGGCGCGGGGCCAATCCGCGCGACGCCGTTCCCGACCTTAAAGCAATGTACGAGGGCGACCTTACGGTGCGCAATATCATAGATATGGCCGCCAAAATCGAGGGGCTGCCGCGCCAAACGGGTATGCACGCGGCGGGCGTAATCATCTGCCGCGACCCGATTTTTGAGCATATCCCTATGTCGAAAAGCACCGACGACGCCGTTACCACGCAGTTCGACAAGGAGGAATGCGAGCAGCTCGGGCTCCTCAAAATGGACTTTTTGGGGCTAAGGACGCTCACCGATATCCGCAAGGCGCTCGACATTATAAAGGTTACGCGCGGCGTGGACGTCGATTTTTACGATATGGAATACGACGACCCCAAGGTGTTCGAGCTTATAGGCGAGGGCGACACGCACGCC
This sequence comes from Clostridiales bacterium, assembly GCA_031276725.1. Classification (GTDB taxonomy): domain Bacteria; phylum Bacillota; class Clostridia; order Christensenellales; family Pumilibacteraceae; genus RACS-047. The sequence goes on along the minus strand of JAISMM010000012.1, from coordinate 74,196 downwards.
GTTTTCCAGTTGGAATCCGAGGGTATGAAGCGCTTTATGCGCGACCTTAAACCCACGCGTTTCGAGGACATTATCGCCGGTATCGCCCTCTACCGCCCCGGCCCTATGGACAAGATTCCCGACTACGTGGCGGGCAAACGCAACCCGGATAAAATCGTCTACGACCATCCGCTCATAGAGCCGATTCTCAACGTTACTTACGGCGTTATGGTCTACCAGGAGCAGGTTATGGACATTACCCGCGCCGTGGCGGGCTACACCCTTGGCGGCGCCGACGAAATGCGCCGTATAATGAGCAAGAAAAAGCCGGAGCTTATGAGGGCGGAACGGAAAAAGTTTATACACGGCGACGAGTCGAAGGGGATACCCGGCGCCGTCAAAAACGGCATACCCGAAAATCTCGCCAGCAAGGTTTTCGACGATATGGAGAGCTTCGCCTCGTACGCGTTCAACAAGTCGCACGCCGCCGCCTACGCGTATCTCGCTTATCAAACGGCGTACCTCAAAAAGTATTACACGGTCGAATTTATCGCCGCCGTTCTCAACAACCGCATAACGAGCATCGACGAAATCCGCAACTATCTGTCGTACCTAAAAGAGCGCGGCATAGGCGTTCTGCCGCCCGACATTAACGCCTCGCGCGCCGAATTCACGGTCGAAAACGGGGCGGTGCGCATAGGTATGGCGGCCATCAAAAACGTCGGCGCCGCCGTTATGGAGGAGATCGTCGCCGAGCGCGAACGCAACGGCCCGTACGCGGACTTTGTGCAGTTCGTCCGCCGCCTCGACAAAAATCCGCCCAACAAAAAACAACTCGAAAGCCTTATCGTCGCGGGTACGTTCGACTGCTTCGGCCGCAAACGCGCCCAGCTTATGCAGGTCTACGATATGGTTTTGGACCGCGTCAACAAGGACCGCAAGGCCAAGCTCGAGGGTCAGTTTTCGTTTTTCGATTTGGACGGTATGCGCGATCTCGACGCGTTCACCTATCCCGACGCCGAGGAATTTTCGCCCGACCAAAAGCTGCGGCTCGAAAAAGACGTCGCCGGCGTCTACCTTTCGGGTCATCCGTTAGACGGCTACGTCGAATACCTTAAAAGGTTCAAATACGACTCCCGCGCCTTTACCTCCGCCGCCGCCGACCCCGAAGCCGCTCCCGACGAGGAGTTTGCCGCCGAAGGGGCGCTCGCGCCCGGTCTTAGCGACGGAATGACGGTTACGATCGGCGGTATGCTCACCGACGCCCAGCGCCGCCTCACCAAGACGGGCAAGGATCTCGCCTTAGGCAAAATCGAGGATCTTTACGGCTCCGTCGAGGTCGCCGCGTCCGGCTACGCGCTCAATAAGGCCAAGGACGTTTGGAAAAACGACAAGCTGGTAACGGTAACGGGCAAAATCCGCAGCCGCGACGGCGTGTTCAGCATTTGGGTCGACAAAATCGAGGAGTGGCAAACCGCCGAAAATTCCGGCGCCGCCCCGCCCCAAAAAATCTGTTTCTATATGTCATTTTCAAAAAGCGACCCCTCCGTTATGGACTCCATCCGCTCCGTTTTGCAGGCGTACCCCGGCGCCAACAAGGCCTACGTCAAGGACACCGACGCGAACGCCCTCTACGACCTTAGCCTCAACGTCGAAATCTCCGACTATATGTTGAACGAGCTATACGGCATAGTCGGCGAAGGCAACATCAAAATTATCGCCTAGGACTGTTAAAAGGGTCGTGATGACGAACGAATACGGAACCCCGTCTTGCTTTGTATTAAATATACGCGCGCGTCCGAACCGCCGCCGGGCCGGTTTTCGGTTAGTCCGCCGCACTCGGTTATTTTCCTGAATTCCCCTCAGGGGAGGGGTGCCGCCTTTGGCGGCGGGGTGGTAAGGGGCTTTGCGGGCGGCATATCGAGCGGCAGTGCGGCGGACATTCAACGCTCTTAAAAGGCGACCTACAAAAACAATCAACCACCCCGTCGCTAACGCGCCACCCCTCCGCAGAGGGGAATTCAAGTGATATGCCTAGTGCGGCGGACATAGGGGCGGCTTTCGCCTTTACCGCCCCGACAGCCCTTTTAACCGCCCTAAGGCTTTGTACTTTTAACGGTTATCACTAAGTAATTTAACCACCCCGGCAACTTCGTTGCCGGGGTGGTTCGACTATTAAGGTATCAGGCGCTAATATTTTGGTAGGGAAAGTAGGGAAATCCCTACTTTCCCTACCAAAACGAGACTTAAAGTATGCATATTTGTTTAATGTAAAAGCCCTTTTCAGCGTTCCGTTAAATCTTTCATCGTGTATAGGCCGGGGGGCTTGCTTTTAATAAAGTCGGCGGCTTTGAGGGCGCCGAGGGCGAAAACGGAGCGGGAGGCGGCGGAGTGGGATATTGTTAAAACCTCGTCGGGGCCGCAGAACATAACGGTATGCTCGCCGACGACAGAACCGCCGCGTACGGAGTGAACGCCGATTTCGGCGGGTTTGCGTTTGGCGTTAGCGCCGTTTCTGCCGTAGACGAATTCGGGCGTATAGTCGAGCGATTCGGCGACGGAATCGGCTATCATTTTGGCGGTGCCGGAGGGCGCGTCGGACTTTTGGTTGTGGTGCGCCTCGATAATCTCGACGTCGAATTTGTCCGACAGCGCCTTTGCGGCGCGGGATACAAGGCTCAACAATACGCTTATCCCCAGGCTCATATTGCCCGATAAAAATACGGGGACGCTTTTGGCGAGTTCGCGTATTTGCGCAAGCCGCTCCCCGTCGTAGCCGGTCGTCGCGAGGACTACGGGACGCGCCGTCCTTACGGCAAGCCCGCGTATGCGCGGCAGCGTTTCGGGTCGCGAAAAGTCAATTATGACGTCGAACGGCACGTTTACGGCGTCAACATCGCCGAACGTGGGGATTTCGGGGTCTTTTTTAAGGTCGAAGCCGCCCGTTACGCGGTAATCGCCGCTCTTTGCGCAGACGTCCTTCAACATATTGCCCATTTTGCCGCATAGGCCGAAAATAAAAATGTCCGTCATAACAAGTCTACCTTACAAGTCCGATTTTTTTCATTTCGCCGAATAAAATATCCGCGTTCGCCTTTTCCATTTCGGTGAGCGGCAGGCGGGGAACGCCCGCGTCGATGCCGATAAATTGCAGCGCCTTTTTGCACGGAATGGGATTGACTTCCTTAAACAGCGTCTTTACGAACGCCAAAATTTTGAATTGCAGCTCCGCCGCCCCGGGGTAGTCGCCGCTAAGGCAGAGCGCGGTCATATCGCGGACTTGCTTGGGGATAACGTTTGCCGCGACCGATATAACGCCCTTCGCCCCAAGACTCATACACGGCACCGTCAACGAGTCGTCGCCGCTGTACCAATCCATTTTGTCGTGCAGTAGCTTTGCGACCTCGATAATCTGATCTATGTCGCCGCCCGCCTCTTTTAGCGCGCGGACGTTCTTTATGTCGGCGAGCCGCGCCGCCGTCGCGGGGGCTATGTTAAAGCCCGTGCGCGTGGGGACGTTGTAGGCGACAATCGGAATTTTAACCGCGTCCGACACCGCCGCGTAGTGGGCGACGCAACCGTTTTGCGTACATTTGTTGTAGTAGGGGGTTACCACCAAAAGCCCGTCCGCGCCCATATCGGCAAAGCGCTTGGACTGTTCTACGGCGGCAAGAGTGTCGTTCGCGCCCGAGCCCGCGAACACCGGCGCGCGCTTGGCGGCACGCGCTATCGAAAATTCCAGAACGCGCTCCTTTTCGGCGCGGGTCATAGTGCTCGGCTCGCCCGTCGTACCCAAAACGAACAGCGCATCCGTGCCGCCGTCGATCACAAAATCTATCAATTTGCCCAGCGCGTCGAGGTTGACCCCGCCCGCGTTAAACGGCGTGACGAGCGCCGCGCCGCTGCCCTTAAATAGCGACATAAAATTCCCCTCCTACCTTAAATTTTGCTTGATAACGCTTTCCGCTATCTGAACGGCGTTCGTCGCCGCGCCCTTGCGGATATTGTCCGCCACTATCCAAAGATTGACGCCGCTTTCGACCGAACCGTCGACGCGCACCCTGCCCACAAACACCTCGTCGCGGTTTTCGGCGTCGAGCGCGGTGGGGTAGACGGCGGCGTCGGGATCGTCCAAAAGAACGACGCCCTCCGCGTTTTTAAGAGTTTCGCGCACGCCGCTAAGCGTTACCGGCTTAAAAAATTCCGCGTTCACGCTTTCGCTATGGCCGTAATAGACCGGCACGCGGACGGCCGTCGCCGTGATTTTAATCGAATCGTCGCCCAAAATCTTGCGCGTCTCGTTGACCATTTTTTCCTCTTCCTTGGTGTAGCCGTTATCTAAAAAAACGTCTATATGCGGTATGCAGTTGCCGAAAATCGGCTTGGGAAACTTTTTGGGCGCAAGCCCCGCGGCGCCGTTTTTAAGGTCGTCGTAGCCCGCCACTCCCGCGCCCGAAACCGACTGATACGTCGAATAGACTATCCGCTTTATGCCGTATTTTTTATGTAGGGGCGCGAGCGCGACAACCGCCTGAATCGTGGAGCAGTTCGGGTTCGCGATAATGTTTTTGTGGTTTTTGAGCGCGTCGGGGTTAACCTCCGGCACTACGAGCGGCACGGACGGATCCATACGCCACTGGCTTGAATTGTCGATTACTATCGCGTTTTGCCGCGCAAAAACCGGCGCGAACGTCTTGCTTGTTCCGCCGCCCGCCGAAAATATCGCAAAATCGACGGGGTATTTTTTTATGTTCCGCTCGTTAAGCTCGATAACCGTATACGGCTTGCCGCAAAACGTTACCTCGCTGCCCGCGCTCTTTGCCGACGCGAACGCGTAAAAATTATTTACCGGAAACCTCCGCTCCTCCAAAACTTGCGTCATCTTGCGCCCGACCATCCCGGTCGCGCCCACTACCGCCACATTGTACGACTTCATTCCTTACCGACTCCTTGATTTTTGACTGATATTTTTAGATAGTAACATAATTTTGTTTTTCTGTCAATCGATTAGAGTGCGGGTATGAAAAATCCGTTTTATAAGCCGTGAATTTTTTTGAGCTTAACCGCTCCGCCGACAAAGACGGCGCCCTTCCGGAGTTTTAAGGGGATGGGCGGCGCGTAGCGGCGGGGTGATTAAATTGATTAACAATAGCCGCTTAAAAAACGGTTTTCAAGCGGCTATAATTTAGTGATTCAACCACCCCGTCGGCGTCCGCCGCCACCCCTCCACAGAGGGGAATTTTGTTGGCGAGACACTCCATAGAGGGGAATTTTGTTGACGCGCCGGGAGCGGCGGACGGGTCAAAGAGGGAAATTTTGTTCGGCGCGCCGTTAGGCTTTGTTGGCGCAACCGAGGACGCTGACCAACTTGTGCTTGACGCATTGTTTAATCATTTCGCGGGCGGGGGCGAGGTATTGGCGGGGGTCGAAGTGGGCGGGGTTTTCGTTAAAGTGCTTGCGGACGGCGGCTGTGAACGCCATTCGCAGGTCGGAATCGATGTTGATTTTGCAAACGGCCATACCGGCGGCCTTGCGGAGCATTTCCTCCGGCACGCCTTTTGCGCCGGGCATAGACCCGCCGTTTTCCTGAATAATCTTTACGTACTCCGGCAGAACGCTGCTGGCGCCGTGCAGCACGACCGGGAATTGCGGCAGACGGCGGCCGACTTCCTCTAAAATATCGAAGCGCAGCTTTGCCTCGCCCTTAAACTTAAAGGCGCCGTGCGACGTGCCGATCGCTATCGCGAGGCTGTCGACTCCGGTACGCGCAACGAATTCCTCGACCTGCGCTGGGTCGGTGTAGCTGGCGTTGGCGTCCGACACGTTAACGTCGTCCTCGATTCCGGCAAGGCGCCCTAGCTCCGCCTCGACGACGACGCCCCTTTCGTGGGCGTACTGAACGACCTTCGACGTAATCTTGACGTTCTCCTCGAACGGGTGGTGTGAGGCGTCTATCATAACCGACGAAAAGCCGTCGTCGACGGCCGAAACGCAAAGGTCGTAGGTGTCGCCGTGGTCGAGGTGCAGCGCTATCGGCAGACCCGAGTCCTCGACGGCCGCCTCGACCAGCTTTTTAAGGTAGCGCGGGTTCGCGTACTTGCGCGCGCCGCTCGAAACCTGCAAGATGAGGGGCGCGTTCTCCTCCTTGCCCGCCTCGACGATTCCTTGAATCATCTCCATATTGTTGACGTTGAACGCCCCTACGGCGTAACCGCCGTCGTAGGCTTTTTTGAACATTTCCTTGGTCGTTACTAATGGCATAAATATTCCTCCAAAAACTCAATCTATAACACTATACCACATTTCTTTGAATTTGACTAGTAATTTTGATTATTTGTTGACATTTTTTTTTCGGCGTGTTATAGTAGTGTAAATAACGATTCAACCGCAAGATTCCGTTAGGAGCGGGGAATTTTGCGGCAAAGGATTCGTATAAAAGGAGTTAGAATTATGTTAGACCCGAGGATTACCGCGCTTGCGGACAATCTTGTCAACTATTCGGTGGCGGTCAAGCCCGGCGATAAGGTGCTTATCGAGAGCTACGAAACCGATACGCCGCTCGTTACGGAGCTTATAAAGGCGGTTTACAAGGCGGGGGGCTTGCCGTACGTCGAGTTGTTCGACGGCAAGGTTCAAAGGGCGCTCCTAAACGGCGCGGACGAAAATTACCTTAACAATCTTGCCAAGTACGCGCTTTTCCGCATGAGCGATATGCAGTGCTATATAGGCGTGCGCGGCGCAAAAAACAGCTTTGAAACGAGCGACGTCGATTCCAAAAAAATGGAGCTTTATTCGCGGCTTTATTCGTACCCCGTGCATCACGACTCGCGCGTGGGCAAGACGCGGTGGGTGATTTTGCGCTACCCCAACGAGAGTATGAGCCAGCTCGCCGGCCGCTCGACCGAGCAATTCGAGGACTTTTATTTTAAGGTGTGCAACCTCGACTATTCCAAAATGGACAGGGCGATGGACAACTTGCAGTCGCTTATGAATAAGACCGACCGCGTGCGGCTCGTCGCGCCGAATACCGACCTTACGTTTTCGATTAAGGGTATCGGCTCCAAAAAATGCAGCGGTCATATGAATATTCCCGACGGCGAGGTTTACTCCGCGCCGGTCAAAAACAGCGTAAACGGCGTAATCGCTTACAACACGCCCTCGATTCACCAGGGGACTAAGTTTGAAAATATTTCGCTAAAATTCAAGGACGGCAAGATTGTAGAGGCTACGGGCAGTTACCCCGACAAGCTGAAAACGATTTTCGATACGGACGAGGGCGCGCGTTACGTCGGCGAGTTCGCTATCGGCGTCAACCCCTATATCACCGAGCCTATGGGCGACATTCTGTTCGACGAAAAAATTTCCGGCTCGATTCACTTTACGCCCGGCAGCTGCTACGACGACGCGGACAACGGCAACCGTTCCGCCGTCCATTGGGACCTCGTGCTGATTCAAACGCCCGAGTACGGCGGCGGACAAATTTGGTTCGATAATCGCCTTATCCGCGAAAACGGACGCTTTGTTATTAAGGAATTGGAGTGCTTGAATCCGGAGAATTTGAAATGAGGAAACGTCCGTTAGCGGCGTTGATTGGCTTGCGTTCGGCGTTTAATTAAAAAATTTTCGTATTCCGTTATATAGCGGCGTTATTCGCTTGCCAAAATTCAAAAAATAGTATATCATTAAACTATGACAATATTTTTATAAGGAGATTTTATTTATGGCAAATTCCAAGGTTATCAAAGTGGGCATCAACGGCTTCGGCCGCATAGGCCGTCTTGTGTTTCGGGCGAGCGTCGCAAGGGGCGATATCGACGTCGTAGGCGTCAACGATCCCTTTTTGGACGCGGCTTACGCGGCGTATATGCTCAAATACGATTCCGTTCACGGCAAGTTCGACGGCACGGTCGAGGTCAAGAACAACAATCTTGTCGTCAACGGCAAGGAGGTCGTTTTTTATGCCGAGCGCAACCCGCAGGACATCGCGTGGGCCAAGTGCGGCGCCGAGTATATACTCGAATCCACCGGCGTTTTCTGCACTACCGAGGCGGCGTCCGCGCACTTTAAGGGCGGCGCGAAAAAGGTCGTCATTTCGGCGCCCGCCAAGGACAAGGATACCCCGACCTTCGTTTGCGGCGTCAACCTCGACGTCTACAACAAGGATATGAACGTCGTTTCTAACGCGTCCTGCACGACTAACTGTCTTGCGCCGCTCGCAAAGGTTATCAACGACGAATACGGCATCGTCGAGGGACTTATGGCGACCATCCACGCCACGACCGCCACTCAAAAGACGGTCGACGGCCCGTCCGCTAAGGATTGGCGCGGCGGCCGCGCGGCGTCCGGCAACATTATTCCGTCCTCTACGGGAGCCGCCAAAGCGACCGCGCTCGTCATTCCCGCCCTCAAAGGCAAGCTGACGGGGCTTTCGTACCGCGTTCCCACCCTCGACGTTTCGGTCGTAGACCTTACCGTCAAGCTCGCAAAGCCCGCCGCATACGAGGACATTTGCGCCAAGATTAAGAAGGCGAGCGAAACAACTATGAAAGGCATCCTCGGCTATACCGACGAGGACGTCGTTTCGACCGATTTCACCACCGATCCCCGCACCTCGATTTTTGACGCCAAGGCCGGAATCGCCCTCAACGAGACTTTCTTTAAGCTCGTTTCGTGGTACGACAACGAATGGGGTTACAGCAACAAGTGCCTCGACCTAATCGCTCATATGAGCTCCGTCGACCATAAGTAAGACCGCGCCGTTCTCTTTTCTATCAACAAAAAACAGTAAACAAAGGACATTGCGACAATGCGTGATATACCGTTTTGTAAAACCGAAACCCCCGTCGGGCGCGTAGGCGCCGCCGCTTATGCGGCGGGGGGGGGTGCTTTAATTTTGACGGCCGCGGAGAGCGGTCGGGGATAAGGCGTTTTGCCGCGGTTATTCCGCTCCTTTTGCTTATTCTTTCGATTATCTTTTTAACCGCGTGCGGCGCAGCCGACGGCGCGGAAACCGAAACGGGAACCGAGGGCGCGGACAATCCGCCCCCGGCTCCCGTTTCCGTTCTTGTCGGCATAGCCGTTAAGGACGGCGCTTTTAATGCGCACTACGCCTTGAACGAAAATTTTGCCGGAGCCGAGCTGACGCTTATTTATGAGGACGGTTCCGTTTTGAGCGCCGATATAACCGCCGATATGCTGACGGGCTTCGATACGTCGTCGACGGGCATAAAAACGGTTACGGTCGCGTACGCGGGGTTTACCGATACGGTAAACATTTTTGTAACGTCCGTAAAGTCCGTCGCGTTCGACGCTAACGGCGGCGGCGCGGTCGCGGACGCGCCCGTCGATCCCGTTACGGGCAAAGCCGCCGTTCCCGATAATCCGGTAAGAGTCGGATTTTCCTTTGCGGGTTGGTATGCCGATCCGGCTTTTGAACGCGAATTCGATTTTAACGCTCCCGCCGATGCGGATACTTTGTTCGCAAAATGGAACATCGAATATTCCGCGCTCCCCGCCGTTTTGATCGATTTAGAGGACGGCTTTCCGCTCGCGGACGTCGACCGCGAAAATTACATAAACGCCCGCGTTACGCTCGATAATACCGACGGAGAGTTTTTGCTCGACGGCGTTAAAGCCGAATTCCGGGGGCGCGGCAACGGAACGTGGGAATGCGACAAAAAGGGCTACCGCATCAAATTCGATAAAAAACAGCCGCTGTTCGGGCTTGAAAAGAATAAGCATTTTGTGTTGTTCGCATCCGCCGCCGACGGCTCGTTTTCGCGCAATAATACGGCTTTCGATATTACAAGGCAGGTACTCGACGGCATAGAATACGTATCCTCGCACCGATACGTCGATTTGTACGTGAACGGCAATTATCACGGCGTATACGTCGTGTTCGAGCAGGTGCGGGTAGATAGGGGACGCGTCGATATCGATTCGGAGTATGAGGTAAACAATACCGGATATTTGATCGAGTACGACGCTTATTACGAGGGTACCGAGGGCATAGATTATTTTAGGGCGGACGGGCTTAAATATCCGTTTATGATCAAGTCGCCCGATCCCGAGGAATACGCCGAGAAAATCGACGGCGACGGCGCGGAGGATATTTTTCGCGCCCAAGCCGCATATATCGCGGAATACGTCGGCGACGTGGTTAAGGCCGTGTTTGACGGCGATTTTGAAGATTTTTGCGATCTCGCCGATATCGGTTCGTTTGTAGATATGTATATTCTGCACGAGCTGTTCAAGAATACCGACAGCGGTTGGAGTTCGTTCTTTTTGTACAAAAAGCCGGGCGGCAAATTGTACGCCGGGCCGCCTTGGGACTTTGATTTTACAGTCGGAGCGTCGCGCGGCGATTCGTCGCCGGAGGGTCTTTATGTAGCGGACTCGGTTACGGAATATTCCGACTATACCGCAAACGAGTTGTTTATCGCGCTGATGCAAACCGACGGCTTTGTCGCGGCGGTAAAAACGCGTTGGACGGCCGTCGCAAAATCTATCGCGGAGGTTATAGAAACGGAATTGTCCGACGCGGTATTGTCGTCGTACGCCGCCGCCGCCGCGCGCGACAATCTGCGTTGGCGTCCGGGCGAATTCGATTCCGCCGCCGCCGCCGCGAACGATTATATTGCTCGCGCCGTCTTTGTAAGGACTTGGCTTCTTGCGCGCGTATATTGGCTGTCGTATATGTGGAGTACGCCGGATAATTAATAACCTTACCGATTTATCCGCTCCTTTATTTATCCTATTCATACGTTTTTCTTGACAATCATAAAATAATATGCTATTATTCATCGTAGAAAGCTCGTTAAGAGTTTTTTAGCGGAGGGTTTTTCGTAAATGAGATGTCCCGTTTGCGGCGAGGAAATTGCGCCGGGAAAAACGAAATGTCTAAGATGCGGTTACGCGGTCAAGGCGCTTGCGGTCAGAGCGGAGCCGGACGGCGGCGATAAGGAACGCGCGTCCGACGGGGATATCGAGGTCAAGGAAATCGGCCGCGACGAAATACATATGGGCCGCCCGCGCAAGGGCGTGGGGGATATTTTTGGCGGCGGACTCTTTAACGGTACGCTGTTCGGCGGCATATCGGAGCTTGTAAGCGACATTTTGGGCGGCTTTTTTTCGGGCGATCCGTTCGGGGAGCTCGACGCCTTTAACGGCGAGGCCGAGGACGATTTTCCCGTCGACGTGTTCGACCGCGATTTTGTCGAGGTCGAGGAGATCGAGACTATCGATCCCGACGACAAGCCCGACAAGCGCGGCCGCCGCGACGGAAAACGCGACGGTTAGCCCGCCCGAACGCTACTCTTTGCCGCCCGCCGAATTCAATTTCAAAAGGAGCAGACACATAATGGAAAAAAATATCGACAAAACTATCAAGGTGTATTTGCGGATTATGCTGGGCGTAACGCTGATGCTTATCGCGGGAATCGTCTTTCTGTCCGTGGGGCTGTCGCTCGGCATTACGGCGCTCACCGCCCTGGGCGGCGCCTTTATCGGCGTCGGCTTTTTGGGGTCGTTCTACGGTTGGGTTTTCTTCGCGCTCCTGTGCGGCAGACGCAATCTTTTGAACGTCATAAAGAACAACAATCTAAGCTCCGTCGCCGAAATCGCAAAATCGGTCGGCAAGTCGAAGGGTACCGTAAGGCGCGATATACGGTCTTTAATAAGCGCGGGGTATCTTGTTAAATTCAAGTACAATATGCAAACCGACGAGCTTCTTTCGACCGAAGTAAGCAAGTACAAATGCCCATCCTGCGGCGCTCCCCACAGCCCGACCGACAAGGTTTGCCGCTATTGCGGCTGCGTCCTGCGCGCATAAAACCGCCGCCCGCAACAATTCGGTCAAATTCGGCCGTCGCCGCCTCTTTTTTGCGATATTTTTGTGCGCGCTCCGAAATCCTTTTTGCCGTTTTTTGTCGGCGTCCCGAAATCTTTCGATATATCATATATTTAATTATTTAGCTTGACATAAGCGGCAAACAAGGTGTATAATAGGAACGTGTACGGCGGGATTGATATAATCGCGGGCGGGTTCGGTCTGCCCGATTACGGAACGGAAGGGGCCGCGCTTGCGTATTTTGCGGCGGCGGCTTTTTTTGGGGCGGCGTTCGCGGCGCTCGGTTTTGCGTATATTTTGCGCGGGCCGTTCCGAAGAGGCGCGGGCGGCGTTCTTTTGGCGGTTGCGGACTTTGCGGTTTTGGCGGCGCTTACCGTTATGTCGCTGCTTATCGTGTTCAACGCGTTTCCGCAAAGCTACGCGTCCGTAAAGGCGGACGGCGACGCGGCGGCGGTGGAGTTGTTCGGGGCGGCGTTCAAAATTCCCTCCCTTATGCCGGTCATAGAATACTGCCGCGGGGCGGGAGGAATTTTCGCGACGGCGTTCGCGGGCGGAACCGCTCTTGCGTTCGCCGTAATAAGGCCGGTAAGAACGGTCAAGAAAGCCGGCGGCGCGGCGAGGGAAGCGCGTCCGGGCAGGTTCGACTCCTTGGGGCGCGCAAGGCGTATGTACACCGACGCGCCCGAGGCTCGGGACGGCTACTCGCTCGACACCTTTACCGCCGATTTGGACGAGGAAAATTTGGACGGCAAGCTGGACGGAATCGAGGAAGCGGCCCGTAAGGCCGTTTACGGCGGCGGCATCGATATAGCGGGCCCGATCGCCGAGGATATGTGGACGGAGGATCTCGATTTTGCCGAGCCCGTCGCCGACAACGCCTGGACGGACGATCTGGATTTTGCCGACGCGGCCGACGGCGGCGTGCGCCCCGAGCATTTCGACATTGTCGAGGCGGTCGGCGGCGGCATAGGGGCGGCAGGTTTTGACGCGGCGGCGGCTAATACCCCGACGGACGGCGTCGAAAACGCGGTCGGCGGGCGCGACGATTTTAGTTTTGCCGAAACCGACGGAGCTTTTGCGGGCTCCGCAAAGTCCGGTATGGCGGCGGCCGATAACGAATCGGCGTCGTTTTCCGCGCAAGCGGAAAGTAGCATAAAGAGGGCGGCGTCGTTTTCCGCGCAAGCGGATAATATCGATAACGAATCCGTATTGTTCTCAGCGCAAGCGGAAAGCGCCGTAAGGCGGGAGGCGTCGTACGCCTCGCGAACGGATACCGTTACGGAACGAACGGCGCACGGGTACGCCGAAAGACCGCCGCGGAACGGCGCCGACGAGTCGTTTTTAGACGGCTTTATCCGCCGCCGCGCCGACGCGACGCAAAAGCCGCGTATCGTAACGGCCGCGGCGCCGCCGTCCGCCGATATGCCGCCCGCCGTGCGCTCGGTCATCCTGCGGGCGAACGCCGCTATGACGGCGGCAAAGGCGGCTTTGCAAACGTCGTCGGCCTCGTCGAAAAAGACCTCGACGGCAAAAAAAAGAACCTATACAAAAAAGTCGTCGGTAACGGTAAAATCCTCGACGACAAAAAAGTCGTCGTCAAAAAGAACGTCCGCGACGGCAAAATCCGCGTCCGCGTCCGTCAAGGCGGCCTCGCAAAAATCGGCGTCCGTCAAGGCCGCGTCGGTAAGGGCGTCGCAAGAGTCCGCGTCCGCGTCGGTCAGAACGGTCGGAACGGTTTCGGCCGCAAGGACGGTCGTTGCGGTCGCCCAAAGAAGAGCCGTCAGCGGCGCGGCCGCCCTTTTTAACGATTATCTTCAATCCAAAAGCGACGAGGAGCGTTCAAGGCTTTCGGAGTCGCTCAACAAAATCACGATCAAATAGCGGGCGCTTAGCGCAAATTCCGTCGGCGCGTTCACCGCGCGGAGCCGGCGGCGCGGCAAAATTTTTTAACGGGAGAGTAGACCTATGAATTATGTGGGAATCGACATCGGCGGCACGTTTATCAAGGCGGGGCTCGTCGACGAAAACGGCGGAATCGTCAAAAAGTCCAGCGTCCCCACCTTGGCGACAAGGAAGTGGGAAAGGGTTATGGACGACATCGTCGCGCAGATAAACCGGCTTACGGCGGGCGCCGGTTACGCCGCCGTCGGCGTGGGCAGTCCCGGGGCTATCGACAGCGCGAACGGCGTCGTCGAGTATTCGCCCAACCTTTTTTGGAAGGACGTTCCGCTCGCCAAATACATATCGGGCGCTCTCGGTAAGACCGTAAAGGTCGGCAACGACGCCAACGTCGCGGCGCTCGGCGAGGCCAAATTCGGCGCGGGGCGCGATTACAGCGACGTCGTTATGCTGACGCTCGGCACGGGCGTGGGCAGCGGCATAGTCGCGGGCGGCAGGCTGTTCGAGGGCTACCGTTCGATGGGCGCGGAGATCGGTCATATGGTCATCCGCGAGGACGGCGAGCCGTGCGGCTGCGGCAGGCGCGGCTGTTTAGAGGCTTACGCGTCCGCCACCGCGCTTGTGCGCGACACTCTGTCGGCTATGCAGATCGCAAAGAACAGCCTTATGTGGGAGGAGTGCGGTAACGACCTCAACAAGGTCGACGGCAGAACCAGCTTCGCCGCAGCAAAGAGGGGCGACGAAGCCGCCAAGCGCGTCGTCGCGGCATACGCCAAAAGCCTTGCGGAGGGCATTATAAACATTATCAACATATTCCGCTCGCAGGCGATAATCTTGGGCGGCGGCGTGTGCGCTCAGGGCGACGCGCTGTTGAATCCCGTGCGCGAATACGTGGCAAAGCACCGCTTCGGCGGTAGCGAATCGCTCGCCACCGATATAATCACGGCCCGTCTCGGCGGCGACGCGGGGGTTATAGGGGCGGCGTGTTTAGTGATGGAATAGGGCGCGGGGCGCGTGCCGCCCGCCCGAACGTCCCTCTTTGCCCGCTTTGCGCCAAATCAAAAAATTCCCCTCGGGGGAAAACTCCGGACAAGCGGGGCGGGGCGGTTGATTGTCCGACCGTCGTCCGTCTGAACGCATGCCGCGACCGCGCCGGACAGCGGGCAAATAATTTTGACTAAAAATTCAACAACAAATTAAAAGGAGATATAAAAATGAAACTGACAAAACCGTTGAAGGGAACAAAGACCGAGGCGAATCTTATGGAGGCGTTCGCGGGCGAGAGTATGGCGCGCAACAAGTACGACTACTATTCGAGCAAGGCGAAAAAGGACGGCTACGAGCAGATCGGCGAGTTTTTTGCCGAAACCGCGCTTAACGAAAAGGAGCACGCCAAAATTTGGATCAAGCTGCTTCACGACGGCGTGGCCGACACCGCGACCAATCTAAAAGACGGCGCGGCGGGCGAGAATTTCGAGTGGACGGATATGTATGCCCGCTTTGCTAAGGACGCCGAAGCCGAAGGCTTTGCCGAGGTCGCGCGGCTTTTTAAGGCGGTCGGCGCTATCGAAAAATCGCACGAGGAACGCTATCTAAAACTCCTCGACAACCTCAATAACGGCTCCGTGTTCAAAAAGTCCGAGGCCGTCGTTTGGTATTGCCGCAACTGCGGTCATCTCCATTACGGTGCCGCCGCCCCCGCCGTTTGCCCCGTTTGCGAGCATCCGGGAGCGTACTTCGAGCAGAAAAAAACAAATTACTAGTAGAAAACTCTTTGCAAGTTTAGGCGGGTTTAAGACGCGTCTTTTTGCCGTAAACACAGGGTAGACCTTTTGCCGTTTAATAATCTTTTTTTAACAGCCCGCCTGCCACTCTCGGCGTGTCTCTTGAATTCCCCTCTATGGAGGGGTGGCGGCGAACGCCGACGGGGTGGTTCAATTGTTAAGATTGACAGTTCAAAAAAGCTGTTTTTTTGAGCAAAATAATTTTTAAGCACTCATTACCCAATGGACGAACCACCCCGCCGCTAACGCGGCACCCCTCCATAGAGGGGAATTTGGGGGATATACCGAGCGCGGCTGTTAGTAGCTTTTGCCGTTTAATAATCTTTTTTTTAACAGCCCGCCTGCCACTCTCGGCGTGTTTCTTGAATTCCCCTCTATGGAGGGGTGGCGGCGAACGCCGACGGGGTGGTTCAATTATTAAGATTGACAGTTTAAAAAAAGTTGTTTTTTGAGCAAAATAATTTTTAAGCGCTCATTACCAAATAGACGAACCACGCCAAATAGTTGAACCACCCCGCCGCTAACGCGGCACCCCTCCATAGAGGGGAATTTGGGGGATATACCGAGCGCGGTTGTTAATAGCTTTTGCCGTTTAATAATCTTTTTTTTAACAGCCCGCCTGCCACTCTCGGCGTGTTTCTTGAATTCCCCTCTATGGAGGGGTGGCGGCGAACGCCGACGGGGTGGTTCGGCTATAAACGATAACCGCTTAAAAAATGTGTATTCAAAAAAAGGACGCGAATATCGCGTCTTTTTTTGTTACGCCTTAAATACTATGTTTGTTCGCTTTTTTGCTCGGCGGTAAAAAGAAAATCAAAAGCAAAAGATGAAAAAATCGGGGAAACGCAGTCGCAAAAAAATGTGCGCGGCGGTAAAAACTTATGAGTAGCGTCAAAATAATTACAAGTAGCGGAAAAAATTACGAGCGGCGGTATGAGCGGCGGTATGGGCGGCGGTACGAGCGGCGGTACGAGTGGCGGCAGAAAAATTTACGAAAAGTATGCAAAAAATTTACAAAAAAATTTCAACAATTTTCCAAAAAGCAGGTCAAAACGCTTGACAAAACGGCGGGGGGGGGTAGAATTAGCTTATTAAAATTATATCGGTTAACAACCGAGCAAGGAGGATCAACAATGTTCAAGAAAGGTTTGCAAAAAACGTCGGTCGTACTGTGGATGGCGATTTGTCTGTCGGCGGTGTTCGCTTTTTCCGGGTGCGAGGACGCTTTGTCTACGTCGGGCGCGGACGGAAAGTCGGCTTACGAGCTTGCCGTCGATAACGGTTTTGACGGAACTCTCGACGAGTGGCTTGCCTCGTTAAAGGGCGATAAGGGCGACAAAGGCGATACCGGAGAGTCCGGCGCACAAGGCCCGAAGGGCGATACCGGAGAGTCGGGCGCGCAAGGCCCGAAGGGCGACGCCGGAGCGCCGGGCGCACAAGGCGAGAAAGGCGACACGGGCGACGCGCCCGTGTACGATAACCTTATATACCGCGTCGACGACTATCAGGAGCTTATAGTCGCGGTTCATTATTCGAGCCTCGATATGATTTCAATCGAGAGCGACATTGTTTTAAGCGAACCGCTTTCCATTGAAAGAAGCGTTACGATTTTAGGCAACGGCAACGAAATTTACGGCGCGGTTCAAATCGTGGGCGAAAACGTTACCGTCGATATTCATAATTTGAAGATTGTCGACCTAAACAAAAACGGCGTTACAAACCTTGCGCCGGTGGGCGCGGGCGGCGACGGCGCGTTGTTTATCGCGCAAAAGGCCGCCGCCGTTTTGGATAGGGTAAGCGTATATTCGGACAGCACGTACGGCGTGTATATCGCGGACACCGCGTCGAAAGCGGTTCTGGAATACGCGTATATCGAAAACCGAAACGACGCCGAAGCGGCTTACGCGCTTTGGTCGTCGAACAGAAACGTAAAAATTTTGGCGGGTCAATACATAGTAACGCAACCCGCCGGGTCGGGCCGCTACGCGCTCGCTTTCGGCGACGCCGTTGCGCTTGCGGACGTTAAGGCGATGATACCTATCAAGGGACTTATACCCGCCGTTTTGACGCCCGAAAGAGCGTCCGAAAAAGCTATTTTGACGCGTAAAGGCGGGAACGCAAAGTATACCGCCGCCGAGCTTGCGGAGGCGTATTAAAAACCGTTCACAGCCAAATAGATACGGTAAAAAATCCCGCTAAAATTCCGCAGATAATGAATAAGCGGAATTCGCCGCCCGTTACAAAAAAGGTGAACAGGAACAGCGAGCCAAACGCTAAAAGGCACCACAAAAAGTCGAGTATTATAGTTACGGGCGGGAGCGCGGTTTTTTTGGCGAGCGCGCGCTGCAAAAAGTAGGGGACGCGCAAAAATCCCCCCAACGCGGCGGCCGACAAAAAGAACAACAGGGGTTGAAGGATCATTTGAACAGCTTTTTAAGGAGCGGTATTTTTACGCCGGAGTATTCCAGCTTATCCACCGCGCCCTCGAACGTCATCGCGCCCGAATCGGCGTCGAACTTGTTTATCTTTAAGCCGCTGCCGTAAAACGTCAGCCCGCCCGCGCCCGTTTCGAGCGTCAGAGCGCGTTCGGACGACGCCACGACCTTAGTTATGCCCGTAAGGTGCGCCCGCGAGCGGTTGTCCAGCGTTATCGAATGCGGCTTCTTTTCGACGGTCTTTTCCATACGCTATTTTATGCCCGGGCGGGTCAAAGTATGATAGAAACGGCGTGTTACGCGGTTAAACAGCCGAGCGGCACAATATACACGCCGTCGGGGCGGCGGTAGGCGTAGCTTCCCGCCGTCAAAATCATAAGGAACGACGGCTCGTTCATCTTGTCGGTATTGACCGTGTTTTTGAGTTTCAGCAAATTGGCGGCGCCCTTTTCAACCTCGGACGCGCCCATTTTGACCTCGACCGCGCCCCAACGTCCGTCCTTTAATTGAATTACCGCGTCGGCTTCGAGTCCGTATCTGTCGCGGTAATGGAACACCTCGCCGTCGAGCGTTTCGGCGTAGATTCTTATGTCGCGCACGCAGAGCGATTCGAACAACAGCCCGAAGGTGTTAAAGTCCTTTAAGAGTCCGTCGGGGCTTATGCGCAGGACGGCGGCGGCGACGGACGGGTCGACAAAGTGGCGCGTGGGCGAGGTGCGCACGGCGGTTTTTGAACGCACGGAGGGGTTCCACGCGGGCAAATCCTCGACGACATAGAGCTTTGAGAGCGCGTTTATATAGTTCAAAACGGTGTTTTCGGACAAATATTCATCGCCGCCGCTCAAATCGCTGCGGATAGTGGCGAGCGTCGCTTGCGTCGACACGTTCCGCGAAATGCTCCGCATAAGAGCGCGGACGCGCACGGGGTCGCGCCGGACGTCGTCGATTTTTGATATGTCGGAGTTGATCGTGGCCTCGACGTAGTCGTAAACCTGTCTTAACGCCCGCTCGCCTTTAAGCGTTACCGCGTCGGGCCAGCCGCCGCGCGCGGTTACGAACGCGAGCCGTTCTATGCTAAGCTCCGAAACGCCCTCGACGTCGCGGGGGGCCCCGAACAGAGCTTTAAGCGAAACGCCGCCGTTCGATTCCTTCGACTCGAACAGCGACATAGGGCGCATAACCATTCGGGCGATGCGGCCGGTGCCGGTGTGCATAGTCGCGCCGTCCTTGACTACCGCCGACCCCGTCAATATATATTGGCCGCGCTTAGCGCTTTTGTCGGCGGCAAAACGGACGGCGTCCCACAGCACGGGCGCCGCCTGCCATTCGTCGAGCAGGCGCGGCTTCGCCCCTTGCAGCAACAGCGACGGCTTGGTGTCGGCGGTTTGCAGATTCGTTTTAACGGTGTCGGGGTCTTGCATATAGAGCGTGCTTTTTGCCTGCCGTCTTGCGGTCGAGGTTTTGCCGCACCATTTGGGCCCCGCGATAAAAACCGCCTTAAAGGTTTGCAGCATTTCTTTAAGGATTCCGTCGGCGAACCGTGGCAAGTAATTTTTTTCCGCGGTCATAAAAAACCTCCTTTTAGGTTCGGGTTCACTTATAATTATACATATATTTCGACGAATGTCAAGCGCATTGCGGTGTTTGACGGATTTTTGTTGCGGTGTTTGACTGATTTTTGTTGCGGTGTTTGACGGATTTTTGTTGCGGTGTTTGACTGATTTTTGTTGCGGTGTTTGACGGATTTTTGTTGCGGTGTTTGACGGATTTTTGTTGCGGTGTTTGACGTATTTTTGTTGCGGTGTTTGACGGATTTTCGTTGCGGCGTTTGACGGATTTTTGTTGCGGTGTTTGACGGATTTTCGTTGCGGTGTTTGACGTATTTTTGTTGCGGTGTTTGACGTATTTTTGTTGCGGTGTTTGACGTATTTTTGTTGCGGCGTTTGACGGATTTTCGTTGCGGTGTTTGACGGATTTTTGTTGCGGCGTTTGACGGATTTTCGTTGCGGCGTTTGACGGATTTTCGTTGCGGCGTTTGACGGATTTTCGTTGCGGGCGAAAATATTTCTTGCAAGACGGGCTTATTGAGTTGCTTTTTGCGGCGCGATTTGGTACAATATAGTTCGTCGGCTTTTTGCCGATAGTCATTGAAAAGGCGCGCGGCTTTTTCAGAGTTTTTACCGGAGGTGCAATATGGATATTAAAGCTCGGCTTGCGGAGGAGTTTTCGTTAAAGCCCGAATACGCGTCGAACGTGGTGGATCTTATTAACGAGGGCAACACCATACCGTTTATAGCGCGTTACCGCAAGGAGATGCACGGCGAGTGCGACGATCAGGTTTTGCGCGAATTCGCGGACAGGTTGGCGTATCTTAATAATTTGTCGGAGCGAAAAAGCGAGGTTAAAAACTCTATCGAGGAGCAGGGCAAGTGGACGGCGGAGCTTGAAAAAGCGCTCGACGAGGCTAAAACTCTTACCGAGGTCGAGGACATTTACCGCCCCTACAAGCAAAAAAAGAAGACGCGCGCGTCGGTCGCTATCGAAAGAGGACTCGAACCGCTCGCCGATATTATTATGGCGCAGCAGCTTAAAGAGTGCGATTTTGACGAATTGTGCGCGCCGTATACCGACCCCGAAAAGGGCGTCGAAACGGCGGCGGACGCGCTCGCGGGCGCTAAGGATATCATAGCCGAGCGGATTTCGGACGACGCGGCGATCAGGAAATCGCTTCGCCGCTTTCTGTTCGACGAGGGGACTATCGAGTGTAAGCCCGACCCCAAGTGCGAGGACGGCGAAAAAAAGAACGTTTACGAAATGTACGCGGAATTTTCGGAGCGCGTAAAGACGATTCCGTCGCACCGTATTTTGGCCATCAACCGGGGCGAAAAGGAGGGGTGTCTTAAAGCCGCCCTCAAAGCCGACGAGGCGTCGGCGCTTGGGATTATCGCGGCGGCGTTCAAAAAAGACAGCGCGTTTAACGCCGTTATGGACGAGGTTATCGCCGACGGCTATTCGCGTCTTATATTCCCGTCCGTCGAGCGCGAGGTGAGGGGCGAGCTGTTTGAAACGGCCTCGGAGCAGGCGATCAAAATGTTCGAGGTCAACCTTAAACCGCTCCTATTGCAGCCGCCGCTAAAAGGCAAGGTGATTTTGGGACTCGACCCCGCCTACCGTACGGGCTGTAAAATCGCCGTCATCGACCAAAGCGGCAACGTGCTTGCGACGACCGTCGTTTACCCCACGCCGCCGCAAAGCAGGGTGGACGACGCCAAGCGCGCGCTAAAAAAACTTATCGCCGACCACAACGTCGACGTTATTTCGATCGGCAACGGCACCGCGAGCAAGGAGTCCGAAATTTTTGTCGCGGAGCTTATAAAGGAGCTCGGTCGCCCGGTGAGTTACGCCGTCGTCAACGAGGCGGGAGCGTCGGTTTACAGCGCGTCAAAACTCGGCGCGGAGGAGTTTCCCGATTTAGACTTGACCGCAAGGAGCGCGATCTCGATAGCGCGGCGGCTGCAAGACCCGCTCGCGGAGCTTATAAAGATAGACGTCAAGTCGATAGGAGTCGGGCAGTATCAACACGATATGCCGCAAAAAAGGCTGTCCGAGGTTTTGGGCGGCGTCGTAGAGACGTGCGTCAACAGCGTGGGCGTAGACCTTAACACGGCGAGTTACAGCCTGCTCGCGTATGTGTCGGGGCTAAATTCGTCCGTCGCAAAAAATATCGTCGAGTACCGCAAGGCCCGGCCATTCAAGAGCCGCAAACAGCTTTTAGAGGTGTCTAAGCTCGGGGCGAAGGCGTTCGAGCAGTGCGCGGGCTTTTTGCGCATCCCCGACGGCGAAAACGTACTCGACAACACGTCGGTTCATCCCGAGTCTTACGGAGCGGCGGAGAAGCTTTTAGAAAAATTCGGTTACACCGGGGACGACGTTAAAAAGGGCAAAATCGCCGACATAAAGTCGCGGCTCGCCGAGCGCGGACTCAAAAACGTGGCGGAGGAGCTCGGCGTGGGCGAGCCGACGCTCGCCGACATCGCCGAGGAGATTTTGCGCCCCGGCCGCGATATACGCGACGCCCTGCCCCCGCCCGTCCTGCGCGCCGACCTTATGGACATTAAGGACTTAAAGGTCGGTATGGAGCTTACCGGAACGGTGCGCAACGTCATAGACTTCGGCGCGTTCGTCGATATCGGCGTCCACCACGACGGGCTTGTCCACGTTTCGGAGATTTCGGACAATTTTGTCAAGCACCCGTCCGACGCGTTGAAGGTGGGCGAGGTCGTCCGCGTGCGCGTCATCGGCGTCGACCCCGCCAAGATGCGCATTAATCTGTCGATGAAAAGCGAACGCAAGCCCGGCCCCGCCGCCGCGCCGAATCAAAGCCGGCCGCAGGGCGCGAATCAAGACCGCCGCGACGCGAACCGTCCCCGGCCGCAAGCGGCGAATAGCTTTGCCGACCGCCGCGACCCCGCTCCCGAATTGAGCTTGGAGGAAAAGCTGAGGGCGTTGCAGAATAAATTTAGAAACGGCGGGAAATGATTGAATAAAGCAAGGAACGGTTCTCGATTTTTTGAGAACCGTTCCTTGCTTGTGGGTGCAGGGTGGTTATTGGCACGATTTTGTGCCCTTGACCTTGCTCTGCGACTTGCCGGTGTTGGCTTTCGCGCTTGCGCACGACTTTGTCGCCGCCGTCTTCGCGCGGGTTTTGCCGGTGTTAGCCATAAGCGTGTACCCTCCTTTGCGGATTTGTTCCGCAATAGTAGTATGGGTTGCGCGGCGGCTATTTATACGCGGGGAACATATTAAATCTATATAAAAACACCGCTTCACAACCCGGCATTCATTAGAATATCGTTAAAATACCGTTAAAACGCTTAAAACACTTTCATTTTCGGTATTTATATGATATACTATGACCATATACATATCAAGGAGGGATTCATATAATGGCGGTTTGGTGGAACGGACTCACGACGCTGCAACAAATTTTATTCGTAATAGCGTCGTCGACTACGCTTTTGATGGTGATTCAAATTATTATGCTGCTAATCGGATTAGGGGGCGACGCGACTTTCGACGCGGACGGCTTAGACGCGGGCGACGGCGACATTTTTAATGACGAGGGCGCGGGCTTCACCGTGTTCGGACTGCGCATTTTGTCGGTGCGTTCCGTTTTGGCGTTCTTTTGCATAGGGTCTTGGGTGGCGTACACTCTGCTGTTCCCGTTCGAAAACGCCGTTTGGGCGGCCGTAATTTTGGGAATACTCGCGGGAGCGGGCGCGGCGTTCGCCGTCGCGTATATGATTAAGTCGCTCGAAAAATTGCAGTCGTCCGGCAACGTCGAAACCAAAAACGCCGTCGGCAAAACGGGCGAGGTCTATCTTACCGTACCCGCCCTCCGCGAGGGCCCCGGCAAGGTCAACGTGCTGGTTCAGGAACGCCTTGTGGAATACGACGCCGTTACCGACGCCGATACCGCCCTTAAAACCGGCTCTATCGTCAAGATAACGGGAATGGTAAACGACGGAATGTTGATAGTCGAGCCGCAAAAAGGCGCGTAAAAACGAAAATTTACGCAAACAATTTAATAGCGGCGCTTAGCGCGACCGACGCTATAATCGGCGCGGGCGCGGGGGCGTTTATCGGCGTCGCGGTTTTGACGGTCTTTATTTTGAGCCGTTTCAAGAAGTGTCCGCCCGATAAAATTATCGCCGTCTACAACAGGTCGGACGCGCGGCGTCCCGTCAAGTGCCTGTACAACCGCAAGGTGTTCGTGCGGCCGTTCTTTGAATCCTACGCCCTTATGGACATTACGCCTATGATGATAAAGTTAGACGCCGAAGGACTGCGTACAAAACGGAACGTCCGCGTCGGTCTTCCGTCGTGGTTCGCGGTCGGAATTTCGACGGAACCCGGCATTATGGAAACCGCCGTCGAATGCCTAATGGGGCTAAGACATAGCGAGGTTCAAGATTTAGCCGAGGAAATCATTTTGGGTCAGCTGCGTCTTGTCGTTGCGCTGTGGACGGTCGAAAAAATCGATCTTAACCGCGAGCGGTTTTTGGACGACGTTTCGCAAAATATCGGGAGCGGGCTTAAAAAGCTCGGTTTGCGTCTTATCAACGTCAACATTACCGATTTTACGGACGAGGCGGGCATATCGGAGCGGCGCGCTCACGCATTTGCCGCCGAGGCGATCTGAGGAAGCAAGACGCGCGGTCGAGGCGCGCGAGGCGGCGGAAAAATTACGCGAAAACGGTTTAACGGAAAAATTACGCGAAAGCGATTCGATAGATAAAATTCAACAATAAAAGGAGAATAAAAAAATGGCAAATTTCACGGTCAATTTAATAGCGGCGTCGGGGTCGGTCGGCGGCATAATCGGTATAATCATCGGCGTAACGGTTCTTACGTTCGCGCTGTTGGTGTCGATTCTAAGCCGTTTCAAAAAGTGTCCGCCGGATAAGATTATGCTTATCTACGGTAAAATCGGCGCCAACAAGGACGGCACCGCGCGTTCGGCAAAGTGCGTTCACGGCGGCGCGTCGTTCGTGTGGCCGTACTTTCAGTCGTACAGCTTTCTCGACCTTACCCCTATGGGCGTGAGCGTCGACCTTAAAAACACGCTGTCAAAGCAGAATATCCGCATCGACGTTCCATCGCGCTTTACGGTCGGAATTTCGACCGAACACGGCGTTATGCAAAACGCCGCCGAGCGTTTGCGCGGACTAAGACCCAACGAGGTTCAAGATTTAGCCAAGGAAATCGTTTTGGGTCAGCTTCGTCTTGTCGTCGCCCTTATGGATATCGAGGAGATTAACTCCGACCGCGACAAGTTTTTGGAGGCCGTTTCGCGCAACGTCGAGGGCGAGCTTAAAAAAATCGGCTTGCGCCTTATCAACGTCAACGTTACCGACATATCGGACGAGTCGGGCTATATCGACGCTTTGGGTAAGGAGGCGGCCGCCAAGGCGATAAACGACGCCCGACGCTCCGTCGCCGAAAAGACGAGGGACGGCTCTATCGGCGAGGCTTTGGCGGTAAGGGATCAGCGCGTCGAGGTCGCGAACGCGAACTCCACCGCCGTCGAGGGCGAGAACGCCTCGCAGGCGAGGATCAGCCAGTCGAACGCCAAGCGCCGCCAAATCGAGGCGGAGGCGGAAAAAGAGGCGTCCATCGCCGAGCAAATCGCCGAGGCGAACGCCAACAAGGCGGGCTATATAGCGGAGCAGCAAGCGGAATTGGCGAGGGCCGAGCGCGAAAAAAGCACGTTGGAGGCCGACGTAATCGTCAAGGCCGAAATCGAAAAAAGGCGTTTAGAGTTGCAGGCGGAGGCCGAGGCCGAGGTCGTGCGCCGCAAGGCGAGGGGCGACGCGGACGCCGTTAAGATGCAAAAGATTGCCGAGGCCGAAGGTATTTTCGCGGTACTCGAAAAGCAGGCGCAGGGCTTCCAAAAAATCATTCAGGCGAGCGGCGGCTCGAACGAGGCGGTCAAGCTGATGATGACCGACAAGTTAGAGGATCTTATCCGCGTTCAGGTCGAGGCTATAAAGAATATCAAAATCGACAAGGTTACGGTTTGGGACTCCTTGGGCGCCGCCGGCAAGGACGGCACGGGTACGGCGAACTTTATTTCCGGTATGCTAAAATCGGTGCCGCCGCTTAACGATATGTACAAGATGGTCGGTATGCAATTGCCCGAATACTTGGGCAAGGTTGACGACGCTCCCGTTCCCGCCGCCGTTACTCCCGAAAAGGTTAAGCCCGCGCAGAGCGACGAGGCAAAAACGGGACAGAAGGATAAACCTAAAAAGTAAGGGGCATAATTATCGGAGGAAAGTATGTCATCGCAAACAATCATAGAAAATACGGAAATTTTTTCGGCCGCAAAGTGGATATGGGCGGAGGATAACTCGCGCCAAAACGATTGGGTGTATTTTAGGCGCAAATTTACTCTTGAAAAGCCGCCCAAAAGCGCGGTCGCGCGTATCGCCGCCGAAAGCGGCTACAATCTTTACGTCAACGGCAGGTTAGCCGTGTTTTGCGGGGGCTTGGGGCGCGAAAGCAAGCGCGGTTGCGGCTACTACGACGAACTCGACCTTGCCGAATTTCTTGTAAAGGGCGAAAACGCGTTCGCGCTTTTGTGCCGCTACGACGGCCGCGACGGCACCGACTCGCTCGACGCGGGCGCGGCGGGGCTGTTGTTCGAGTGCGGCGAGCTCGGGATTCATTCCGACCCCGACTTTTTGTGCTACCGCACCGACGCGTTTTCGCCGCTCGACGACGGCAAGGAACCCGCGCCGAACGCCGAGCGGCCTTTACGCTACGACTACACCAAGGAAGGTCAGATCGCCGGCGTTTACGGCGCCGCCTACGGGGCGGGAATATTCGTTCCGTCCGTCGTCTGCGGCTCGTACGGCGACTCGCCGTGGGGCGGGCTTATAAAGCGTCCGATCCCCCTCTTTAAGTTTTCGGACGAGCAGAGGACGGGGCGGCTTACAAAGAGCGCGCCGGACGAATCGGGCAACATAACCTACACGGCGGAGCTCGGCAAGTACTGCCTGGCGGCGCCGGTTTTAGACATAACGTCGCCCGCGGGACTCGCCGTTATAGGCGTTTGCACCGACAGGTACGAGTGTCTCGAATCGGGCGCGACGCGGCCGCGCTCCTACTTTAACCGCCGCTTGGAATACGTGTGCAGCGAGGGCAAGCAAACTTTTTCGTCGCCCGTGTTTTTGGCGGGGACAAAATTCATAATAAAAGCTCCGCAGGGCGTCAAAATTAGCGGAATATCGTATATCGAAACGTCGTACGACTTCGAGTCCGAGCATATGCGCGACAACGCCTTTGGCTTCGACTGCGGCATAAAAACGCTTTCGCGGCTCACGCAAAAGGCGGTCGACAGCCTTGCCGTGTGTATGCGCGGCGTCGTTTGGAACACTCCCGAGCGCGAGCGCGCCACCCGCATAGGCGGACTTTCCGGCGCCGCCGAGCTTGCCTCGTACACGATGACCGACTCGGGCTTCGCGCTGTTTATTAAGTGCGCCGAGGACTGCCTGACGTTTTTCGAGGACGGCGCTTTTTATTCGGGCATCCCCGGCGGCGGCAAATTCGAGGACGCGGCTATGAATCTTCTCGCCCTCAGCGAGCGCGGAATTTTCGCCGCGTGCTACCACCGCGCGGGCGACGCCGATATGCTGCGCCGCTTTATCGGGCCTGCGGCGGCTTATTTGCAAAATTGGTGCCTCGGCGCGGACGGACTTATCGAGCCGCGCGTCGAACAAGAGGGCGGTTCTTTCGACGCGGGCGCGAACGTCGACGCAAAATTGCTCGAAAACTGCCTTTACTATTCCGCTCTGCGGTTTTTGCGCTACGCCGCCGACAAGTGCGGCGTAAGCGAATATTCGGGCTTTACCGACGCCGTCGCCGAATCCATAAAAAATAACTTTGCCGACGCCTTTTACAAGCCGGGGTCGGGGTATTCGTCCGACGGCCGCTTCGACGAGCGCGCCAACGCGTGGGCGGTAATCGCGGGACTCGCCGCGCCGGAACACTCCGCCGAGCTTATACGCGGCTTCCGCCTCTGTATGAATTGCTCGCCGCTGTGGGAAAATTACGTTATCGAGGCGCTCTGTATGCTGCGGGCGGACTCCGACGCCGTTTTAAGAATGCTCACAAGGTTCGCCCCGCTCGTCAACGCCGACTGCCCCGCGCTGTTCGAGGACTTCGGAACGGGCGTTTCGCTGCCTTCGGAGTCGGGCGGCATATTCTGCCCCTCGGGGGCTATGTGCTCGTCGTACTCGGGCGCGGCCGTCAAAAATCTGTTCCGCTACTTCGCGGGCCTGCGCTTTACCGACGGCGCCGCCGTCGGGGTCGAGCCGTCTTTTTCGGGGTTTAGCGACGTCGAGTTTACAGCCTGTTGCAAGGGCGGCGGCATAAGCGGCTCGTACCGGGGGCGGAACAACCGCGTCGACGCGTCCGTCGTCAACAAAACGGACTTGGCCGTTACGCTCGTTTTGGGCGAAAACGGCAAGGAAAAGCCCGTAAAACTCGCCAAAGGAAAAAATAAATTCGTGCTTCAAATCGGTTGACATTATTTTTAGAATCGGTTATAATAGTAACAGTGGAAAAAGTTCTGATGTTTCATTCCGTTATTTTAGGTTGAACCTCACTACCCGACCCAAAATCTTAAAAGGAGGTTATTACCTAAAATGGCAGATAAAGTTCTGATTTGCAAGGATTGCGCTAAGGAATTTGTTTTCACCGAGGGCGAGCAAGCGTTCTATCAGGAGAAAGGTTTCACTAACGAACCCGCACGCTGTCCCGAGTGCCGCAAGGCGCGCAAAAAGGATCGCGGAAACAGCAACTACAACCGCGGTTACTAAGACTTTTTTACAAGTCTTATCCACCCAAACTTGACAACGACCGAAAAAACCCGCTCTCAACCGGCGGGTTTTTTGTTGCGCGGCGATACGCGCCCCGCGCCTATCGCCCCTTGCCGCCCACGCGCAAATCGGCGCTGCGCTTGCAAAAAACTTTGTTTTTCGCGCTTGCCCGACCCGATTTTGGCGGACTTTGATAAGGCAAAAAACAAAAAACGCCGTTTTTGTTTTTTGGTCTTTATTTTATTCTTAATTTGTCCGCATAAGCCGCGCGAATTAATCGGCCGTTGCCAATTAATTTAACCGCCCCGCCGCTAACGCGCCGCCCCTCCGTAGAGGGGAATTTACGGATTAATTAATATAATTAATATCCTCTGTTTGTCCGCTATCGACGACCTTTTCAGCGTTTTAATTTTGTTCCTTGCAAAAAGGGCATTGCGGTTCGGTAGTCCGTACGCGCATAGTCAGGGTGGAGTCGGTCTCTTTCTTTTCGTTCTGCTTTTCCAAAATCTTGCGGCGGATTTGCAGAACGCTGTCGTCCATAGGGCCTTGCGTCCAGCAAACGAATTTGCCGGAGGGCTGCTCGAACGAGAAGAACTGTTTTTGCGTCGATTCGTTCTTGCCCTTTTTGGTAACGAGTTGAACCGATTCCGAGTGCGTCGTAAAGTCGCTTATGTTGTTGTACAAAAGCTCGCGCGTGTCCTCGACGACGGCGGTGTTCGTAGTCGAAAACACGTATGTATAAACGTAGATATGCTTTTTGGCAAAATACAGCCACGTGCTTTGGTAACGCTCGCTGCGCAGTTTGCCGTCCTTACCGACGGCCTGGCGCACCTGCTCGTTGTCGTAGCAGTAGCCCTCAAAGCAAAAAGGCCCCGCCTCGGCGTCCTCGGCGGTTATGCCGATCTTGCGCATCGAGCGCGAACGCAGAGCGCGCAATTCAAGGCTTCTTTTAAGCATTTTGTCGTACTTGCCGTCGCGCCCGGCGCTTGCCCGACCCTTGGCGGCTTTGTCGAAATATTTTTTCGCGAATTTAATGTAATCCATCCGAATTTACCTCACGCGTATGTTATACATCGTTATTCGCCGAATGTCAATTCAATATTTGCATATTTCGGAAGAAATTTTACGGAGGAATTTTACCGAATAAAATTTATCAGCATTTTGATTACGTCGAGCGTCCAGCCCTTGCCGGAGAAGAGGTTTGCGATGCGCTTTCCCAGATCGACAAAGAATTTGGTTATGCCGAAGTCGTTCAGCATATCGGCGGCGATGTATATCGGGTTAAAGCGGTCGACCTTAAATATCCAGACGAACACGAACGCGACGATTATGGTCAAAACCGCGAGCAACAGAATGTTCAAAAGACAGCTCTTAAACGAGAGAGGGCTTTTTAGTCTTTTGAGTTTCATGGCGGGGTTGGAGCTTTCCTTGATGGCCTCCTCCAACTGCATTTGATTCATTTGGTCGGGTGAAAGGCTCGACAAATTCGGCTGGGCGCCCGAATAGGGTAGGCCCGGCCTTTTGCGCTTATCCGTGCCGCCCTTAACCTTGCCGCCCTTAGATTGACGCGGCGCGGTAGGGGGAGCGGCTCCCGCGGGGGGAACGGCTCCGCTCTGACCCATGGGAGGAATTACTCCGCCCTGACCCGCAGGAGGAAACGCGCCCCCCGGATTCGTAGGCGGGAAAGCGCCGCCCGGTCCCGTGGGAGGAAAGCCTCCCGCGTTCGGTACGCCCGGCATAGGGCCCGCCGGCGGGAATCCCGTCGCGGCGTTATTGTTGTTTTTGTTTTTTTTGCTCATAAACTTTTTGCATCCTCTCGCGTAGTCGGTTGGGCGGTGTCGGGGAACGGAATAATACGGAATAATATCGGTGGTCGGAATAATATCGGTGATGGGCGGTGTCGGGATAGTATCGGCGGGACGGAATAATACTAGTATGCGTCGCTAAAAAGCCTATTCACATAATATTCATATAAATTATAGACTATATTTCAAGAATATGCAAGCAATTTTCAAAAAAAAGATAAGACTTTTATTAGAATTTGTTAAAAACACCTCAAAAAGCATTGATAAATTTTCGAGTTCAATGTATAATATCGGTAGCGGACGATTAAACGCGTCCCTACCGGAGGACTTAACGAGTGCCGCTGCCCGAACAATTCGCAAAAAATATCAAAACCGCGTTGACGGAAAATTTGACCGCGACCGTTTTCGACGTGCTGTTGACGGCCGTTTTGCTCTACCTTTTGTTCACGTTCTTAAAGCGGAACAACGCCGCAAGGCTAATAAAGTACGTCGCCGTGTTTTTGCTTTTGGCGCCCGTACTGTCCTCGCCGCTTTTGGGGCTCAACTATCTCAGCCGCATTTTTGAATACTCCGTCGTCATAGTGGTGGTCGCCGCGCTAATAATGTTCCCGCAGGAGCTCCGCCGCGCCGTGTACCGAATGGCGAGTCCCAAGGACGCGCGCGAGAATTTTTCGACGTCGTACGACTGCTCCGACGAGGAACTTTCCGAGGCGGTCGCCGAGATCGTCCACGCCGTTCAGAATATGGCAAAAAAGAACGTCGGCGCGCTTATAGTCGTCGCGCCCGACGCCGTTCCGACCCACATTTTAGACAGCGGAACGGAATTGAATTCGCACCTTTCGAGCGCGCTTTTGGAGTGCCTTTTTAATACCCGCGCCCCCCTTCACGACGGGGCGGTGTTCATTCGCGGCAACAAGATTTTGGCGGCGGGCTGCTTTTTGCCGCTGTCGCAGAATATCGACATCGACCGCGAGCTGGGCACTCGCCACCGCGCCGCGATCGGCATAACCGAAAATTACAACGTCGTTTCGGTCATAGTGTCGGAGGAAACGGGCGTTATTTCCACCGCGTCGAACGGCGAGATTATCCGTTACTACGACTCGTCGATGCTGACGGATTTACTCGAACAGGTTTACGGACTAAAAGCCCGCTCCCGGGCGAAGAAAAAGCGAAGCAGGAGGAGCAAAGCGTGAATAACGACAATAAATTCCCCGCGCCCGACGGTTACCCCAAGACGGGCGGTTACCCTAAGAGCGGCGAGTATCCGCAGACGAACCCCCGCGACGACGGCTACCCTAAAACCGGCGGCTACCCCAAAACGACGGTCAAGGACGACGGCTACCCCAAGACGGGCGCTTACCCCAAGACGGCGGTTAAGGACGACGGTTACCCTAAAACCGGCGCGTATCCCGCTACGGGCGCGTATGTGCCGAGCGAGCCGCAAGAGCTTCCCGTGTACGCCGGTTCGCGGCTCGGGCGGATTTTACGCGCGGTTTTTGTCCGCAATTTTTGGTACAAGGCGGCCGCGCTCGTTTTGGCGGCGGCGCTGTGGATTCTTTCGACGGGGCTGGGCTGATAGATTTTTATGCAAAGTACTTTCGTCGGCGCGGACTTTCTGCTGCCCCGTAAAAATATCGATTTGAATAAGTGGGCGGTCGTCGCCTGTGATCAGCACACCTCCGACCCCGCCTTTTGGACGGAGCTGTCGGATTACGTCGGCGGCGCCCCGAGCGCGTTAAGGCTCGTATTGCCCGAATGCTTTTTGGATACCGCGGCAATAGAACGGCAGGCGGCGGCTATAAACGCGGCGGCGGATAAGTATTTAGCCGACGGCGTTTTTGCGTCGTATTCCGGTATGGTGTTCGTCGAGCGCACTCTTAGCGGCGGCGGCAAAAGATACGGCGTCGTCGCGTGCGTCGATTTGGACGCCTACGGCTATACGGCGAACGCAAAAACCCCCGTTCGGGCCAGCGAGGGGACGGTCGCGGAGCGCATTCCGCCCCGCGCCGAAATCCGCAAAAATTGCCTCGTCGAGATTCCGCATATAATGCTGCTTATCGACGATCCCGACCGCACGGTTATAGAGCCGTATGTCGATAAAGGGCCGCCGCTTCTCTACGATTTTGAATTATCCCGCGGCGGCGGCCGTATAAAAGGCGGTCTAATCGCGGATACGTCGGAAATCGCGGCGGCGCTCGGTAAGCTCGAAGCCGAATCCGTAAGGCGTTACGGCTCGCCGTTTTTGTCGGCCGCAGGCGACGGCAATCATTCGCTGGCGGCGGCAAAGGCGCATTGGGAGCGCGTAAAGGCGGCGGGGGACACGTCGTCGCCCGCCCGCTACGCCCTGTGCGAAATCGTCAATATTTACGACGGCGGACTGATGTTCGAGCCTATCCACCGCGCGGTGTTCGGCGTCGATCCGCAAAGGCTGTACGGCGCTCTTTCGTCGCTTAAATTCGGCGGCGCGGCGGAGTCGTATACGTTCGTTAGCGGGAACGCCGAAAGGCGCGTTAGCTTGCCAGCCGACGCTATACGCGCCGTAGCGGTTCTTACGGAATTTTTGGACGGCTACACAAAAAGCGAGGGCGGCAAAGTCGATTACATTCACGGCGGCGACGAATTAAGGGCCGTCTGCGCAAGACCCGACGCCGCCGGAATCGCGCTTAAAGCTATGAGCAAGGACGGGCTTTTCCCCTATATCGCGACGGCGGGCGCGTTGCCCAAAAAGACGTTTTCGATGGGCGGCGCGGCCGACAAAAGATACTATTTGGAGGCTAGAAAAATCAAGTGAAAAATTTACAAGCGAGGAAAATCAAATGAAAGTTCTTAAATTCGGCGGAACGTCTATGGCGAACGCCGACGCCGTTAAGCGCGCCGCCGACATAGCGGCCGCCGACCCCGACAACAAATTCGTCGTCGTATCCGCGCCGGGCAAGCGCGACCCGGCCGACGTCAAGGTAACCGATTTACTCTACGCCTGCTATAACGAAAAGTTAAAGACGGGCGCTTGCGGCAAGTCGTTCGCCGCCGTCGAAAAGCGCTTTAACGACATAATCGCGGGGCTTAACCTGCGCCTCGACATAAGCGGACGGCTTGAACGAATCAAGCGCGAAATCGACGCGGGCGCGGGCAAGGATTACGCGGCGTCGCGCGGCGAATATCTTTGCGCCGTCTTGGTCGCGGCTTACCTTGACCGCGAATTTATCGACGCGGCCGACCTTATCAAATTCGACGCCCGTGGCAATTTTTGCGACGAGCTCACCAACGCCGCCGCCGCTAAAATTCTTGCAAAGAGCGACGGCGCGGTCATTCCCGGCTTTTACGGCGTAAAGCCCGACGGCGCGGTTAAGACGTTCACGCGCGGCGGCTCCGACGTTACCGGGTCGATTATCGCGCGCGCGGTAAGGGCGGAGGTCTACGAAAATTGGACCGACGTCGACGGCTTTTTGGTCTGCGATCCGCGCATCGTCAACGACGCTAAATTGATTCCGATGCTCACCTACAAGGAGCTTCGCGAGCTGTCGTATATGGGCGCCAACGTCCTGCATTCGGACTGCATTTTCCCCGTGCGCAAAAGCGATATTCCCATAAGGATACGCAACACGTTCAATCCCGGCGCGGAGGGCACCCTCATCGTTCCCACAAAAAAATTTCTCTCGGGCGAATTCGGCCGCCCCGATTCCGTTATAACGGGAATCGCCGGCCGCAAGGACTTTGCCGCGATTCATATCGAAAAGTCGCTTATGAATAACGAGCTCGGGTTCGCCCGCCGCGTCCTGTCGGTTTTGGAGCGCCGCAATATCTCGGTCGAGCATATGCCCAGCGGCATCGACACCCTCTCGCCCGTGGTCGACGGCGCCGACATCGACCCCGAAGTCTTGCGCCTCGCCGCCGCCGAAATCCGCTCGGAGTGCGGCGCCGATAACGTCGAAACGGTAGAGGGCCTCGCCCTTATCGCCGTCGTGGGCCACGGTATGAGCCGCAAACGCGGAACCGCCGCCCGCGTCTTTGCCGCCCTCTCCGCCGCCGGAATCAATATCCGTATGATCGACCAGGGCAGCAGCGAGCTCAACCTTATCGTCGCCGTCGAAAACGGAGATTACGAAAACGCCGTTAAGTCCCTTTACCGCGCCTTCTTCTAAGACCGGACGGTGAAAAATCCCGTTGATAGCGCCAAAAACGGAACTTTGCCTTGCTCGTGTATTAAATATACACGTCGCTTCGGCGAAAACCCGTTTTTGCCGCCCTGACGGTTCTTTGCCCGATTTTTTATCCGTGTCGGCGAAAAGCTCTTTTGACCGCCCGTCATTCCGCTAAAATTCCCTTCTATGGAATGCCTCGCCCGTGTGGTCGGGCTTAGCTCGCAAGCTCGCACGCCCTGCAAACGGCTTCGCCGTTTGCAGGCTCGGTTCGTGCCGCGAATGCCGCCGGGGCGGTTAAATTTTCAAAATTAACCGTTAAAAAATTTCCTTCGGAGGGGGCGGGTTAATTGCCGAATTTTAAACGCTTAAAAAAGCGGGGGAGCGGGGATTTTTGTCGGTGCGTATTGTTTGATTTTTGTCGGTGCGTTTTGTTTGACATAACGGCTGAAAGCGGGTATAATAAATACGATATGGACGAAAAGTTTTTCGGTATAATTTTCAGGGTGGCGGCGCCGACTATGGGCGAGACTGCCGACATAGAGATTTTGGGTAAGTCGATGCTCTCGTGGGTCGCGCTGTCGTTCGGCGAAAGTCCTTACGCGGTCGCGCCGTACAACGACCGCGAGCCGTTGCCGGATCAAGCGCGGGCGTACCTAAACCCGGATTATCCCGTTACGGTGATACTGTTTTCGGACACGCCGCTCATTACAAAAAAGACGGTGTTCGCCGCCGTCGCCGAGCTTAAAAGCACGGGCAAGAACGTGTTGAGGCTGACGCGCGGCTTTGTGTGCTCGACTCAATTCTTGATGAACGCCGAAAAGATTTACAGCGCCGAAACGCGTTACTTCGACGCCGAGGACTTTGTAACGGCGTT
Organism: Clostridiales bacterium; assembly: GCA_031276725.1. Taxonomy (GTDB): domain Bacteria; phylum Bacillota; class Clostridia; order Christensenellales; family Pumilibacteraceae; genus RACS-047. The sequence goes on along the minus strand of JAISMM010000012.1, from coordinate 39,045 downwards.
TTCGTTCAAGCAGGTCGCGCTCATAAGCGACATACTGCGCAACCGCATTTTGGAATATCATATGGAGCGCGGCGTGCATATCGAGGATATGGCGTCGGCGTTTATCGGGTGCGACGCGGTTATCGGCAAGGGCGTCGTTATAGGCCCGAACAACATTATAAGGGGTAAGACCTATATTAAGGACGGCGCTAAAATACTTAGCGGCAATATGATCGACACCTGCATAATCGAGAGCGGCGCCGTGATTAATTCGTCGCAAATGACAAGAAGTTTTATCGGGCGGAATACCTCCGTGGGGCCGTTCGCGTACATCCGTCCCGAAAGCGTTATCGGCCCCGATTGCAGAATCGGCGACTTTGTCGAAATTAAAAAGAGCGTTTTGGGCAGGGGCTGCAAGGTCAGCCATTTGACGTACATAGGCGACGCGGAGTTGGGGGAGGCTTGCAACGTCGGGTGCGGCGTCGTGTTCGCCAACTACGACGGCCGCGACAAGCACAAGGCCAAGGTCGGCAACCGCGTCTTTATCGGCAGCAACAGCAACATTATAGCGCCCGTAACGCTCGCGGACGGCGCTTTTATCGCGGCCGGCTCCACCATAACCGAGAGCGTCGATAAAAACGCCTTGGCGATAGCCCGCGCCCGTCAGGTGGTTAAGACGGATTGGGATAACAATAAATTCCGCGACGGCGGCGGCGGCGAATAGGGGCGTTGACGGCGGCCGTAAGCGCGGCGAATTTTTACGAAATAAATAATTTTAGAGAGGTAACCTAATGATAACACACGGCAACCGAATTAAGCTGTTCGCGGGCAACGCGTGCAAGACGCTGGCGAAGGCGATTGCGGACAAGCTCAAAATAACGCTTTCCGACGCCGGAGTCGGGCGGTTTTCCGACGGCGAGTGCAGCGTCAATATCGACGAAACCGTGCGCGGCTGCGACGTATTCGTCATTCAGTCGACGTCGTACCCGGTAAACGACCACCTTATGGAGTTACTCGTTATGATCGACGCGTTGCGCCGCGCGTCGGCGGGCCGCATAACCGCCGTCGTTCCCTACTTCGGCTACGCCCGGCAAGATCGCAAGGCGCGCGCCCGCGACCCGATTACCGCCAAGCTCGTCGCCGATCTAATCACGAGCGCGGGGGCCGACAGGGTGCTTACTATGGACTTGCACGCGCCGCAGCTTCAAGGCTTTTTCGATATTCCGGTCGACCACCTTTTCGGGATTCCGGTGCTGTTCAGAAAGCTCGACAAGCTCGACTTTGTAAAGAACCGCGACGACCTTATAATAGTGTCGCCGGACGTCGGCTCGGTCGCGCGGGCGCGCCAAATGGCTCAGCGAATGAACGCCTCGCTCGCCATTGTGGACAAACGCCGCCCCAAGGCCAACGTTATGGAGGTTATGAACATTGTAGGCGACGTTAAGGACAAGGTGTGCTTGGTGGTGGACGATATGATCGACACCGCCGGCACTATCACGCAGGGCGCCAAGGCGCTCATCGAGGTCGGCGGCGCAAAAAAGGTCTACGCCTGCTGTACGCACGCGGTGCTGTCCGGCCCCGCCGTAGAACGGCTCGAACGGTCGCCGCTCGAAAAGATTTTCGTGCTCGACACGATAGAACTGCCTCAATCGAAAAAGATTTCCAAAATCGAGGAAATCACCGTCGCGCCCATTTTCGCCGCCGCGATAGAGTCGATATTCGAGGATTTGTCGGTATCAAGACTTTACGAGTAGACTATAAAGAACATACATACGCAAGGAGAATAAATAAACATTATGCCGATGTTAGATATGCCCGCGGAGCAATTGTTCGCGTACAAGGGTTCAAATCCCAAGCCCGCCGACTTCGAGCGGTTTTGGCGGGACGGACTTAAAGAGGTCGCCGCGCTCGACCCGCAAACGCGGACGGTCAAAAAGGATATTAACGTTAAGAATTACGTTTTTAACGATCTGTTTTTTAGGTCGGTCAAAAATTCAACGATATACGCAAAGTATACCGCGCCGCTTGTATCCGACAAAAAACTTCCCGTCGTTTTGCTTTTTCACGGCTACGGCGGGTGCAGCCGCGAATTTTTTAGCACGCTGTCGTACGCCTCGCAGGGCTTTATCGTTTTGGCGATGGATTGCCGGGGACAGGCGGGGCTTAGCGAGGACTATAATCCCGTGCGCGGCACCACGCAGTCGGGACTTATTGTGCGCGGACTCGACGACCCCGACCCCGCGAATCTTTACTTCCGCAACGTCTTTTTGGATACGGTTCAGCTTGTCAAAATTGCCAAGCGGCTGCCGAACGCCGACGCGGACAGAATTTACGCCTTCGGCGGCTCGCAGGGCGGCGCTCTAACGGTCGCCTGCGCCGCGCTCAACGGTTCCGACGTTAAAAAGGCGGCTTGTATGCATCCGTTTTTGTCCGATTACAAACGGATTTGGGAGATGGACCTCGCCGTCGACGCCTACGGCGACGTTACCGATTATATCCGCAAGTTCGCGCCTCTGCCCGCGCTGCAAGACAAGGTGTGGGAAAAGCTCGGTTATATCGACATACAGCATCTTGCGCCGCGTATCTCGGCGGATGTTCTGTGGGCGACCGGACTTATGGACAACATTTGCCCGCCCTCGTCGCAGTTTGCCGCCTACAACAAAATAACGTCCCGAAAGGATATTGTTCTGTACACCAACCACAGGCACGAGGGCTTGCCGGGTATAGAGGACAGAATTTTGGAATTTTTGAACGGCTAAATCCCTATTTGCCGCCCGTAAAAAACCGCGTAAAATCAACGGTTAAGGAGAATAAAATTATGCCACATATAGTGATTAAAACAATTTCCGGCCCCGGCAAAAAGCAGCTGCAAGACGCGGCCGAGCAAATCGCCGCCGTCGTCAACAAGACTCTCGGCAAGCCGAACAAGTACATTTCGGTCTCCGTCGAGGAGTACGGCTTTTCCGAATGGGAGGGCGTTTACAACGAATTCGTCAAGGACAAACCCAACGTCCTTATAAAGCCCGGCTACACCGACCCTAAGACTTTTAGTTAGCCTGCCGGGACGATATAAAAAATAAATTTAAGGAGTTAATTATGTTAAACGGAATCAAGAAGTTTTTGCAGGAGGCGGGGATATTTTATTTTTGCACCGCCGACAAAGCGCCGCATTGCCGTCCGTTCGGGGCGGTCGCCGAAATCGACGGCAGGCTGTACTTTTCGACGGCGGACACAAAGTCGGTCTACCGCGAGCTTGTCGCAAACCCGCTCGTTCAAATTGTCGCGTGCAAGCCTAGCGGCGAATGGATTCGCGTTGACGGCAAGGCGGTCGTCGACGGCCGCGAGTCCTCGCGCCGCGCTATGCTCGACGCCTGCCCCGTTTTGCTTAATCACTACAAGTCGCCGTCCGACCGCGGTTTCGCCGTCTTTTACTTGACCGACGTTTCGGTCGAAAGGTTTTAATCCGCGCCCGTCATAAAAACGAATAGGCACAAAATCCGATTTTTGCGCCCAAAACGCTCGACTTTGTTCCGCAAAAAAAACGACCGTTCGGCGGAACGGCCGTTTTTTTATTTTCTGTATTTTTCCGCGCTTTTGTTTTCGGCTTTTCCGGTGCTTCCGTTTTTGATATTTGACCTTTTAGGCGCTTTTGTTTTAACCTGTTTAACGCTTTCGGATTTTAACCTTTTCGGTACTTTTCCTTTGTGGCGTTGCCGCCGCGAATGTGGCGCTCGGACAGATTAAAGTCCAAAACCTTTTTTACTTGCAGATACTTTTCGCGGTCTATCGCTTTCAGTCTTTCGGAAACGTCCTTATGTACGGTGCTTTTGCTCACGTTGAATATTTTCGAGGCGTCGCGGACGGTCGCCCGCGTTTCCAAAATATAGTCCGAAAGCTTTAACGCGCGTAATACGATGTGTTGTTTCATTGTCATACCTCGCCGGAACCGTAGTTGTATAGCTTATGATTCCGTTAACCCGATTATGACAATTTTCGACACATAGGGCGGTCAAGAGGGCAAACGCAAAAACATTTTTGGGAATCGGCGGGAAGAGTAAAAATTTTTTCAAGTTTTTTTTAAAAACCTATTGACAAACGGCGGAAGGTGTGGTAAAGTATAAGTGGTCATAACCTGTTGGGGTTACGGCGGGGAGCTACGGGCAAGCGGCGCGGCTTTGAGGCGGCGGCAATAGGGTTGCCTTTGTTTACGGCAAAGGCGGCGCGGCTTAAAGACGGCTAAACTTGTTCGGAGTTTTTCAAGAGGGAGGAGTATGCAAGACGTACCTGTACCTAAGTACTACGTGCTAAAAAAGGCGATTATCGATATGATAGACGCCGCGAAGCCCGCGCCGAACGAGCCGATTATGAGCGAGCGCGAGATGGTCGACAAGTTCAACTTTTCGCGTATCACCGTGCGGAAGGCTATCGACGAGCTTGTCCGCGAGGGGTATTTGTACCGCGTTCAGGGCAAGGGGACGTTCGTCCTCGACGGCGGAATCGCACACGATTTGTATTCGCTTTCTAGCTGCACCGACGATATAGTCCGCTACGGTATGAAGCCCTCGCGGAGGATTATATCGGCGTCGGTCGGCGTGCCGGACACGCGCGAGGGGAGGCTTTTGCGCCTTAGTCCCGACGAGCCGGTTTTTAGGCTCGAACGCGTCTACTACGCCGACGGCGTGCCGATCAACTACACCACCACGTACCTGCCGTACAAGTACATAAAGGGTATCGAGCGGTTTAACTTTGAGGCGGCGAGTCTTTACGAAACGCTCAAAAAGGAGTACTGCGTCGAGCTTACAAAGTCCACGCGCACGCTCGAAGCCGTTTCGGTCAAGGGCGGCGCGGCGCGGTATTTAGAGATGGACGACGGCGCTCCCATAATTATGTTCCGCGCGGTAACCTACGGCAGGATTCGCGGCGGCGCCGAAATCCCGGTCGAAACGTTCGAGTCCGCGTACCGCACCGACAAGTTTAAGTTCTTTATAGAGCAGGTCGGGCAACAGCGTAAGGGCTAAACCGCCCGCAACGCGCCGTCCGAACGGGCGATCCGCGGCAACGCTGTAAATCAAGTGGTAATGACGACAATACGACATAACAATCGCAAAAGTAGGAGGAAACATACGATGTAGAATTGAATACGGCGCCTTTAAACGGGATAGAATTTATACCGGGGATCGGAGCGGCAAATAGCGGCGTTGATACGGGCTACGATCGGCGTTTTGCCTCAATCGAGTACGTCGATGTACACTCATTCGGCAAGCCTCGCCTCGTTGACGGGTTCCGCTCCGGCGGGTGCTCACCCTGCAAACGGCAAGCCGTTTGTCGGCTCGGCGCCGCCTGTTGCCCGTCTGAACACCACTCCTTGCCGCTCCCGGCGGAAAACGGAGCGGCAAACAGCGGCAAAAAATAATCTTGACAACAAATTCAAAAAAATTTACAAAAGGAGATAACAATTATGAAGGGACTTTTTACAAAAATCGCGGCGGCGCTGACCGCCGTTATCGCGGCGGCGGGCGTGTTCGCGTTCGGCGGCTGCACCGCCAAAGGCGGCGGAATCGAAATCGCGCTCATATGCGCGGCGGCGGGTTCTAACGACAACGGCTACAATCAAACGGCCGTTAACGGTCTTAAAAGTATGGCGGACAAGTACGGCTACAAAACTAAGGTCGTCGAAATCGGCTCGGATTTGACGGCGGGCAAGGCGATAGAGCAGATGGCGGCCGCCGGCGCAAAGCTGATATTCTCGTTAGAATACGACTTCGACGCGCTTATTAAGGGCGTGGGCGGTCAAGAGCCGCTCGCAAAGCGCTACCCCGGCACCACGTTCGTAGTTTTTAACGCCGATCCCAACCGAAACGGCGACGGGAGCGTCATTCACAAAAACGTTATATCCGTGCTGTTTAACGTTCACGAGGCGTCGTATCTTGCGGGGTATCTGTCGGTGCTCGTCAACGAAAACGCCGCCGCGCTTTTCGATTCGGCGACGCACAGCCTTAATTTGAGCGGCAACCGCTCGATAGGCTTTATAGGCGGCACCGCGTCCGACGGCATTTACGTTTTCAGCGCGGGCTATATGTCGGGCATAAGCCGCGCCGTCGCGGACTTGGAGCTGGGGGCGGGCGTAAGGTACGATTACTACGAGAATAACAGCGCGGGCTTCGTGGATATGCAGGCGGGTCAAACGTTCGCCAAGGGCGTTTACGACAAGGGCGGCAACATAGTATTCGCCTGCGCGGGCAACGTGGGCGCGGGCGTTACCACAAAGGCGAGCGACTCCAAAAGATTCGGCATCGAGGTGGACGCGAATAAGGACGGCGACAGACCCGGCTACGTTTTGACGTCCGTACTCAAAAATACCGACGTTCCGGTAAAGGGCATCACGGAGGCGTACCGCGACGGTACGCTCGGGCGGTTCGCGAATTTGGCGTACTACGACTTGGCGTCCGGCGCGACGGGGATTACGGATTTGGCGGCGGCGGGCGCGGCGGTCAAGCAGTCGGGGCTTGCAAAATGGGCGCAAATTAAGGATAAGGTCGCCGATATAGCCGCCAAAATCGCCGACGGCACGATTAAGGTTTACGACTGCCAAAGGAACGGCTACGCGGGCTTCGAGGCGCGGCAGGCGGAGCTGATACCGAACGTAAACCGAATAAGCAAATGAGCGTTTATAAGCACGAGTGCGTTTAATAGAAAAAAGGGCGCATAAAAAGGAGGACGACAAATGATAAAACGAGCGCGGGAGAAAAATTATGACGGCGATTGAAACGCGTAAGCTTACAAAAAAATTCGGGGATTTTACCGCGAATAACGAAATCGACATAAGGGTGGAGCGCGGCGAAATTAAGGCGGTCGTGGGCGAAAACGGCGCGGGTAAAAGCACGCTTATGAATATGCTGTACGGACTTTTGCAGCCCTCGTCCGGCGAAATTTTGGTGGACGGCGAGCCGGTAAGGTTCGCGAGCCCGTCCGACGCGATAAAGCGCGGCATAGGTATGGTGCATCAGCATTTTAAGCTGTCGCCGAATCTTACCGTGTTTGAAAACGTCGTTTTGGGCTCCGAAATCCGGCGCGCCTTCGCGCCGCTTAAACCGCTTTGCCTTTTGCCGTTCGTCCGCAAAAGGCCCGCCTTAAATGACAAATTCGCCGCGCGGAGGCTGCCGCTGCCGTTAATCGACGCCGCCGCCCAAAAAGCCGCCGTCGAGCGGACTATACAAAAATACAACCTCGGGCTTGACGCCGCCGCGCTCGTAAAAAATCTGTCGATAGGCGAAAAACAGCGCGTCGAAATCCTTAAAATGCTTTACCGCGACGTGCAAATCCTTATTTTGGACGAGCCGACGGGGGTTTTAACGCCGCGCGAGGCCGACGAACTCATAAGCAGCCTCAAAGAGTTACGGCGCGGCGGCAAGACCGTCATCGTAATCACGCACAAGCTGCGCGAGGTTATGGACGCGTCCGATTCCGTTACCGTCATTCGCGGCGGCGCGGTCGTCGGCGAGGCGAAAACCTTTGACACCGACGAAAAAAAGCTGGCGCGTATGATGGTCGGCCGCGACATAGAACGCCCTAAAACGGGCGGGGCGCCGGTTGCGGGCGGCGTCGTTTACGAGGTCAAGAATCTTTCGGTCGTAGCCCCCGACGGTCGGAAAGCCGTGGACGGCGTTAGTTTTAATATCCGCGCGGGCGAGATTTTGGGTGTGGCGGGCGTGGAGGGCAACGGTCAAAGCGAGCTTGTAAAGGCGCTTACCGGACTTATGACGGTCGCGGGCGGAACCGTTTTGAAGGGCGGCGCGGACATTACGGACGCCTGGCCAAAAGCCGTGCGCGAAAATAAAATCGCCGTTATTCCCGAGGACCGCTACGGTCAGGGGCTATGCCGCGATATGACCGTAGCCCAAAACGCGATCGCGGGCTACCATCGGGACAGGCAAATTTCGCGCTTCGGACTGCTGTCAAAAAAAGCCGTTATACGGCGGCGCGACGGCCTTGTCAAAAACTTCGACGTGCGCCTTTGCGACCCCGACGGCGACGTGTCGCAGCTGTCGGGCGGCAACGCGCAAAAGCTGATAGTCGCCCGCGAATTGTCGTCTAACCCCGACGTACTGATAGCCAGCCAGCCCACACGCGGCGTCGACGTCGGCTCTATCGAATTCATTCACAAAAAGCTGTTGGAGCTTAAAGACGCGGGCAAGGCGGTCTTGCTCGTTTCGAGCGAGCTTTCCGAAATTATGAATCTGTCCGACCGCGTTATCGTTATGTACAAGGGCGCCGTCGTCGGCGAGGCGCCGCGCGGGGCGGACGGGGAGACGCTCGGGCTTATGATGGCCGGTGTTATGCCGGGCGGCGGATAGGGGCGTTGATAGCGGCCTAGGGTTTGCCGAAACCGCCCCGGTTACGTACCTATAAAGTACGCGCCGCCGGCGGTTCGGCGACCGTTGCCCGCGCCTGTCACGCCTCTCTTTGCCGCCCGGCGAACGCGCGGTTGCCGACACTCTGCAAACGGCAAACCGGCGGCTGTCGATATGCCGTTCCGTCGGCTTGCCGCCGAAAATTCCCTCTGCGGAAAACTCCTAACGAGTGCGGCGGCTTTAAGTCGGCTAAACTTGTAAGGAGGTTTTAAAGGAGTAAAACTATGCTGAAAGAAAAAACGGTAAAAAATATTAAGAGCGGGGTTGCGGCTTTTTGCAACGCGCTTATACCGGTGCTGCTGGCGTTTGTCGGCGGGGCGCTGATAATAGCCGCCGCGCGCGAGAATCCGTTCTCGGTTTACGCGACGATGCTCGGCCGCGCTCTGTTTACTCCCGACGGCTTTATGCGCGTTCTGCACGTGGCGGCGCCGCTTATTTTGACGGGGCTTGCGATCGGCGTAACGTTCAAGGCGAACGTGTTCAATATGGGCGTCGAGGGGCAAATGCTTTTGGGGGGCTTCGTCGCGGGCATAATAGGGGCAAGTATGCGCGGCGTTCCCGCCGCCGTCCACATTCCGCTCTGCCTTACGGCGGCCGTATTTTCGGGCGCGCTTTTCGCGCTTGTGCCCGCGCTCTTAAAGGCGTACTTTAAGGTGAACGAAATGGTCGTTACGCTTATGCTCAACTACGCCGCCGTCGAAATTCTGGCGTTTTTGGCGGAGGGCGTTTTCCGCGATCCGTCGGCGGGCTACGTTTCGACCGATATGATAGCGGGTTCGGCGGCGTTCGGGCGGCTGTTCGGCACTAATTTGACGGCGTTCTTTTTAATCGCGCTCGCCGCGTTCGCCGTTATGGCGGTCGTGTTCAAAAAATCGCGGCTCGGCTACGAGATTACCGCGATAGGCAAAAACCCGGAGTTCGCCGAGGCGGCGGGGATGAACGTCCGCAAAAAAATCATAGCGGTTATGCTCCTTAGCGGCGCGCTCGCGGGGCTTGCGGGAGCGGGGTGGATGCTCGGCGAAAAATACCGCTACACGCTCGACTTTTCCGGCTCGCCGGGCTTGGGGTGGGACGGGATGCTCGTTTCGCTTTTAGGCTCGCATTCGGTTTTCGGCATACTTATAGCGGCGGTTTTTTACGGAGCGTTAAAGGTGGGCGTATCGCAGGCCGCCCTGTTTACCAAAATTCCCAACGAGATTATTTTTGTTATTCAGGCGCTCATAATACTGTTTTTGTCGGTTTCGTACCTGTCTAAAAACGTTAAATTCCGCGAGGGCGCGGGGCGTATTTTCGGCAAAATCAAAGGAATTTTTAAGAGAAAAAAAGGAGAACGAACCGATGAACAACATACTTTATAACACCGTGCTGTTTTCCTCGCCGATTCTTTTATGCACGCTCGGCGGCATTTTCGCCTACAAGGCGAACGTCCTTAATATCGCGCTGGAAGGTATGATGCTTACGGCGGCGTTCGTCGCCGCGCTCACCGTTTATCTTACGGGCAGTTACCTCGCCGCCGTTGCTTTGGCGGTCGGCGTCTCGCTTTTCTTGGGCGTCGTGTTCTCGGTTTTCGGGGTGAGCCGCAAGGGGAACGTCATTATAATCGGGCTTGCCCTAAACCTTTTCGCGTCCGGGTTCACCGCCCTGATTTTACGGCGTATGGGGATCGCCAAGCTCGTCGCCGCCGACTTTTCGCTCACGTCGGTGCGCCTCTTTTCGGGCGCGGCGTCGGTTCCGTTTTTGGGCGCGTTCGCCAATCACACGCTATTAACGTATCTTTCCTACGCGCTGATTTTTGCGGCGGGCGTTTTAATGTTCAAAACCAAAACGGGCGTTTATATCCGCGTCGCGGGCGAAAATCCCGAGGCGGCGCGCGCCGTGGGCATAAACATAAACCGCGTCCGTTACGCCGCCGTCCTTATCGGGGCGGCCGCCTGCGGGCTTGCGGGGGTGAGCCTGGCGGTGGACTGCTTCGGCGGCGTCTATGCCGTCAATATGACGTTCGGGCGCGGCTTCATCGCTATCGCGGCGATTTATTGCGGGCGCGGCTACCCCTTAAAGGCCGCCCTCTACGCCGTACTGTTCGGGTTTTCAAACGCCGCCGCAATGTATTTGCAGCTGACGTCGGCCGCCGCCGCAAGGCTCTTAACCGCCGTTCCGTACGTTATGATAGTCGTACTTTTGACAGTCGCGTCCGTCCTGAAAAACAAGGGGAATTCTTTGAGGGGGTTTTATAATGAGTAAAAAAACCGCGCTTATAATAGTCGATATGCTGTTCGATTTCGCCGACCCCGCGGGCCGCGTCTACTACCCGCAAACGGGCGCGATTCTGCCGCGCATAGCCTCCGTTAAGGACGAGTTAAGGGCAAGCGGTGCGCTTATAGTCTTTATTCAACACCGCCACCGTAAGGCTAAACCCGACAAAATGCTTGCTAAGGTGCGCCCCAATTGCATAGAGGGCAGCGGCGGCGAGGAGATTTGCGGGGTTCTTGCGCCCGACCCTGCGGGCGATTATATAGTGCAAAAGCGGCGTTACAGCGCGTTTTTCGGGACGGATTTAGACCTGATTTTAAGGGAGAACGGAATCGAAAACGCCGTTATAGTCGGCGCCAAAACCAACTGCTGTATCCGCGCCACGGTAAACGACGCGTTCAATTACGGCTACAACGTCTACGTGGTCCGCGAATGCGTCGCCACGAACGACGAAACGGTCAACAACGTTTATCTTAACGACATAGCAAAATACTACGGAAGGGTAATAAGCGGCGGCGAGCTGTCGGAGCTTATAAGGAGCGGCGAATTATGATTAAACCGCAAATTCTTATAAGCGGCTACCCGAGCCTCGACAGAATTATCCGCGTAAAATCGCACGCGCGTCCCGGTCATACCGCGATCGTTACAAACGCCGACAACGCGGCCGTCTATTACGGCGGCTGTTCGGTCAATATCGCCTGCGCCCTCGCAAAGCTGGGAGTCGGCGCCGGGCCCGTCGTGCGCGTGGGGCGCGACTACGAATCGAGCGGCTTTAAGGCGTTTTTAGAGGGCGCGGGGGTCTACGCGGGGGCGGTAACGCGGACGGACGGCGACGCCACAAGCAACTGCTATCTGATTTTGGACGGCGACAACGACCACGTTACGGTTTTTTACCCCGGCGCGACCGACGAAAAATATTTCGCGCCGCTAAGCGGAGATATTTTTGACGGCGTCAGGCTCGGCGTGATAACGGTCGGCGGTTACAAGGACAACCTTCACTTTTATAACGAATGCCGCGCCCGCACGATTCCCGTCGTGTTCGGTATGAAATGCGATTCCGACGCCTTCCCGTCCGACTTTTTGTGGGAGCTTTTAACGAATTCCGAGGTCGTCTTTACGAACGACTGCGAGCGCGGATTTATTCAAAAAAAGTTCGGGCTAAAAGACATTTCGGATTTATCGGAGCGCGGCCGCGCCAAAATCATAGTGACGACGTTCGGCAAAAACGGCAGCCGCTACTTTTGGCGGCGCGGCGATAGGACGGAGCGCGGCGACGTTTGCGTAGTTCCCCCGCGCAATGTGGCCGACACCACCGGCTCGGGCGACGCCTATATAGCGGGCTTTTTGTACGGCTATCTGGGCGGCAAAGGCGCCGAAGAATGCTGCCGTTACGGCTCGACTCTCGCCTCGTTCGTCATAGAGTCTACGGGCGCGTTGACCAATATTCCCGATGTGCAAGCATTGGAAAACCGCCTACGGAAATGTTTCGGCGGCGCGGGCGAATAGGGGCGTCGATAACGGCTGCGCGCTGCGGCGTATCTCAATCGGGTACGTCAACGTACGCTCATTCGATACCCCGTCGCCCGTCGCCGGTCTGAACGCCCCTCTTTGTCCGCTTATTCTTATCGTATCAATATCGCAAAAAAATAAAAATCGGAGGTAACAATATGAAAACACTATACTTACAAGCCGGGGAGGGCGACATATCGCCCTACGTGATATTTTCGGGCGATCCGCAGCGCGTAAATATGATAGCGGAATTTTTGAGCGACGCAAAAAAGATAGCGTTCAACCGCGAATTCAACACGGTTACGGGCTTTTATCGCGGCGTTCCGGTAACGGTGTCAAGCACGGGTATAGGCGCTCCGAGCGCGGCGATAGCGTTAGAGGAAATGTACGAGTGCGGTATGAAGGTCGCGGTGCGCCTCGGCACAATTATGGGACTTAAAGACGACCTTTTGGGCAAGCTGCTTATTCCGCGCGGCGCCGTTCGCGGCGAAAGGACGGGCGAAACCTACGCGCCGCCCTCGTACCCCGCCGTCGCCGACTACGGACTTTTGAGCGTATTTTCAAGGGTGTGCGCAAGGTTTTCGCGCGGGGTCGACAACGGAATAATAGCGTCGCTCGACGGCTTTTACAGCCGTATGCGCGAGTCGCGTTTTTCTAAGGAACGCGGAACCGACATACTTTCGACGTTCGCGGACTTACGGCGCTTAAACGTCGTCGGCGTCGATATGGAGAGCAGTTTAATACTCACCCTCGGTTCGCTTATGGGCGTAAAAACGTGCGTAGTCGCTATGACGACCGTGCTCGAAAATCTTAAAGATTTTCTAAAAGGCGACGAACGCGCAAGGGCCGAGCGGGACTTGGCCGAAATCGTTTTGAACGGCGTAGCCGAATATCACAAGGAGGCGTGCGAAGATGGGCGCGGACAATAATATTTTCGGTGCCGGCAAGGGCTTTATTATAGGTATGGTTCACTGCGCCCCGCTTTTAGGTACTCCCGGCTTTTGCGGCGACTTCGACGCGGTCGTCGCAAGGGCGGCGGCGGACGCGCTCACGCTCGAAAAGGCCGGCTGCGACGCCGTTTGCGTCGAAAATATGGGCGACGCCCCCTTTGCCGCGCTTTTAGATACCGAACAGCTTTGCGGACTTTCTATTATAGCCGCCGCCGTCAAAAACGCGGTAAGACTCCCGGTGGGGATCGACGCGGCGTTTAACGATTGCAAGGCGTCGCTGTCGATAGCGCGTCTTATCGGCGGCGCGTTCGTGCGGATACCCGTCTTTGTCGATACGGTCGTCTTTTACGGCGGCGCGATTACGCCCTGCGCGCGCGAGTGTATGCAGTTCCGTCAAAAAATCGGGGCGCAAAGCGTCAAGGTGTTCGCCGATATTCACGTAAAGCACACCCATATGCTGCTATCCCGCGTTACGGTCGAGGACAGCGCCCGCGCCGCCTGCGAATGCGGGGCGGACGCGGTTATAGTTACGGGTACGCGCATAGGGGCGCAAACCCCGCTCGAAACCGTGAGCCGCGTCAAAAACGCCGTCAAAATTCCCGTCATAATCGGGAGCGGCGTCAACAAAAGCAATATCGCCGAACAGCTAAAAGTCGGCGACGGCGCTATTATCGGCTCGGGGCTTAAAGAGGACGGCGATATTAATAACCCGGTGTCGTTAAAACTTGCAAAAGAGTTAATTCAACAAATAAAAAAATAAAAAACAGGAGGACTTTACAATATGATGCGACCTATGAAACTTGCGGGCGACCAGCTGTTATTCGGGGCGGGAACCCTCGCGTACCTCAAAAACCTTCGCGGCCGCCGCGCCGTGATAGTAACGGGGGGCGGTTCTATGCAAAAAAGCGGCATTTTAGACGCGGTTACGGGCTATTTAAGGGAGGCGGGCTTTAAGGACGTCGGCCACATTAGCGGCGTCGAGTCCGACCCCTCGTTCGCGACGGTAAGGCGCGGCGCGCTCGAAATGGCGCAAATTTCCCCCGAATGGATAGTCGCCCTCGGCGGCGGCTCGGTTATGGACGCGGCAAAGGCCATGTGGGTGTTTTACGAGCGGCCGGATTTGACGGGTCTTGCGGATCTTCTGCCCCCCAACCGCTTCCCCGTTCTGCGTCAAAAGGCGCGCTGCGTATGCATACCGTCCACGGCGGGAACCGCCAGCGAGGTCAGCCGCTCGATCGTCATAACCGACGACTACGGCTTCAAGGTCGGGATCGGCAACTTCGAGATGATGCCCGACCTGGCCATCTGCGACCCGGCGGTAACGCTCACCATGCCGCCCAACATAACGGCGGAAACGGGAATGGACGCTCTTACCCACGCGGCCGAGGCGCTCGTTTCGGTTCGGGCAAACTACGTGTCGGACGCTCTTGCCCGCCGCGCCGCCCGCGACATTTTCGAGTTTTTGCCAAAGGCTTATAACGACGGCCGCAGTATGTTCTACCGCGAAAAAATGCTCAACGCGTCTATGGCGGCAGGGCTTGCGTTCACAAACGTTTCACTGGGGATCGTCCATTCTATGGCGCACGCCCTTGGGGGTATGTTCGGGCTTTCGCACGGGCTGTTGGACGCCGTGATTTTGCCCTACGTCGCCGAATTCAACTCCGCCGACGAATGCGCCTACGAGGCTTACCGCTCGCTCGCCGAATCGCTCGGCGAGGCCGATTTTGCGGCGGCGGTACGCAAGCTGAATAAAAGCGTCGGCATTCCCGAAAGGCTGTCCGACGTTATCCCCAACGAGGCCGCCTATTTGGCGGAAATCGATAAGGCCGCCGCGCTCGCTCTTAAAGACGGCTGCACAAAAACGTCGCCGGTTATTCCCGACGCGGGCGAACTTGTAAGGCTGTTAAAGACAATATACTACGGAAATATGTAAGGAGAATTAAATGCCGTTAAAATTAATTTGCTACCTGTCGTACGGGTATCCCACGCTCGAAAGGAGTTTCGAGGTTGCCAAAGCCTACGTCGAGGCGGGGTGCGACGTAATCGAATGCGATTTGCCCGCCGCCGACCCGTATTTAGAGAGTGATTTTATAGCGTCCCGAATGCGAAAAGCGCTTGAAAACTGTTCCGATTACGATAAATATCTTAGCGGAATCGCCGCTATGAAAAAAGCGCTGCCGTCCGCGCGCTTTATTCTGCTCGCCTACGAAAGCACCGTTATAAAAATCGGCGTTCAAAAGATTATAGATTTTTGCCTCGCGAACGATATGCGCGACCTTATATTCGTCGGGCTTAAAGACGGGCAAATCAAGAACCGCCTTATCGCCGCGGGACTCAAAATAAGCTGTTACGTGCAGTATCACCTAGACCCCGCCGAGCTTGCCGCCGCCAAGGAAAGCAACGGCTTTATTTACTTGCAGGCAAAGCCCGCGTCCGGCAAAATCAAGCCGGGCTTCGAGTCGCTCGATAAGTGCGTCGCCCGCGTCCGCCAAATCGCGGACGGCCGCAAAATCTACTGCGGCGTGGGCGTCGCGACCCCGCAAGACGTCGCCTCCGCCGCCGCCTCCGGCGCCGACGGAGTGTTTATCGGCTCCGTAATCTTAAAGCTCCACGACGATATTCCCGCGCTAAAATCCACAATCGCGTTGTTTAAAGCCGCCGCAAGCGGGGCAATCTCATAAATTCGGTTGCTTTTTCCGCCCAAACGCAAATCGGCGCTACGCTTGCAAAAAACGAAGTTTTTTTGCGCTTGCTTGACCCGATTTGGGCGGACTTAATAAGGGCAAAAAACATAAAGCGTCGTTTTTGTTTTATGGTCTTAATAATCGTCTAAAAATCAAGGTTGCCGCAAGCGATGCAACCTCATAAATTCGGTTGCTTTTTCCGCCCAAACGCAAATTCGGAAAAATCGAACGTATACAAGTTTAACGTTTGGGAAAAGCTACTTGCGAGGTGGTTCTATGGACGGAGTTATCGGAGTACTTTGGGTATCGGCGTTGTCGTTCGCCGTTTTGTTCGTTTTGGCCAAGCTACTCGGCAAAAAGCAGATCGCGCAGCTTGATTTTGTCGACTACGTTATCGGAATATCGATAGGCTCGATCGCGGCGGAAATGACGTTCGACGATTCCACGCCGTTTTACTATTTTATAATCGCTATGGCGGTGTTCTTTTTGCTCGACATAGCCATAAACTACATCGGGCGCAAGGGCCCTTTTATGAAACGCCTTTTCAAGGGCAAGCCGCTCGTGCTTATGTATAACGGCAAGCTCAATTTTGAAAACCTTAAAAAGAGCGGTCTCGATATGAACGACTTTTTGTCGCTGTGCCGCCAATCCGGTTATTTCGACGTCGAGCAAATCGAGTACGCCGTGTTTGAAACCGACGGCAATCTCAGCATTATGCCGACGGGCGAGGAGCGTCCCACCGTAACTAAGGATCTCCCCGTAGCCGTAACGCCGCCGTCCCTTCCGAACTATCTCGTTACCGACGGCGCGGTTTCCTATTCCGGTCTTGCCGAAATCGACAAGGACGAGCGCTGGCTTTTAGACAAGCTCGGTTTTAACGGCAAAGACGCCCTCAAAACCGTCATTTTAGCAAGCTACGACCCCGCCGCCGACTCCGTCAAGGTACACTTCAAAAACTAGGACAAAAAAATTACTCAACAGCCGCCGCGTTTTATTTTGCGAACGGGGCGTTTTTTAGCGCGGACAAACAAAAAATTCCCCTCCGGGGAGGGGTGCGGCGAATGCCGACGGGGTGGTAAGGGTCTTAGTCGGCGGCACATATAAACCGTTGTGCGCGGACAATCAACCACCCCGTCAACTCCGTTGCCACCCCTCCCCGGAGGGGAATTTCGAGTACGCGCCGGGAGAGCGGCAAAGAGGGGAATTCAATGTATGCGCCGATTGCGGCGGACAAGCCCCGGAGGGGAATTTCGAGGTCGCGCCGGGATAGCGGCAAAGAGGGGAATTCAATGTATGCGCCGATTGCGGCGAGGCGAGTCCCCGGGCCGCTGTCAACGTCCCTTGTTTGCCGCTCCTATTTGCCGCCGTCGTTGAAGTAGAGGACGCCGAGGGTGTTTTTGCCGCAGTGGCTGGTGATGGTGCCGCCGGCGACGGTAGCGTGGATTTCGGCGAAGGGGTAGCGGGCAAGGATTAGGCTTTTAACGCGGTCGAGAATGCCGTCGGGTAGGGTGGTGTAGGTGATAAAGGCGCGGGTAAGGTCGGGAGTCGTGTAGGCGTTAAGGATGTCCTCGACGTATCTGTCGACGGCTTTATCGAACCGCGACATATATTTTTTGCCGACGGTCATTTTGCCGTCTTTGAGCATAATCATCGGTCGGATGTTAAGAATGTTGGATACGAACAGGGCGACGCCGCCGCACCTGCCGCCCTTGTGCAGGTACGTCAGGTTATCGACAACGAACGAGGCTTGAACGGCCGCCGTCCGCGCCGTCGTTTTTTCGTAGATTTCCGCCGCCGAAAGACCCTTTTCGGCAAGCTCGCAGGCGTAGAGCACCAAAAGGCCCGAGCCCGTCGAGAGCGAGCGCGTATCTACGACGTAGACGCCGCCGACGGATTCCGCCGCGGCGCGGGCGTTTTCGTACGAGGCGGACAGCTCCTTCGATATGGTAAAGTGAATCAATTCGCCGCCGGCGGGCTTATGCTCCGCAAAGAATTCGGCGTATTCGGTTTCGCCCCGCGCCGCCGTTTTGGGAGTTTTGCCGGATTTTTCGACGTACGAATAGATTTCCGGCGGCATACCGTCGTAATCGGGCTTGCTGACGTCGCCCAAATTAATCATAAGCGGGAACACGGGCAAATTATATTTTTGCAAAAGCTCCGGCCCCAAATCCGAAATGCTGTCCGTACTTATAGCTATTTTACTCATTTTTGTACCTTCCTTTTAACGATTTTTGCGACTACATCGTAGCCATATAAAGAATTGTAGAACAAAATGACGATATTGTCAAGCCGAATTTGTGAAAATCAGACGAAATCGGGTGAAAAGTATACGAAAGCCGCGTAAAAATTTTATCGAAAAATTGAAAATAAGTTGATTTATTCACTTGACATTATGCCGTTCTCTTTGGTATAATAAACAGGCTGTCCGCAAAAACGGATTGTTTTGCGCCGCAAAAGGGCAAGGATTAAGGCAAATATTAAAGGAACGCGGGTTCCTTAAATTATTCGGTCTTACGCGGCACACACGAGCGGGTTGCAAAAAAAGAAATTCCGGAATTCCGGGGTTTTTGAACCGGAGGATTAAAAATGGCAAGTCAAAAGATACGCATAAAGTTGAAGGCTTACGATCACGAGCTTATCGACAAGTCGGCGGCGCGCATCGTCGAAACGGCGCAGAGGTCCGGAACCAAGGTTTCGGGGCCGATTCCGCTCCCGACCGACAAGGAGGTCATCACGATTTTGCGCGCCGTGCACAAGTACAAGGATTCGCGCGAGCAGTTCGAGATTCGCACCCACAAGCGGCTTATCGACATTTACAGCCCGTCCTCTAAAACCGTGGACTCGCTTATGAAGCTGGATTTACCGGCCGGCGTGGACATTCAGATCAAACTTTAAGGGACGCGGCGGGCAAAAAGGAGCATAGGAGCAATGGAAAAGGCAATATTCGGCCGCAAATTGGGAATGACCCAAATTTTCGACGAAACAGGATTAATGATACCGGTTACCGTTATAGCGGCGGGGCCGATGACCGTCGTGCGCAAAAAAACCGTCGAGCGCGACGGCTACTGCGCGTTGCAGGTGGCTTTCGAGGAGATTCGCGAGGACAAGCTGAACAAGCCGGAGGCGGGCGCGTTCAAAAAGGCGAACGCCGCCCCCAAGCGCGTGCTGCGCGAGCTGCGGCTTAACGACTGCGAAAAGTTCGCGGTCGGCTCGGACATCAAGTGCGACATTTTCGCAAACGGCGACGTCGTGGACGTTTCGGGCGTTTCTAAGGGCCACGGGTTCAGCGGCGTTATCAAGCGTTGGAATCAGCGCAGGCTTAAAATGACGCACGGAACGGGCCCCGTTCACCGTTCGCACGGTTCCTTGGGCGAGATTAACTCGGCTAAGGTCGTAAAGGGCATGCATATGCCGGGCAGGTTCGGCCACGACGGCGTAACGATTCAGAACCTTAAAATAGTAAGAGTGGACACCGAGCGCAACGTTTTACTCGTGCGCGGCGCGGTTCCGGGGCCTAAGGGCGGACTTTTAACGGTCAAGACGGCCGTTAAATCAAAGTAGAGCGGAGGGAGTTAAATAACAATGCCAAGCGTTAAGGTATACAAGCAAACGGGCGAAAAAAGCGGATCGGTCAAGCTGGACGATTCGGTTTTCAGCGCCGAATATAACGAGCCTCTTATTCATCAGGCGGTCGTGGCGCAGCTTAACAACGCGCGTCAGGGAACGAAAAGCGCGTTGACGCGCACCGAGGTTCGCGGCGGCGGCATCAAGCCGTGGCGCCAAAAGGGAACGGGCCGCGCCCGACAGGGCTCGATCCGCGCTCCGCAGTGGAACAAGGGCGGCGTGGTATTCGCCCCCAAGCCCCGCGATTTTTCGCAAAAGGTCAACAAGAAGGCGCGCCGCGCCGCGCTCGTAAGCGCGCTTAGCGCGAAGGTCGCCCTCGACGAGCTTTTACTCATCGACGAGATAAAGCTGAACGAGGTCAAGACGCGCGAGATGGACGTTATTATGAAGGCGTTTAAGCTGCACATAAAGACGCATACCGAGCTTGACGAAAAGGGCGAAAAGGTCGTTAAGGAGTCTAAGGCCGCGCCTAAAATTCTTTTAATCGTCACCGAATCGGACGAAAATATCGTAAGAGCGGCGGGGAATATTCCCTACGTGCGCACGATCCCCGCGGGACTTATAAGCGTGTACGATTTGGTCGCGAGCGACAAGTGCGTGGCGACGGTCGCGGCAATCAAAAAAATCGAGGAGGCGTACAAGTAATGAACGCTTACGACATAATCAGAAAACCGATTTTATCGGAAAAGAGCTACGCGGGAATCCCGTCGAAAAAATACGTGTTCGTCGTGGACTTCCGCGCCGACAAGACGCAGATTAAGATGGCGGTGGAACAGATTTTCGAGGGCGTAAAGGTGCAAAAAGTCAACACGGTCAACGTGCGCGGCAAGTACAAGCGCCAGGGCAAAACCGACGGCTACACGTCAAAGTACAAAAAGGCGTACGTTCAATTGACCCCCGCAAGCAAGGCTATACCGGAATTCGAGAATATGCTATAATGAAGGATTAAGGAAAGAAAAGCTATGGCAATAAAAAGATTCAAACCGCTTACGCCGGGAACCCGCTTTAAGACGGTTTCGTCGTTCGACGAGCTTACGGGCGTAAAGCCCCAAAGGTCGCTCGTAACGTCGATTAACCGCAAGGGCGGGCGCAACAACACGGGGCGCATAACCGTCCGCCACATCGGCGGCGGCAACCGTATAAAGTACCGCGCGGTCGATTTTAAGCGCAACAAGGACGTTCCCGCGCGCGTTGCGTCTATCGAGTACGACCCCAACCGCACGGCCTACATCGCGCTTCTCAACTACGCCGACGGCGAAAAACGCTATATATTGGCTCCCGTGGGGCTTAACGTGGGCGACGCCGTGCAAAGCGGCGACGAGTCCGATATCAAGGCGGGCAACTCGCTTACGCTCAACGCGATTCCGGTGGGAACTATGGTTCACAATATCGAAATGCAGCCGGGGCGCGGCGGTCAAATCGCAAAGTCGGCGGGCGCGGCGGCTCAGCTTATGGCAAAGGAGGGCAAGTACGCGACCCTGCGCCTTCCCTCGGGCGAAATGCGCCTAATACCGCTTTCGTGCAGGGCGACGGTGGGTCAGGTGGGCAACCTCGACCACGAGTTGGTTTCGCTAGGCAAGGCGGGGCGCAAACGGCATATGGGCGTTAAACCCACGGTGCGCGGCGTAGTTATGAACCCCTGCGACCATCCGCACGGCGGCGGCGAGGGCAAATCGCCCATCGGCAAGCCCGGCCCCGTTTCGCCTTGGGGACAGCCCGCTTTGGGACTTAAAACCCGAAAGAAGCGAAAGAATACCGGGAAGTTTATCGTTAAGCGTATTAACTAGCGGACGGGCAATATAGCGGCGCCCGAGCGGACTGCGCCCGACTTGCCGACCCGGGTTACGTACGCGGAAGTACGCGCCCGCCGTCGGCGAGTCAACCGTTGTCCGTCCGAACGCCGTTCCTTGCCCGCCGTATAAAACGACCGACAAAACAAACAAGCATTATTTAGGAGTTAAACGTTAAGAAATGAGCAGAAGTGTAAAAAAAGGGCCTTACGTCGAGGAAAGACTTTTTAAGAGGGTCAAAGCCCAGAGCGAAACGACCGATAAGCGCGTTATAAAAACGTGGTCGCGTTGTTCTACGATTTTCCCCGAGTTTGTGGGCAGCACGATAGCGGTTCACGACGGACGCAAGCACGTTCCGGTCTATTGCACCGAGGAAATGGTCGGGCATAAGCTGGGCGAGTTCGCGCCCACGCGCACGTTCCGCGGCCACGCCGGCGAGAAAAAAACGGCCGCCAAATAGGAGTTACAGATAATGGCTGAAAAAATCAGAACAAAAAAAGAAAGAATCGAAAGGCGCAAGGAAAACCGCGACAAGCGTCCTTGCGCGCACGCGCGGCACATAAGAATCTCGCCCTACAAGGTGCGGGTCGTTCTCGATACCGTTCGCGGCAAATCCGTCAACGAGGCGTTGGCGCTCCTCGACGCGACCCCCAAAGGGGCGAGCGAGGTAGTGTCCAAGCTCATAAGGTCGGCCACGGCGAACGCCGAGCACAACGCGGGACTTTCGCGCGCCGATCTTTTGATAGCCGAAATATTCGCCGACGGCGGCCCCACGTTAAAGCGTATGCAGCCGGTTTCTAAGGGACGCGGCTACCGGATCAACAAGCGCACAAGCCATATCACCGTTATTCTCGACGCGGCAAAGGAGGCCGAGTAAGTATGGGTCAAAAGGTTAATCCGCACGGAATGAGGGTAGGCCTCATAAAGGGCTGGGACGCGGCGTGGTACGCGGGCAAAAAGGATTTTGCGAGGCTTTTATTAGAGGACGCTAAAATCCGCAAATTTATCAAGGACAAGTATTATACCTTCGGCGTTTCGCGCGTTACCATCGAGCGGGCGCAGGAAAAGGTCATCGTAAATATTTTTACGTCTAAGCCGGGTATGATTATAGGTCAAAAGGGCGCGGGCGTGGAGTCGCTCAAAAAGGAGCTGGCTAAGCTCGCGGGCGGCCGTCAGCTGCACCTTAATATTATGGAAATCAAGTATCCCGATATGGACGCGACTCTGGTCGCCGAAAACGTCGCCGCACAGCTCGAAAAGCGCAGCTCGTTCCGCCGCACTATGAAGCAGTCTATGGGCAGGGTTATGCGCAGCGGGGCCAAGGGCGTCAAAATAATGGTGGCCGGGCGGCTCGACGGGGCGGAAATCGCAAGGAGCGAGCATTATCACGAGGGGTCGATTCCTCTGCAAACGCTCCGCGCCGATATAGATTACGGCATTGCCACGGCTCATACCACGTTCGGCGCAATCGGCGTTAAGGTGTGGGTCTATAAGGGCGAAATTCTTCACAAGTCTAAGGACGAGGGGGCGCGGGAGTAGAAATTATGTTAATGCCTAAAAGAGTAAAAAGACGGCGCGTTCAGCGCGGTCGTATGAAGGGCAAGGCGACAAAAGGCAACGTCGTCGCTTACGGCGAATACGGACTCGTCGCGTTGGAGTGCGGCTGGATAACCTCGAACCAAATCGAGGCCGCCCGCGTGGCGATGACGCGTTATATAAAGCGCGGCGGTCAGGTGTGGATAGATATTTTTCCGCACAAGCCCGTTACCAAAAAGCCCGCCGAAACGCGTATGGGCTCCGGCAAGGGCAGCCCCGAGTTTTGGGTGGCCGTCATTAAGCCGGGCAGGGTGCTGTTCGAGATGGCGGGAGTCGCCGAGGACGTCGCGCGCGAGGCTTTGCGCCTTGCCGCCCACAAGTTGCCGGTAAGGTGCAAGTTCGCCAAAAAGGAAGACCTTTTGAGCGCGGACGCGGACGCGCCGGAGGCTTCGCCCGGGGTTTCCGCCGATAAGAAAGAGGAGGTCAAAGCCGAATGAGAGCTAAGGAAATTCACGAAATGAAGTCCGACGAGCTTGTCTTAAAGCTGGAAGACTTAAAGAAGGAGCTTTTTAATCTGCGTTTTTCGCACACGACGGGTCAGTTAAGCAACCCTATGCAGATGGTCGCTTGCAAAAAGGATATCGCGCGGGTCAAGACGGTTCTGCGCGAGCGCGACCTCGCCAAAAAGGCGTAAGGAGTAAGTAGTATGGAAGAAGTTTCACGCAACCACCGCAAGGTCCGCGAGGGTACGGTAGTATCCGACAAGATGGACAAGACTATCGTCGTAGAAATCAAGTCTAAGACGAAGCACCCGCTTTATAAAAAGACGATCAACAAGACTAAAAGGTTAAAGGCGCACGACGAAAACAACGAGTGCGGAATCGGCGACAAGGTAGAAATCGCCGAAACGAGGCATATTTCGCGCGATAAGTGTTGGCGGCTCGTCCGCGTAGTCGAAAAGGCGAAGTAAGGAGAAAAGCATTATGATACAACCACAATCGTATCTCAAAGCAGCCGACAACAGCGGCGCAAAGGAGATTATGTGCATACGCGTGTTGGGCGGCTCGTTTAGGCGCAGCGGCAACATAGGCGACGTTATTATAGCGTCGGTCAAGAGCGCGACCCCCGGCGGCGCCGTCAAAAAGGGCGACGTCGTTAAGGCCGTCATCGTCCGCACGCACAAGGGCATCGGGCGTCCCGACGGCTCGCATATCCGTTTCGACGACAACGCCGCCGTCATTATCGACAACAACAAACAGCCGCGCGGCACCCGCATATTCGGGCCCATCGCGCGCGAATTACGCGAAAAAGACTATATGAAAATTATTTCGCTCGCGCCGGAGGTTATGTAATGAACAGCTTATTCGTAAAAAAAGGCGACAACGTAAAGATTTTGGCGGGTAAAAGCCGCGGTAAAACCGGAAAGATTATCGGGGTAGACCCCGACGCCAACCGCGTTACGGTCGAGGGCTGCAACATAATCGTAAAGCACATCAAGCCCCGCTCGGCGCAAAGTCAGGGCGGCAAGCAGAAGATGCCCGGCACGATCGACGCCAGCAACGTTCAAATAGTTTGCCCCGCCTGCAACAAGACCACGCGCGTGGCCCACGCCGTTAACGGCGACAAAAAGATCCGCGTTTGCAAAAAGTGCGGCGCGTCGCTCGACGTTAAGCAAAAAGCCGAAAAGAAGCCCGCCAAAAAGCCGTCCAAAAAGGACGAGGTAAAGAAGGACGACGACGCCGCCGCGACGGAAGAGAAGACGGTCAAAAAGACGGTCAAGAAGTCGGTCAAAAAACTTGAAAAAGACGTACTATAAAGGATAGAATTATGGCAGAGAAAAAAACGCCCGCGGCAAGCGAAAAAGCCGCCGCCGATAAAATCGAAAAGGCTCCCGCCAAAAAGCCCGCCGCCGCAAAAGCGGAAAAGGCTGAAAAGCCCGCCGCCGTAAAGGCGGAAAAGGCGGATAAGCCCGCCGCCGTAAAAGCGGAAAAGGCTGAAAAGCCCGCCGCCGCAAAAGCGGATAAGGTCGAAAAGCCCGCCGCCGCAAAGGTCGAAAAGGTCGAAAAGCCCGCCGCCGTAAAGACGGGAAAGGTTGAAAAGCCCGCCGCCGCAAAAGCGGAAAAGGTCGAAAAGCCCGCCGCCGCAAAGGCTGAAAAGGCTGAAAAGGCGGTAAAGCCTACGGCTAAAAAGGAAGCGCAAAATTTCAAAAACGAGGGCAACCCCCTGCGCAACCGCTTAAAGAAGCGTTACCTCGACGAGATTGTTCCCGCCCTTATGAAGGAGCGCGGATACAAAAACGTCTACCAAGCGCCAAAGGTCGACAAAATAGTCGTCAATATGCGCTTGGGGGATATTAAGGACAACTCCAAAAGCATTCAGATCGCCCAAAACGAGTTGGAGGCCATTTGCGGTCAAAAGGCCGTCATAGTCAAGGCCAAAAAGTCCGTCGCGAATTTCAAGCTGCGCGAAAACCAGCCCATCGGAATCAAGGCGACGCTACGCGGCGACAGAATGTACGAGTTCCTCGACAAGGTGATAGCGGTGGCGCTCCCGCGCGTTCGCGACTTTCGCGGAATATCGCCCAAATCGTTCGACGGGCGCGGCAACTACGCGATGGGAATCAAGGAACAAATCGTGTTCCCCGAAATCAGCTACGAGCACGTCGAAAAGGTTCGGGGTTTCGACATTTGCATAGTTACGACGGCAAAGTCCGACGACGAGGCAAAGGCTCTTTTAACAAAATTCGGCCTGCCCTTTAAGAATTAGGAGATTAACAAAATGGCAAAAAAAGCTATGATCAACAAACAGCAGCGACCCGCCAAGTATTCTACGCGCGCCTACACGCGTTGCAGCTTATGCGGCCGTCCGCACGCCGTGCTTAAAAAGTTCGGCGTTTGCAGGATTTGCTTTCGGGAGCTTGCCTATCGGGGCGAGATTCCCGGCGTAAAAAAGTCGAGCTGGTAAGGAGGATAAAAAAATGGTAGTAACCGATCCCATCGCGGATTTATTGACAAGAATACGAAACGCCCTCACCGCGCGCCACGAAACCGTGCTTGTGCCGCTTTCTAAAATCAAGAAGGCGATCGCCGACATACTCGTCGAGGAGGGCTACGTCCGCTCCGCCGAAACGGTCGAGGACAGCGGCCGCGCCGACATTTTGATAACGCTTAAATACGGCGCCAAAAACGCGCGCGTAATAACCAACCTCAAACGCATTTCTAAGCCGGGCTTGCGCGTGTACTGCGGCTGCGAGGATTTGCCCAAGGTTTTGGGGGGCTTGGGGACGGCTATAATTTCGACGTCCAAGGGCGTTATGACCGACAAAAACGCGCGTAAAAACGGAATAGGCGGCGAAGTGCTCGCCTATGTTTGGTAGGAGGGATAGTATGTCCAGAATAGGTAAAATGCGCATCGCGGTTCCCGCGGGCGTTACGGTCGAGCTAAAACCGGGAACCGTTACGGTAAAGGGCCCCAAGGGCACGCTTTGCCGCGATATAGCCGACCGCAACATAGAGGTTAAAGCGGACGGCGGTTTTATAAGCGTAGAACGCAAAAGCGAAAGTAAGGATACAAAGTCTAAGCACGGGCTTTACCGTCAGCTTATCAACAATATGGTAACGGGCGTAGTAACCCCTTTCACCAAGTCGCTTATAATTATGGGAGTCGGCTACAAGGCGGCTATGAACGGCGACAAGCTGGTTATGAATATCGGCTATTCGCACCCGGTCAACTATACGGCGCCCGAGGGCATTACCCTCGCGTGCCCCGATCCCACCACCGTTACGGTGTCGGGCATCGATAAGGAGCTCGTCGGTCAAACGGCCGCGACTATCAAAAGCAAACGCCCCGTAGAGCCTTATCACAATTACGGACTCCATTATTCGGACGAGGTTCTTGTGAAGAAAGAGGGCAAGACGGCGGGCAAGTAGGAGACGTGTTATGATAAAAAGAGAAAACAAAAACGAGGCCCGCCGCGTACGCCACAGACGTATGCGCGACAAGAGGGTCATATTCAAGCTCGCCGGAACGGCGGCGCGTCCGCGTTTGAACGTGTACCGCAGTAACGCCCACATCTATGCCCAGCTTATCGACGACGAGGCGGGAAGGACGCTCGTTTCGAGTTCGAGCGTAGCGAAGGACGCCGATTTTTCCGGCAAAACAAAGACGGAAACGGCGGCGGCGGTAGGCGCGGAGCTTGCCAAAAAAGCGGCTAAATTAAAGATTAAGGACGCGGTTTTCGATCGCGGCGGCTATCTTTATACGGGCAGAGTAAAGGCTCTTGCCGACGGCGCCCGTCAAGCGGGACTCAAATTCTAGGAGAAGAGAGGATTTTATGGCTAAACGTGAAGAAATGAAGCCCGACGACGGTATCAAAAGCAAGCTCGTCAAAATTAACCGCGTAACTAAGGTCGTCAAGGGCGGCCGCAATATGCGCTTTGCCGCGCTCGTCGTCGTCGGCGACGGCAACGGCTCGGTCGGCTACGGTATGGGCAAGGCGGCGGAGGTTCCCGAGGCTATCAAAAAGGCGGAGCTGCTCGCCCGCAAGAATATGGAAAAAATAGCTTTAAGCGAGCATACGATTCCGCACGGCACGATAGGCGAGTTCGGAACGTCCAAGGTTTATATGATGCCGGCCCCCGAGGGTACCGGCGTTATAGCGGGCGGCAGCGTCCGCGCCGTGGTGGAGCTTGCGGGCATCAAAAATATTACGGCTAAGGGCTACGGCTCGCGCAACGCCGTAAACGTGGTCAAAGCGGCGGTGGCGGGGCTTTACGCGCTGCGCAGTCCCGAGCAGGTGGCGGCGCTAAGGGGCAAGACCGTCGACGAAATCTTGAATTAGAGGTGACAGGAATGGCAAACGCAAAAAAAACAAACGGCAAGCTGTTAAAGATTACGCTTATTAAAAGCACGATCGGCTGTCTTGACAAGCAAAAAAAGACGGTTCAGGCGCTCGGACTCAAAAAAATCCGTTCGAGCGTCGTTCGGCCCGACAACGACGCGGTGCGCGGAATGATTTTCGTAGTCAAGCATCTTGTCGCCGTCGAAGAGTCGGTATAAGGAGATTTTATTATGAAAATGCATACGATTCAACCGGCGGCGAATTCCAAAAAGACGGTTCGGCGCTTAGGGCGCGGTATCGGCTCGGGCTTGGGCAAAACGTGCGGCAAGGGCCATAAGGGTCAGTGGGCGCGCTCGGGCGGCGGCGTGCGCGTAGGGTTCGAGGGCGGTCAAATGTCTATGACGCGCCGAATCCCCAAGCGCGGTTTTGACAACGCGTGGAAAAAAGTCTATTCCGTCGTCAATCTTTCCGACCTCGACGTATTCGAGGACGGCGCCGTCGTGAACGCCGAAACGCTTTTAGCCAAGGGCGTCCTTTCTAAGGTCGAGCCTTACGGCGTAAAGGTTTTGGGCGGCGGCAATCTCGCCAAAAAATTAACGGTTCAAGCGGCAAAATTCTCGGCGGCGGCCGAGGAGAAAATTAAGGGCGCGGGCGGCGGCACAGAGGTAGTATAATGTTTCAAACGCTGATAAACGCATTCAAAAATCCGGACGTGCGCAAAAAGATTTTTATTACGCTCGGACTTTTGCTTATCTACCGTCTGGGGTGTTGGTTGCCGATTCCGGGCATAAATCCGTCGGTTTACGACGTGGTTAATCCGGAGGGCTCGGCGGCGAATACGCTCCTAAGCCTCTTGTCGGCGATTACGGGCGGCGCGCTCGCTCAGGGCGCGATACTCGCTATCGGCGTTTCGCCCTACATCAACGCCTCGATTATCATTCAGCTTTTAACCGTCGCCATTCCCAAGTTGGAGGAATGGTCCAAGCAGGGCGAGGAGGGGCGCAAAAAGATTAACCGCGTAACGCGCGTTACCACGCTTATACTCGCTATCGCGCAAGCCGCGGGTATAGTCGTCAGCTGGGTCAACGGCGACGGCATAAGCGCCGACATTTTCGGCGCCAACACCAAGCTGTGGGCGGTGGCTATGATGGTCGCGGTGATACTTATCGGCGGTTCTATGTTCACTATGTGGCTCGGCGAGCGTATAACCGAGGTCGGCGTGGGCAACGGTATATCGCTCTTGATATTCGTCGGCATACTGTCCAGCGCCGGTACGGGGCTAATCGCCGTTATCGGTCAAATCCCCGGTAGCGCGACTAACGAGCCGATATTTCAGCTTATAGCGTTTTTGCTCCTCGTCGTAATCATATTCACGTTCATAGTCTTTATAGACTTAGCCGAACGGCGCGTCCCCATTCAGTACGCCAAGCAGATCAAGGGCCGCAAGCAGTACGGCGGTCAAAACACGCACATACCCATCAAGGTCAACGCCAGCGGCGTTTTGCCCATAATCTTCGCCAACGCGATCATAACCTTCCCGCAGCTGCTGTTCTCGCTCTTTTTGAACACCGACAACGCCTTCTACGCGTGGTGGATGAAGTGGATGGGTGTGGGTACTCCCGTTTACAGCGTCGCCGTGGGCATACTTATTCTGCTCTTTTCGTTTTTCTACGCCCAAATTCAGTTTAACCCCGAGGAGGTCGCCCGCAACATTCAGCAGTACGGCGGCTTTATCCCCGGCATACGCCCCGGCAAGCCCACAAGCGAATACCTGTCGCGAATCTCTAAAAGACTCACGTTTTTCGGCGCGGTATTTTTGGCGTTCATCGCCATAGTCCCCGCGATAATCTTCAACTTTGTGTTCTCGGGGC
Organism: Clostridiales bacterium; assembly: GCA_031276725.1. Lineage (GTDB taxonomy): Bacteria > Bacillota > Clostridia > Christensenellales > Pumilibacteraceae > RACS-047. The sequence goes on along the minus strand of JAISMM010000012.1, from coordinate 9,601 downwards.
AGGCGTCGCTCGTCAACGCGTTCTCGGCGACGGGAATGCTCATAGTGGTGTCGGTCGCCCTCGAATTCGACAAGCAGCTGCAAAGCCAGCTTATGATGAAGCAGTATAAAGGATTTTTGAAGTAATGAATTTAATATTATTGGGCGCTCCCGGCGCGGGCAAGGGCACGCAGGCGGTAAGGCTCGCCGCAAAATTGAATATTCCGCACATATCGACGGGCGATATTTTCCGCAAGAATCTTAAAGAGGGCACTCCCGTGGGGCTAAAAGCCAAGGCGTATATCGACAAGGGCGAACTCGTTCCCGACGAGGTAACCGTCGAAATCGTAAGGCTGCGCTTAGCGGAGGACGACTGCAAAAAGGGCTGGCTTTTGGACGGCTTTCCGCGCACGATCGCCCAAGCCGGGGCGCTCGACAAAATCGCTAAAATCGACGCGGTGATAAACCTCGACGCCGACCTTACCAAGCTGATCGAGCGCCTTACCGGGCGGCGCGTGTGCGGCGCGTGCGGCGAAAGCTACCACGTAGACACCTACTCTAAAACCGAGTGCGCCAAGTGCGGCGGCAAAATTATCCGCCGCGACGACGACAACCCCCAAACGGTCGAATCGCGCCTTAACGTCTATACCGCCCAAACCGAGCCGCTCATAGCCTATTACGCGGCTAAGGGCGTGTTAAAGACGGTCGACGGAATGAAGCCTATCGACGCGGTTACGGCGCAAATTTACGGGGCGTTGGGCGTTTAGATGATACCCGTAAAATCCGAAAGCGATATTCTTAAAATGCGCGGCGTTTGCAAAATCGCGGCGGGCGTGTTAAAGCACATCGAGCCGCTGATTAGGCCGGGTGTTTCCACCGCCGAAATTAACGCCGCCGCCGAGGAATATATATTGAACGCGGGCGCAAAGCCCAACTTCAAAAACTACAACGGCTTTCCCGCCGCCGCCTGCATATCGGTCAACGATACGGTCGTACACGGGATTCCGTCGCCGTCCGCCATTCTAAAAGAGGGCGACATAGTTTCGGTCGATTTAGGCGCGGTAAAGGACGGCTTTCACTCCGACGCGGCGCGCACCTACCCCGTGGGCAACGTAAGCCCGGCGCGGAAACGGCTCGTCGACGCCGCCGAGGAAAGCTTTTTCGAGGGGCTAAGGTTCGCCCGCCCGGGCAGGCGCATCGGCGACATTTCGAACGCCGTTCAACGTTGCGTCGAGGCGCGCGGCTTTTCGGTCGTTCGGGCTATGGTCGGCCACGGCATAGGGCGGTCGTTGCACGAGGAGCCGACAATACCGAACTTCGGCGCCCCGGGTCAAGGCCCGCTCATAAAGGCCGGCTACTGCTTGGCGATCGAGCCTATGATTAACGCGGGCGGCTTCGCGGTGGTCATAGACCCCGACGGCTGGACGTGCCGCACAAAGGACGGCTCCGACAGCGCGCATTACGAGAATACCGTACTTATAACCCATTCCGGCGCCGAAATTTTGACCTTATGAGGGCGGCGGACGCGGGCGTCGATAGGGGCTACGCTCGCCTCCCGCCTCGGTTACATACCCGTAAAGTACGCGCCCTCGGCGGTTCGGCGACTGTTGCCCGCGCCTGCCGCACCCCTCTTTGCCGCCTCGGATTCCGACCGAACACCGTCATTTTTAATCCCGACGCGGTTTTAATCCGACATTTTGTTCAACATACCGTTAAAACGGTTTACAAAATAAATTCGTTGTGGTATAATAGTCGGACGTATGAACAAAAACACGTTATCCGCGGGCGACGCGGCGGTAAGTCTTAAAGGGCACGACACGGGCAGAATTTACCTGGTCGTGGCGAACGTGTCGGACGGATTCGCGCTCGTGTGCGACGGCGAGTACAGAAAGATTGACAATCCTAAGCTAAAAAGAATTTCTCATTTAAGGTTTCTGCAAAAGGAGTACGACGAACAAGCTATGCAAACGCTAAAATTGAAAGACGCCGACGTCAAAAAGACGCTCAAAAAACACGGGAGGTAGGGTATGCCGAAGGACGACAATATCGAAGCGGAAGGAACCGTCGTCGAATGTTTACGAAACGCTATGTTCAAGGTCAAGCTAGCCAACGGACATATCGTTACTTGCACCATTTCGGGCAAGATACGAATGCACTACATTAAGATATTGGTCGGCGACACCGTCAAGCTCGAAATGTCGCCCTACGATATAACCAAGGGCCGAATAACCTACCGAAACAAATTTTAAGGAGTAACAACAATGAAAGTACGAACGTCCGTAAAGCCGATGTGCGATAAATGCAAGGTCATTAAGCGCCACGGCAAGGTTATGATAATATGCTCGAAGTACGCAAACCACAAACAGCGTCAAGGCTAGCGGGCAAATAGCGCCGCCCGTGCGGGTCGCGCTCCGGCGGGCGGCCCCGTAAACGGCAAGCCGTTTGGCGGCTTTGCGGCGACTGTTGCCTCCCGCGTCCGCCGCGCCCTCCCTCTTTGCCCGCTCCCGGGCGGTTTTAGCCGGCTCAGACCGTACAAAAACAAAAAATATCCGCGCCGCGAATACCGGCGGCTTACATTCCAAAGCCCCGACGCGCGCGTCCATATAAAAAATATTTTTAACAAAATTAAGGAGAAAACAAATGGCACGTATAGCCGGTATTGATTTACCGAGAGAAAAACGGGTCGAAATCGGACTCACATATATATACGGCATAGGCAGACCGCTGGCGAACAAGATTCTGGCGGCGACTAACGTCGACCCGAACACCCGCGTTAAGGATTTAACCGAGGACGAGGTCGCGCGGCTTCGCGTTTACGTCGAAAAGTCGGTTCAAACCGAGGGCGATCTTCACCGCGAGGTCGCGCTCAATATTAAGCGTTTAATGGAAATCGGTTGTTACCGGGGCGTACGCCACCGCAAAGGGCTTCCCGTAAGGGGTCAAAGCACCAAGCAGAACGCGCGCACGCGCAAGGGGCCCAAGCGCACCGTAGGACGCGCCAAGGCCAAAAAGAAGTAGGGAGGACAGCGTAAAATGGCAGTTAAAAAAACGGCGGCGCGCAAGAGCCGCGTAACTAAGAACGTCGACAGAGGTCAGGTTCACATTCAGGCGTCGTTCAACAACACTATGATAACCGTAACCGACGAGCAGGGCAACGCCGTATCGGCGTGCAGCGCGGGCGCGTTGGGTTTTAGGGGCAGCCGAAAGTCTACGCCGTTCGCGGCGCAGCAGGCCAGCGAAAAGGCGGCGTTATCGGCAAAGGAACACGGCGTCAAAACCGTGGACGTGTTCGTAAAGGGGCCGGGCTCGGGGCGCGAGTCGGCAGTAAGAGCGTTAGAGGTCGCGGGGCTTACGGTTCTGTCGATTACCGACGTTTCGCCCGTACCGCACAACGGCTGCCGTCCGCCTAAAAGACGGCGCGTATAAAGGAGTTAAAGGAATAACGGATTATGGCAAAATATACAAGCGCAGATTGCAGGCAGTGCCGCCGCGAGGGGGCCAAGCTATTTTTGAAGGGCGAACGTTGCACCACTAAAAAGTGCGCTATGGAACGGCGTCCCGTCGCGCCCGGCCAGCACGGCACGGGCAGACGCAAGCCCAGCGAGTACAGCGTTCAACAGCGCGAAAAGCAAAAGGTCAAGCGCGCCTACGGCCTGCTCGAAAAGCAGTTCAAGGGCTACTACGACGAGGCCGAGCGCATAAAGGGCGTTACCGGCGAAAATATGCTTTTCTTGCTCGAAAAGCGGCTCGATAACGTGGTTTACCGTATGGGCATAGGTTCTAGCCGCGCCCAAAGCCGGCAGATCGTCAACCACGGCCACATAACGGTCAACGGCCGCCGCGTGGACATTCCGTCCTACTCCGTCAAGAAGGGCGACGTCATCGCCGTCAAGGACAATAAGAAGGACAACGAGCTTTTTAAGGAGCTCAAAGGCGCGCGCATAGTTATGCCCAAGTGGGTCGAGTTCGACACCGAAACCTTTGTGGGCAAGGTCGTTGACAACCCCGAACGCGCCGACATCGACCTCAATATTAACGAACAGCTTATTATAGAGCTTTATTCCAAGTAAGGAGAACATTTTAATATGATGGAAATAGAAAAGCCTCGGATTACGTTGGAAGAAAGCGCGGATTTGCGCGAATGCAAGTTCATAGCCGAACCGCTCGAACGCGGCTACGGCCACACGCTCGGCAACGCTCTTAGGCGCGTGCTTTTGTCCGCGCTCCCGGGAACGGCGGTTACGGGCATCAAAATCGACGGCGTAAGCCACGAGTTTTCGACCGTTAAGGGCGTCAAAGAGGACGTCGCCGAAATCATTCTTAACCTAAAAGGGCTGAATCTTAAAGCCAATTACAGCGACAAGTCCCTCAAAAAGGTGCTTAAAATCGAGCGCACCACGCCCGGAGTCGTAACGGCGGGCGATATAGGAATCGACCCCGAGGTCGAGGTTCTTAATCCCGATATGTACATTTGCACGCTCGACGAGGGCGGCAAGCTCGTTATGAATCTTTGGGTGGGGCGCGGCCGCGGCTACGTCGTCGCCGAAAAGAACAAGGACGACGCACAGCCCATCGGCTTTATCGCTATCGATTCGATTTTTACGCCCGTCAAGAGCGCCAGTTACAGCGTCGAAAGCACGCGCGTAGGTCAAAATATCGACTTCGACAAGCTGACTATCGACCTTAAAACCGACGGCAGTCTGTCGGCGAAGGACGTTTTGAGCCTCGCCGCAAAGTCTATCGAGGATCATATCCGCCTGTTCGTAAATCTGTCCGACATAATCTCGGGTATGGACATTTTGGTGTCGCGCGAGGAAGACAAACAGCAAAAGGTTCTCGAAATGAATATCGAGGATATGGATCTGTCCGTCCGCAGCTACAATTGCTTAAAGCGCGCCGGAATTCACACCGTCGAGGATCTTACCAAGCGCAGCGAGGACGATATGCTTAAAGTCCGCAACCTCGGCCGCAAATCCCTCGACGAGGTTATTCATAAGTTGCAGAGTTATGGGTTTGACCTTAAAAAATCCGAGGACTAAAAGCCGTATAAACGTCGCTATGCGATGTTTATGACTTAAAATTGCCGAGAGCCTTTATTAAAAGTCAGAGAAACGAGCTAGGCAAGGCAACCGAGCATTTTCGACGGGCGCGTATTTCGGATACGTAACCGGAGACAAGCGCAAGGTTGGCGCCGCATAGCGAAGTTTATATGACTTTTCGCAAAAATTATTCAAGGAGCTACACACTGTATGAATCAACGTAAATTAGGAAAACCCACCGACCAAAGAAAGGCGTTACTTAGGAATCAGGTTACCGCCCTTTTGTGGAACGGCAAAATAGAAACCACTTTCGACCGCGCTAAGGAAGTCAGCCGTTTGGCCGACAAGCTTTTGACTATGGCGGTCAAGTCGTACACCGACACCGTAAAAAAGGTCGAAACGCGCATCAAGCACGAAAAAGTCAAGGACAAGAAAGGCGTCGTTACCGAAACGGAACGCGAGGTCAAGGTCGAAATCGTCAACGACGGGCCCAAAAAGCTGGCGGCGCGCCGCCGCATTATGGCTACCGTCTACGACGTCCAAGAACAGCGTAAGCAAAAGGAGACCGCCGCCGCCTTCCGGGGCCGCACCGAGCATATCCGCCACCCGCTTATCGAAAAAATCTTCAACGAGTACGCCCCCCGCTACGCCCGCCGCGCCGCCGACGTAGGCACGGGCGGCGGTTACACCCGCGTCCTCAAAATGGGTTTTCGCCGCGGCGACGCCGCCGAAAAAGCCCTAATCGAGTTGGTTTAATAATCAATAATTCCTCTCCGCCCCGACCGGCAAAATCAAAAAAATAAAAAAAGTGTGTAAAAACGCTTGCCAAATTGCCAAAAACGGTGTACAATAAACGTATGGTCAAAGTGGCAAAAACGCAAATGAATGAACTCAAAGTTACGCAGGGGGGGGGATACATTTAGGAGTATCCTCTTTTACCCGTAGTTTGCGCATAAGTCGAACGATAATTTTTTGTCGTTCGGCTTTTTTATTTTCGGGTTTACGAGAGTCCGCTCGACCGGGCTTTCGTAAGCCCGTTTTGCCGTACGTTTTTTTGTGTAAAAATTTTATAAATTCAAGGAGGACATATTTATGAAAGGCAGGTTTATCAGAATTGCGGTCGCGCTTTTGGCGGCGATTGTGTTCGCGTTCGGGGCCGTCGGCTGCGGTGATTTGAAGACGAACGGCGGCGTCGTTCCCGGCAACGATCCCGGCGGGGAACAAAACGGCGGCGATACGGACGGCACCCAAGACGGCGGCGGCGGTGAAACGAAGGTTACTTATACGGTAACGTTCGACCTTGACGGCGGCGGCGGCGCGCTTGCGCCGCAGACGGTCGGGGAGGGAGCAAAGGCGGCAAAGCCCTCCGCCGACCCGGTCAGGTACGGGAGCGACTTTGCGGGTTGGAGCGTAACGCCGCTCGCGCTCGCCGCGTTCGACTTTGACGCGCCGATAACCGCCGATACGACGGTTTACGCGTATTGGGCGAACAAGGGCGGGGACTTGATCGACGTTTCGTTTGACGCGAACGGCGGCGCCGGTGCGCCGTCGGCACAGCGGTACAGAGCGGGCAACTCGATGATTTTTTACGGCGCGGTTCCGCAAAAGGACGGCAAGGTTTTTCTCGGCTGGGCGGCAAGTCCCGCCGCCGGTTTTAGCGGCGTGCTGTTCACGGCTAATTTTTTAACCGATACGACGCTTTATGCCGTTTGGGGCGACGCCGGTAACGCCGCGGACTCGTTCCGCTCGGCGGCCGTTACGAGCGCGCCGCTTATGACGGGCATTTATGTAGAGTCGTTTGTCGACGACGATACGTCGATCGTTATGGCGGCGGACTATAAAAACGGCGCGGCGGCGGCGTTTTACCAAAAGATTCCTTCCGCAATGCCGGTGAATCCGCAGCCCGACGCGAACGATTCCGGCGAGAGCGCGGGCGTCGCAAGCGAACCGGGGGAGGGCGGCGCAGAGCCGGGCGGCGAGTTTTGGACGCAAGCGTGGCTAACCTCCGACGGCTGCGAATATGTGCATACGACGCTCGACGGCGAGCTTACAACAAAGACCAAAAGGGTTCATCCCGTTCCCCGCGCCAAATTCAGTCTTGACGATACGGTTAAGGGTCAATTGCTTACGATGATGCTCGCCGTTCAGAATCCCGAAAGGACGGACGGCGGCTATACGGCGGAAGTTGAGCAAGACATATCCGATTTGACCACTATTACGGTTCGTTACGACTTTACGGTAACGGACGGCAAAATTACGCTGATCGACGGAACCGTCGTGGACGTTCGATCTACCGGCGAGGACGACAGAGTTATGGTTTATGACGGCGCCCGGATTACGATTACTTACGACGGCTCGAACGCCGTTCACCCCATTCCCGATATTGAGTGGGACCGCACCTTCGGGGCGACGTTGGCATACCCCAACGGCGACCGTGGAACGGTTTATGCCGACCCCGACACGGATACGCTAAGTATATCTAACCTTCAAAGCGTCGCGGATTCCGGCGCCCACAAATATCAAAACGGCTATACCGCCGAAATTTACGCCGATTCCGCGCTTACCGATATTGTCGCCGCCGACCTGCCCTTGACCGACGATATTACGCTCTACATAAAATTTATCGAGGGCGAGCCGACGCAACCGACTTCTTACACGGTAACGTTTAACCTCGACGCGGGCGAATATAACGACAATTTTGAGCCGCAGGCGGTGCCGGGCGGTAAAGCGCCCGCCGAGCCGAAGGTCGCGCCCGAAAGATACGGCAGCGATTTCATAGGTTGGAGTACGAACCCGTTGACGTTCGTCAGCTACGATTTTGATAAGCCGGTTAACGCCGACACCGTTATTTACGCGTTTTACGCTCCGCAGGACGGCGGGGAGCTTGTCGATGTCAGATTCCACTTTAATGACGGCACGGATGAAATGAGGAGGATCCTTTATAGAGCTAATCTTTCGGCGGAAATTGTATGCGATGTGATTCCGCGGTACTCCGGCAAGGTTTTTATGGGCTGGGCGACGGACGACACGAACGATTTTTCAAAGCTAATGGTTTTTAATCACTTTACCGACGATTATTCGTCGGGTTTGGACCTATACGCTTGCTGGGGCGACCCCGACGACGATACGGATCAATTCCGTTCGCTGTGCGTCCGCAGCTCGCAAAGGGTTACGGGAATGCACGCCGCAGATAGCGGAATGGTTGGCAGTATAAGTTTTTCGGGAGCAATGCCGATAGAGTACTATATGCGTATAACCGTCGACGGCGTGTCGACGGAGCAATGGCGCGTCGGCAATTACGAGTACACGTTGATGACGGGCGGCGACACTACGACGGCGATAAAGACCTACAACCCGCGTATAGAAGATCTTACGGCTTTATTTGAGGCAAAAGAGATATTCTACGGGCCGACTCACAACCCCGAAAGCGTGCAAAAAACGGGCAACGTTTATACGGTTACGGACGAATACGGCTCTACGCACGAGTTTACCGAGGAAAACGGCTTGATAGCTCAAAGCGTATCGTACTACGACGAGGAATATGTGTGCATATACACATACGACGGCGTTAGCGCGATTAATTATCCGCCGCCGCTCCTCGAATGGACGACTCTGTTCACCGCCGTTCTGTTTTACCCCGACGGCGCGGTTAGTAGGTTCATCGCCGACGGAAACGGCTTGTTGCCGTTCGACGATATTCAAGCCGAGGCGGACGGCGCGGCTCAAATCGGTTACCGAGCCGTTATTTACACCGATTTTGATTGCACAACCGAGTTTAACGGCGCCGATAGTTTAACGCCGGACATCAATTTGTATGTTAAGTATGCAATCGAAGAGCACGAGGATACGATGATTTAGTCGTAACGTTGGGCATTAATTTATACGCCGCCTACGAGCCGCTTTCGTTTTAGATTTTAGCGGCTAAAAACTACATTTAAGCGGTTAAACTATTAGTTAATATCAGAATAAAAAAACTGTATATCAAAGCAAACTTTTTTTCAAGCGGTTAAAGCGAGTAATTAAACCACCCCGTCGGCGTTCGCCGCCACCCCTCCATAGAGGGGAATTCAAGCGCCGTGCCGATAGCGGCGGGCGGGCAATTTTTTCTCAACAGTTTGTCGGTCGCATTCGACATATCCCTTGAATTCCCCTCTGTGGAGGGGTGGCACCGTAGGTGCCGGGGTGGTTGCCCGTCCGCCGCACTCGGCATATCCCTAAAATTCCCCTCTGCGGAGGGGTGGCACCGTAGGTGCCGGGGTGGTTGTCCGCCCGCCGCACTCGGCATATCCCCAAAATTCCCCTCTGTGGAGGGGTGGCACCGTAGGTGCCGGGGTGGTTGTCCGTCCGCCGCATTCGACATATCCCTTGAATTCCCCTCTGGGGAGGGGTGGCGCGTTAGCGACGGGGTGGTTGTCCGTCCGCCGCACTCGGCATATCCCCAAAATTCCCCTATGTGGAGTGCCTCGCCGTAATGACGGGCTTAGCTCGCAAGCTCGCACGCCCTACAAACGGCTACGCCGTTTGACTGCTCGGTTCGTGGCGCGTTAGCGCCGGGGTGGTTGTCCGACCGTCGCAATCCGCGTG